>PKEY01000129.1 GCA_002919265.1 Hyphomicrobiaceae bacterium | reverse complement strand
ATTCCCTGATGACAATCCCGCGCGCCATGGCATGCAAGACAAAGGTGGTCGTTACGCAGCCAGCAAGGGCGTGCAGCAGGAACTCGACCGGGTTTGCGCCCTCGTTGTTTCCAAGCAGGACCGGCGGCTCGCCGTTGGTGAATTCGAAAGACGTGCTGCGCGAGTTGTCTTCCCGGCCAGCGCCATAGAAATCGCGGATCACCGAACGATTCTCTCCGCCATTGATCCAGGTATTGCGGGCACGAAACTGAAATTTTGCGAGGCTCTTGTCGGCCTTGATAGCGGCGATTGTTGCGAGGGCAGCGTTGACATCGAGGCCGTTGATGATAACCGGACTTTCAGCGACTGCAGATTGAGTAGTGCTCATGATCGATCTCCTCTGATTAGAAGCGGCATTCCCAAAAGGAGCCGCGACAGGGTTGGAAACTAGGTCAGAGGAGAGATTCTCAGTAGTGCCATTCTTGCTAAAATCGATCCATTCGTGCCACAAACAGAGACCCCTTGTTCATGAGAAACTCAGCTGCCGTCGACGCCTTGATCCTGGCGCTGCCGGAGACGGCCGGCTCGGCACTTTACGGCATGCTCGACGTCCTCGCGGCCACCGGGACGATATGGCGGGAACTTGTGGGCGAGGAGCCGGGTCTTCCACTGATCCGACCGCGTATCGTATCTCCGGAAGAGCGGCCGTTTCGCTGCGGTAATGGCATACCGGTCAGTCCCGATGTCACGATCGCGCAAGCGCGCGCGCCGGATGTGGTGATCGTGCCGGAGCTATGGCTGGCCCCGACTGATGACATCCGAGATCGCCATTCGGGCGTGAAACAGTGGCTGCGCCATTGCTACGAAAGCGGCAGCTCGATCTACTCGGCTTGTTCCGGCTCGGTGTTGCTCGCAGCCGCCGGGCTGCTTGATGGCCGCGAGGCGACCTCTCACTGGGGCTACCAGGACTTGTTGCGGAGGAACTTTCCCAAAGTAAAGTTCAATCCCGCGCCCAATCTCGTCATTGCAGATCCAACGGGGCGCATCGTGACGGCTGGCGGCACGACATCCTGGCATGACCTCGCCATCCACATCATTTCGCGTCATTGCAGTCCCGGCGAAGCGTTACGCATCGCCAAGGTCTACCTGCTCAAATGGCACGGGGAAGGGCAGCTTCCGTATGCCAGTCTCGTACGCCGACAACCCCACGCGGATTCCATCGTGCGAAAGGCTGAAGGCTGGCTCGCCGCGCATTACCGGGAGCCTCACGCCGTCGCAGCCGTGGTGAAAGAGTGTGGAATTCCTGAGCGCAGCCTCAAACGACGCTTCAAGGTTGCCACAGGATCAACGCTGATTACCTACGCTCAGAACCTTCGTATCGAGGAGGCCAAACGTTTACTGGAAACCGGGAACAGTACGGCGGATGAGATTGCTGCGCTGGTCGGCTATGAAAACCCGGCATTCTTTCGGCGGGTGTTCAAGCGCACGACCGGGCTTACCCCTGGCGCCTACCGGCGCATGTTTCGACCGTTGGGCGCAGCTTCAGGAACGAAGGGAAAGAAGTTATCTCAAAACGCCGATTGATGGTGGGCGCGACAGGGATCGAACCTGTGACCCCTACCATGTCAAGGTAGTGCTCTACCGCTGAGCTACGCGCCCTTGAGATGTCAGCTTCCTAGCCGGTCCGGGCGCGCGCTGCAAGCGGGTTGTGCGCCGCAAGTCGCGTTTTCCAGCCGGTGCGGCAAACAGACTGACCGCCGGTCAGGCGCCTCCGATCCCCTGGATGACCTTGCCCGATCCGCCGCAGTTCTCGCAGGGCCGATTGCTGATGCGCCCCGTGCCGTGACAGACGGGACATACGTCCTCGCCGGTTCCCGGCGTCCCGGGAGGTGCCACGTCGCCAGGGTTCATGCCAGCCTTCTCTCGATCGCTCGCCATAAGAGCCGCTCTCCAGAATAGCTTGCACGCTTATCGCCTGAGCGGGCCGATTCGTTCCGGATGAAATCGCTGGAGTTGAAGGAACAACAAACCGCCGGATTTCGCGGAGATAGTCCGCCTCCGTCAGGGTCTCACGGGAAGCGGCTGATCCCAGCTTAGTCCAAAGCAGAAGTCCTTCAGCCAGTGGTGCCGGGATCGATCAAGGAGAGTTACAACCCATGGCGACCTGTTCGCGTTCGCTTGCCGCCGCATTGGCTGCCGCCAGCCTCATGGGCCTGAGCGCCACCTCCTGGGCAACTAGCAACTTGCCGAACACCTTCTCCGGCCTCGCAGGCCGCTGGTCGGGCCATGGTATCGTGAAGCCAGGTTCGGGCCCGGCCGAAAGCTTCAAATGCGTGGTGACCTACATCCCTCAGGGAAGCCCCACCCGGCTCCAGCAGAACCTGCGCTGCTCAAGCGCAAACTACAAGCTCGATGCCAGAACGCATCTTGAGTTGCGCGGCGATCGGGTGGTCGGGCGCTGGCAGGACAACATCTACACCGGCTTGAACGGGACAGTTTCAGGTGTGGTGAAAGACGGCGGCTTCGATGTCGTACTGACCGGCCAATTCTTCCAGGCTCGGATGATCATCGCAGGATCACGGTGCGAGCAGTTGGTGAAGGTCACCCCAGCACGCGCCGACTACATCCGCGAGGTCTCTGCGTCGCTGAAGAAATGCTGACGAGTCTCTAGCGCGAGTTCATCACGCCGGCCGATGCGCCGGCTTTATCGTTTTGGCGGAAAGCAGCGCCGAATGGGCCGGGCGGAAACGTACTTTTCAGGCCGCGAGCAGCCGATCGACCTCGCGCACCAGATCCCGCAAATGGAACGGCTTCGATAGTACGCGCGTATCCTTGAGCGCGTTGCCGTCCGTATTGAGCGTGACGGCCGCGAAGCCGGTGATGAACATGATCTTGAGATCGGGATCGAGCTCGCTGGCCCTGCGTGCCAACTCGATGCCGTCCATCTCAGGCATGACGATGTCGGTCAAAAGCAAGGAGAAGGGCTCCTCCTTCAACCGCTCGTAAGCCGCTGCCCCGTTGGAGAACGAAATGACGTCGTAGCCCGCCCGCGTAAGCGCCCGCTCGAGGAAACCGCGCATGGAGTCGTCATCCTCGGCCAACAGAATGCGTCCAACCGGCAAACGCGAAGGCTTAGCAGTCATCGTCGTTCGTAATGTTCCGAGGAAAAACACATTATGGGCAAGCAAGCCCACGTGCCAGCTGAATCTGGCGCCATTTGGGTAAACGAGAAATGAATCTTGCGAGCGGCGAGCAGCGTCTCCGTGATCCGGATCGACGTTTCGAACAGCATTTCGAAACATGGGACAACGCCTCTTGTCCCATGGACCCGACGCCCTGCATGCTGCACAGTGTGACCGATAGCTGATCACTTTCGACGAACATGCCCCAACGCGAGAGAGCCTGCATTCTGGCCGAACTGACGCCACCGTACGTCGTCATCGAACCTGTTGAACAGACGTCCCCGTTCGTCTTCTGCTCTCCGCATTCGGGCAACATCTACCCAACGGTCTTTCTCGAGCGTTCACGGCTCGACGCGCACACCTTGCGCAAGTCGGAGGACTGCTTCGTCGACGAACTGTTCGGCGATGTCGCCTCGCTGGGAGCACCTCTCATCGCGGCACGTTTCCCGCGCGCGTATCTGGACGTGAACCGCGAACCATATGAGCTCGACCCGGAGCTGTTCGACGAGCCGCTTCCCGCTTTCGCCAACACGCAAACGATGCGCGTCGCAGGGGGCCTCGGGACATTGGCGCGGATCGTTGCCGACGGCGAGGAAATCTATCGCGAGCCGTTGCCGCTCGGTGTTGCCATGGAACGCATCGAGCGGCTTTACAAGCCGTTCCACGCGCGAATAGCCGAGCTGCTGGAGAGAACGCACCGCCGTTTCGGGGTGGCGATCCTGGTGGATTGCCACTCGATGCCGTCGGCATCCATGAACCACGTTAGCGGCGGGCGACCGGATTTCGTGATTGGCGATCGGTTCGGAGCCTCCTGCGATGCAAAGGTCACCCGCCTGTTCCGGGAGATCATTACCCACTGTGGTTACCAGGTTCAGCTCAACCGCCCATACGCCGGTGGTTTCATAACCGAGCACTACGGACGGCCGTTCAAAGGCATTCACGCCTTACAGATCGAAATTAACCGCGGCCTTTATCTGAACGAGACCAAGCTGACCCGTACGGCCGGTTTCGACCGCCTGAAGCGCAACCTGACCCAGATAATGGCTCGAATCTTTGCAGAGCTGCCGCCCATTCTCGCGCCGCGCGCGGCGGCTGAGTAGCCCTCAGCCCTGCATCTAAGCAAGGCTGGTCCGGCGTGGGCTCGCTAGGCCCCTGGTGCCAGCGTTAGTCCCTGACCGGCCAAGAAAAAAGGGCCGTCCGGGTCTCCGAACGGCCCAAGTCTAGGGAGGAAACGCCCAAAGGAGGGCTGTGAACCCGGTGGAAGCACCGAACTCACGCGCATAAGTATGAGGATGGCCCCCACCTGTTTCAAGCCCCAAATTTGGAACGAAACGTCGCAATTGGTGGAACAAACACCAGCGCAGGGGCTGCCCTCAAGCGCCCGGTTTAGTTAACTCATCAAAGCTGGGATACAAGGGGGCGTCCGGCTGATCAGCCATGCAGACAAAAAAGGGGCCGTCCGGGTCTCCGAACGGCCCAAGTCTAGGGAGGAAACGCCCAAGGAGGGCTGCGGGGAGCGAGCCTCGCTCGCCCGCCGCACCGCAATAATTAGAGGTGCACCGCACAAAAAACAACTGCGTTTTTTGCAGAGCAGCAAAGACGTGACTGCTTAACTGTTAACAGCAGGGCCCACCGGCCTGTAACAACCGGCAGGGTAGAGCGCAAATGAAAAAAGGCCGCTCACTTGGAACGGCCAAGTCTAGGGAGGAATCGCCCAAGGTGGGCTGCGATCGTGCGAAACATCCGCGCAGATCACAATGATAAGAATGCTGAAGTTCGCGAGTCGCTGCAAGCACAGGTAGTAGAGCCGACCTCAATCACCGCCAAGGCGTGATTTGTTGGCAACACTTGTGCAATTGGGCATCTACCCGATCGCCAGCGCCTCGCGTAAACGATTGGCGGCGATCAGATCGATTGGGGATGCGCCGAAGGGATTGAGGAAGCGGGGGGATACATGACCACGCGCGCGAAAATCGCAGAGTACATCAACGCAGCTCACGAATTTGCCGACCTTGCCGGCGCAGCCATCCTCCCCCATTTCCGCCGACGCATCCGTATCGACAACAAGGCCGACAGCGGTTTTGACCCGGTAACCGCGGCGGACCGCGCTGCGGAACGGGCGATCAGTAAGGCCCTCGCGACCCGCTTTCCCGATCATGGGCTGGAAGGCGAGGAATACGGCCACCGCAACCCTGACGCACGGATGCGATGGGTTGTCGATCCCATCGACGGCACGCGGGCCTTCATCCTCGGCATGCCGCTCTGGGGAACGCTCATCGGGCTGATGGATGGGGACACCCCCATGGTCGGGCTAATGGACCAGCCCTACACGCGCGAGCGGTTCTGGTCAGGGGAGAAGGCTACGTTCTTCCGTGGAGCCGACGGCAAGGAACGCCGTCTCAAGACGCGCAGCTGCCCCAGCCTGGCAGATGCGATGTTCACGACAACGGACCCACACCTCTTCAAGTCCGCGAAAGACCAGCGTGGTTTCAAAGCCATCAAGGAGCGTGTCCGGTTCGTTCGGTACGGCGGCGACTGCTATTCCTACTGCCTGCTGGCGGCAGGGATGATCGACATTGTGGTCGAAACAGGCCTCAAGCCCTTCGACATCATCCCGCTGATTCCGATCATCGAGCGCGCCGGCGGCCGTGTCACCACATGGGAAGGTGAGCCGGCCATCCGTGGCGGCCGCATTGTGGCGACCGGCGATCCGCGCCTGCACGAGGAAGCTCTGGCACTCCTTGCCTGACGACGGCTCAGACGACGGGCTCGACCCCGAGATAGGCGTCGAACGCTGCCCAGAAGCGCGAGCGGATGTCGTCGCACTCTTGCAGGATTTCGTGCCGGGCGAGCGGGAGCATGATTGTCGTGCAGAGTTTCACACGCGCGGCAAAAGCCTCGGTCGCCTGGGAATCGACGACCCGGTCCCGGCCTGCGATGGCGATCATGAGAGGCACGCGGATCCTGTCGGCATAGGACGGCTCATTGAGCATCGCCATCGACTTATAGGCTGCGTGGAGCCATCCGATAGTTGGAGCGCCGAGGAGAAGATGCGGCGCGGCATCGATCAGAGCCCGATTGCGCGCGAACCGGTTCGGATCGGACGTCAGTGGATTGCCCTCAAACACGACTGGATCGGCACTGTCGTCGGAGCCACCACGTACGTAGGAACGGCCAAATCCCAGCATCGTGCCGATGGCCGCGTACCAACGGGCGACGTTCTGCGAAATGCCGACCTTGCTGTCATGAAAGCGGAGCATCGGGGCGACCGCCGTGATTCGGTCGAAGGGACACGCCGGCTGACTGGCAACGCGCAACAGAATGTGGCCGCCCATGGAGTGGGCGAGCGCATAAAACGGCCGGGGGCAATTTGGCGCCACCACCCGCTCGATGAAGCAGTAAAGATCTCGATCGTACTCGAAAAAGCTGCGCACCCACCCCTTCCGAGGATTACGAAGCGGACGGTACGAGCCTCCCTGCCCGCGCCAATCCATGATGGCCACGGCAAAGCCGCGGCGGCGCAGATCAGCTACGACCTCGAAATATTTTTCGATGAACTCGCTGCGGCCTGTGAAGACGCAAACCGTGCCCCGCGTGGAGCCGCGCGTCGGCTCCCAAAGGGCATAGCGCATGGGATTGCCATCGTAGCCTGCGAAAGCCCCGACGATAGCCCCACTGGGAACGGGGTTCCTTGCGAGAGCTACGAGTTCCATAACGGTGCGCGGGTCATCCTTGTCGCGGGCTGAGACGGAACGCGCGACTTCTAGGGTTGGAGTCCAGGTAGCGTGTCAGCCAGCTCGGCGGGACCGGCCGGCTGACATATCATGTTCTCAGTATAACGGAGCAAACCTGTCACGCGACCAGGCGTGGTCGTTTTCCACGTCTAGCCGCTCGGCGCGAACGATCTCGCCATCGCAGCGGTCGACCTCGATCCGGTAGAGGGTGCCGTTCGGCCGCCGGGCGATCGCAAATGCCACGTCGTCTTCGACCTCAATCTTTCGGAAGTCCGACCACCCGTCGCGGATGAGGATGCGACGGATCTCATGAGGCGGCAGGCAGACCGGCGGCAGGGCCGCCTTCTTCGGCTTATAGTAGTCTCGCTTCCACTTGGGCGGCGGTGGATCGTACTTCCCAAACCGCTCAGAGTACTCCTCCTCCTCGTACTCCTCGGTCCACTCCTCAACCGGTGGATAGGACGGCTTCGGACGGTAGATGTCCGCATAGCGCGGATCATCGTATGGCGAGCCCGAGTAGCCGCGTCCGTACGGAGCGTAGAGATCAGCGGCGTTGGCCACCGACAAGCTTGCCAAGGGCAGTGAGACCACTAGCCCAGCCATCAGCAAACGCAGGGACATGAAGGATCCTCCGAAACAAGCTCTGCGTGATCCTGAGCTAGTCAACATCTTGGCCTGAACATGAACGGCAGATGAAAGGATTCGTTTTCCAACAAACCCCTCAGCCCTCCGACGGTTCCACCTGCTGGAAATAGGCACATCCCGGACCAGTGACGGAGGTTAATCCTGGTCCGGGAAAAGGTTTGGCAGCGGAGGTAGCGGGTTCAATAGATCACGACGCTGCGGATGCTCTCGCCCTTGTGCATCAGCTCGAACCCCTCGTTGATGCGCTCGAGCGGAAGCGTATGCGTGATCATCGGGTCGATCTGGATTTTGCCTTCCATGTACCAGTCGACGATCTTGGGCACGTCCGTACGGCCTCTGGCACCGCCGAACGCCGTGCCTTTCCAGACGCGGCCGGTGACGAGCTGGAAGGGCCGTGTGCGGATTTCCTGGCCTGCGCCGGCAACACCGATGATGATCGACTGGCCCCATCCGCGGTGAGCACACTCGAGCGCGGTGCGCATGACGTCCACGTTGCCGGTGCAGTCGAAGGTGTAGTCAGCGCCGCCGATCTGGTCGGCCCCACGCTTCGTCATGTTGACGAGATAAGCGACGAGATCACCCTCGACTTCCTTCGGATTGACGAAGTGGGTCATGCCGAAACGCTCACCCCACTCCTTTTTGGCGGGGTTGATGTCGACGCCGATGATCATGTCGGCACCGACCATTCTGAGTCCCTGGATGACGTTGAGGCCGATACCGCCGAGGCCGAAGACGATCGCCGTGGAGCCGGGTTCCACCTTCGCCGTGTTGATCACAGCGCCGATGCCGGTGGTCACGCCGCAACCGATGTAGCAGACCTTATCGAACGGCGCGTCCTCGCGGATCTTCGCCACCGCGATCTCCGGCAGCACGGTGAAGTTCGAGAAGGTCGACGTGCCCATGTAATGGTGCACCATCCGGCCTTCATAGGAGAACCGGCTGGTGCCGTCGGGCATGACGCCTTGGCCCTGGGTCGCGCGGATCGCCGTGCAGAGGTTCGTCTTACGCGAGAGACAGGATGGGCAGTTCCGGCATTCCGGCGTGTAAAGCGGGATGACGTGGTCACCCTTCTTGACGCTGGTCACCCCCGGCCCGACGTCAACCACAATGCCAGCCCCCTCGTGCCCAAGCACTGCAGGGAACAAACCCTCCGGATCGGCACCCGACAGCGTAAAGTCGTCGGTGTGGCAGATACCGGTTGCCTTGATCTCGACAAGGACCTCCCCCTCCTTTGGCCCCTCGAGGTCGAGCTCGACGATTTCGAGCGGCTTGCCCGGTTCAAACGCTACGGCGGCGCGCGTCTTCATCTCACTACTCCTCTGAGTCTGGAGGTCGATCTGCGCGCCCGATTATGCCAGCGGAAAGTATTGCCGGAAACTACGATCAGGAGACGTCGCTACAGTGTGATCACCTCGGCGCCGCTCAGTCGCGTTCGACCTTAAGCACACGCCCGCTCGCAATATCGATTTTCACCTCGATCTCGCGCCCCTGGGCATCACGGCCTTCAACTTCCCAGTAGCTCCCCTCGCGGTCGATCTCTTCGACGGTGACCATCCCCTCATCACGGGCGATCTGCATGGCCTGCTCGGCCGAAATGCCGGCCTGCTGCTGAGCCGCCGGAGGCGTCCCTTGCTGGGTGGGCGACGTCTGCTGCGCAAGTGCGCCTCCCATGCCAAGAGCCGCGATCAAAACAATCGCCGAACCAGGCCTGCCGATCATCACAAGTGCCTCCGTGAAGTAATACAGCGGGCGAAATGCCCAATCGCGGAAACTCCGACGAGCTCCTTTGAGTGCCCGGCGAATTGACGCAGTGGACGGGGACAACCGTCTGATTTAGCAGCCACCTGATTTTCCGCGCCGAGTAATCCCTGCCCGGCCGCTCGGGACAAATAGAGGCGTTTGCATACGTGGCCTCGCCCCACTAGCATCCGGCCGAATGACAGGGCCGCGGGGAGCGAGCCCTGCAAGAAGGAGCAAGAACGAGATGGCGACAGAAGCGGTCCCGGGGAACACGCGCGAAAATGTGGCGACCGCGATTGCGGTGTTGAAGCAGCAGTTTGGCGATCGCCTTCAGACGGGCGAGGCAATCTGCCGGCAGCACGGCCATACATTGACGTGGGTGCCTAACCAGCCGCCGGACGCGGTCGTGTGGCCAGAGTCGACCGAGGAAGTGCAGCAGATCGTCAAGGTGGCCGCCACTCACCGGGTGCCGCTTATCCCCTTTGGGGCCGGGACCTCGTTGGAAGGCCACGTCAATGCGCCCTTCGGCGGCATTTCTGTCGACATGTCCCGCATGAACAGGGTGCTGCAGGTCAACGAGCGAGACCTCGACTGCCACGTTCAGGCCGGCGTTTCCCGCAAGCAAATCAACGACTATCTGCGCGACATGGGTCTCTTCTTTCCGATCGACCCCGGCGCGGAAGACGCGACCCTCGGCGGCATGGCCTCCACCCGCGCCTCGGGCACGAACGCGGTGCGGTATGGCACGATGCGGGAGAACGTGCTGAACCTCACGGCCGTGATGCCTGACGGCTCGGTGGTTCGCACAGCGCGGCGAGCCAGGAAGTCAGCAGCCGGATACGACCTCACGCGACTGCTTATCGGTGCCGAGGGCACGCTAGGCATTATCACCGAGCTGACGGTGAGGCTTTACGGCATTCCCGAGGTCATCCTGGCCGCCGTCTGCCCCTTCAAGACGCTAGAGGGCGCCTGCAATGCCGTCATTCAGTCGATCCAGCTCGGGCTTGGTGTGGCGCGCATGGAGTTGCTCGATGAGATGCAAATCTATGCGGTGAACAACTACTCGAAGACCAACTTCGACGAATGCCCCACCCTCTTCCTCGAATTTCACGGCACGCAGGTGTCCGCACGCGACCAGGTCGAGCAGTTCAAGGAAATCGCCCTCGCTGAAGGCGCCATCCGCTTCGACTGGGCCGAAAAGGAGGAAGATCGGCGCCGGCTCTGGAAGGCGCGTCACGACGCTTACTGGGCCGTCAAATCCACCTGGCCGGGGCATGAAGTGCTCGCCACCGACGTCTGCGTGCCGATTTCGCGACTGGCTGAGTGCGTGGTCGAAACGCAGAAGGACATCAAGGAGCACGGCCTCATCGCGCCGATCGTTGGCCACGTAGGTGACGGCAACTTCCACACCTCTCCCGTCCTCGCGGCGAATGATCCGGCGGCACGGGCCAAGATGGAAGGTTTTCTCGAACGACTCGCCGCGCGCGCCATCTCCATGGACGGTACCTGCACGGGAGAGCATGGCATCGGTCAGGGCAAGATGAAGTACCTGAAGTCCGAGCTCGGTTCCGGTCTCGAAGTCATGCGGCAGATCAAGCGCGCGCTTGACCCACTGAACATCATGAACCCGGGAAAGATCGTAGCACTGACGGAGTGAGCCGGAGCTCACATGCGTCGTATCTCAAGGCCAGAGGCAAGTGCCTCTGGCCAAATTCGTGAAAACACCTGCCCACATTAAGGAGCACCACCGTGAAGCTTCCGCCAATGCCATTTACCGTGACGGACTGGCAAAGCATCGAGCCGACCGTCCACCCCGGAGAAACCGGCCATGCTTTGTGGCGCACGTTTACGGCTGGTGATCTTCGTGTTCGCCTCGTCGAGTACTCACCCGGCTACCTTGCCGACCACTGGTGCGACCGCGGTCATGTTCTCTTCGTCCTCGAAGGTGAACTGGAAACGGAACTGCGCGATGGCCGCAAGTTCACGCTGAAGCCCGGAATGAGCTACCAGGTGTCGGACCACGGCGACGCTGCCCATCGCTCTTCGACCCGAACCGGCGCCAAGCTGTTCATCGTGGACTAGGTTTTCTCCACATTGCTGCTGCGCACACGCGGCCACCAAGTGAGGCAGCACTCAGCGTGCCATTCAGGACAAGATCTTGCGGCTCACGTCACCCGCCGACAGAATTCGTCGCACACGACGATCCGTTTTGCGAGCGGCACCCGAGAAACGCCGCCCATCATCCAAGAAAGAGATTGAATGAGCGCGAACATCTTTTCCCTTGAAGGCAAGACGGCGCTTGTCACCGGCGCCTCGTCCGGTCTCGGACGTCACTTCGCGGGCGTGCTGGCGCGCGCAGGGGCCCGGGTGGTCGCGGCAGCCCGGCGCACAGAGCGCCTTGAGGCTCTGGCCGAGGAGATCCGGCGTGAAGGCGGCGAGGCCATTCCCTGCCGTCTCGACGTCACCGATCCTGAAAGCGTGCGCGCAGCATTCGACGCTGCGGAGGCCGCATTTGGGCCGGTGGATGTCCTCATCAACAACGCCGGTGTACCGTCCAACACCTTCTTCACAAAGCTGACAGAGCAGGACTGGCGGCAGGTGATGGACGTCAATCTGGACGGCGTCTTCCGCGTCGCGCAAGAAGGTGCCCGACGCATGATCGCCGTCGGAAAACCTGGCTCGATCGTGAATGTTTCGTCCGTGCTCGGCCTTGGCGTGCTGAAGGCAGTAGCACCCTACGCGGCGTCGAAGGCGGCCGTCATTCAGCTCACCAAAGCGATGGCGCTGGAGCTTGCGCGCGACCGTATCCGCGTGAATGCGCTGGCGCCCGGCTACGTCGTGACGGAGCTCAATGACGAGTTTCTCGCAAGCGAGGCCGGCAAGAAGCTGCTTGGGCGCGTGCCGTTCGGCAGAGCCGCGAACCTCAAGGAGCTTGAAGGCCCCCTCCTCCTTCTCGCGTCCGATGCCGGATCCTACATGACTGGCAGCGTGCTCGTCGTCGATGGCGGGAGCCTCCTTGCCATGTAGCATCCACCCTGCCATCTATTTCAGCCATGCAGGTGGCCAATCGTCCTCGAACGCTCGATCCCGAAAACCTCGGTTCTCTCGCGAACTGGCTCGCCGGAGTTCTCGATGCGCGACGTGTTTCTTTTGCCGAGGCGACCCTGCTCGGCGGCGGCGCCATTCAGGAAAACTGGCGCCTGGTGGTCGATGTAGAAGGCGGACCGCGTGAGGGGCACCACGCCTGGGTGTTGCGCACGGATGCGGTCGCCCGCATTTCGCTAAGCCTCGATCGGGCCGCTGAGTTTGGTGTGCTCAAGGCCGCATATGCGGAAGGGGTCACCGTGGCCGAGCCGATTGCGCGCTGCTCTGACCCCAAAGTGATCGGAGCGCCCTTTCTTATTCAGGCTTACGTGCCCGGAGTCGCCCAAGCGCGCCGTATCGTGCGCGACCCCGCCCTGAAAGATTTCGGCGAAAGCCTTGCCGAGCGGCTGGGCGCAGAGCTGGCCAAGATCCATAGCATCACGCCTCCGCGTGACGATCTGAATTTCTTGCCGCTTCCCATGCTGCCACCGGCGCGCAATGAGGTGGCGAAGCTGCGGAACGCGCTCAGCTCCGCCACGGAGCCTCGCCCGGCTTTGGAATACATTCTCGCCTGGCTGGATGTTCATGCGCCGAAACCCGAGCTGATCACGCTGGTGCACGGGGATTTCCGCACGGGCAACTACATCGTCAACGACGGCAAGCTCGGCGCCATTCTCGACTGGGAGTTCGCCCACTGGGGCGACCGGCACGAGGACATCGGCTGGATCATGGCCCGTTGCTGGCGCTTCGGAAATGACGGCCTCGAAACAGGTGGCATTGCGAGCCGCGAGGCCTTTTACCGAGGCTATCGCAGCGCCGCGACGCTGCCGATCGATGAATCGCTCATTCCCTACTGGGAAATCATGGCGGCGGCAAAATGGGCGACGGTGGCCGTGCTGCAGGGAGACCGCTACCGGAAAGGTGGCGAGGAATCGATCGAGCTCGCGCTCACAGGGCTGATGCCGCCAGAAATGGAGCTTGATGCCCTCGACGGGATCGAGGCCCTGATTGCTACGGGAGACCCGCGATGGCAGTGAAACGCATAGCTGCCGAGACTCTGATCGAGCTCGCGGTCGAAACGCTGAGAAAGGAAATCCAGCCAATTCTGCCGTCGGAACATCGCTATACGGCAGCGATGATCGCCAATGCACTTGAGATCGTGCGGCGTGAAATTCTGATGGACGGCGAAACGGCATGCTGGAATCTTCTCGACGAGGTTTATCCCGAGGGCGATGGCGACATGAAGAAGCTCGCTCTCGATATTCGCTCCGGCAGGGTCAATGCGAAAACAGTACCTGATCTGCACAAGAAGCTGCGGGCCATAGTCGTCGAGGAACTGACGATCCGAAACCCGCGCTTTCTCAAATCGCGTCAAAAACAGAATTAGTAGAATTGCGAGGAGGCGCCCGCTGGATAGGCTGTCTCCTCGGTCTAGGGAATGCAGAGGAAACGCCCATGAACGAAGAGCGGCCAGAGCTCAGGAAGCGTCCCGCCAATTTCGTCCCCCTGACGCCGATCAGTTTCCTTTCGCGCGCGGCGACTTTTTTTGCCAACCAGACGGCCGTTATTCACGGAGCGCGCCGTTACACCTACGCCGAGCTTTTCTCGCGCTGCCGCCGGTTTGCGCACGCTCTCACAAAGGCGGGCGTCAAGCGGGGAGATACGGTTGCAATTCTGGCACCCAATGTGCCGGCATTGTTGGAAGCGCATTATGCCGTGCCGATGATCGGCGCCGTGCTCAATCCCATCAATATTCGCCTTGATCCAGCGACGATCGCTTTTTGCCTCGAGCACGGCGAAGCGAAAGTTTTTATCGCCGACCGGGAATTTGCAAAAAGCGTACTGCCTGCTCTGGAGAAACTTCAAACAAAACCGCTTGTCATAGATATTGCTGATCCCGAAACGGAAGGCGCACCCGCGTTCGGGAGCACTGAGTACGAGGATTTTCTGGCGACCGGCGATCCCAACTTTGTCTATCCGGGGCCGGAGGATGAGTGGGATTCCATCTGCCTTCTCTACACATCCGGCACCACCGGCAATCCCAAGGGCGCCGTTTACAGTCACCGCGGCGCACATCTCAATGCGCTTGCCAATGCGCTGACCTTCAAGCTCGACCACAACAGCCGCTATCTCTGGACTTTGCCCATGTTCCACTGCTCGGGCTGGACTTACACTTGGGCGGTGACGGCTGCGGTCGGCACGCACATCTGCCTGCGGAAGATCGAGCCCAAGCGCATTTTCGATCTGATCGCGGAGCACGAAGTCACGCACATGTGCGGCGCGCCAATTGTGCTTAACACGCTGATCCACGCGCCTGCCGAAGCGAAGCGGCCCTTACCGACACGCCCGAAAGTAATGACGGGCGGCGCGGCTCCGCCGTCGGCCGTTATCCGCAATATGGAAGCGATGGGCTTCGAGGTGCTGCACGCCTACGGCACGACCGAGAGCTACGGTCCGTCAACGACCTGCGTGCACATGCGTGAGTGGGACACGGGCCCCGAGGAACAGAGGTACGCGAACATGGCCCGGCAGGGCATTCCTCACGTGTTGATCGAGGAAATGACAGTTGCCTCGCCGGAAAATCTGCAGCCCGTCTCCCGCGATGCCCAGGTGATCGGCGAGATCATGTTGCGTGGCAACACGCTGATGAAGGGTTATTTGAAGAACCCAGCAGCGACAGAGGAGGCCTTCGCCGGCGGACTTTACCACTCCGGCGACCTCGCCGTGTGGCACCCGGACGGCTACATAGAAGTGAAGGATCGCTCCAAGGACATCATCATCTCCGGCGGCGAAAACATTTCGTCTCTGGAGCTCGAGGAAGTCCTTTATCGCCACCCGCAGGTTATGGAGGCAGCGGTCGTCGCCAAGCCCGATCCCAAGTGGGGCGAAACGCCCTGTGCCTTCATCACTTTGAAGCCCGACGCCGAGCCGGTCACGGCAGAGGACATCATCGCCTACTGCCGCGCGAACCTCGCAGGCTTCAAGGTGCCGAAAACGGTCGTCTTCGGTCCGTTGCCGAAGACATCAACCGGCAAGATCCAGAAGTTCATTCTGCGGGAGCGCGCGAAGGAGCTCGGATAACTGCAATCCGAGACGTCAAAACCTGTCAGAAAACGTGGTCTAAGCCGCGCGGCTCTCGCTTGGCCGCCCCGACGTCATGCTCTCCGCAGGCACGCTCTGCGAGAGCACGATAAAGGCGATCCCGGTGCTCAGAAAGTTGATTCCGGTGATCAGCCCCAGTGCGAACAGGGATGTGCCCGGCATTCCACCTGCAATGAGCAACCCGACCGCAATGCTTACCAGGCCGGACAGCAAGATCCAGAACCAGCCTTGCCGGCTCCGCATTTCGAAGGCGAAGCTGAGCTGCACAGCCCCCTCAACCAGGAACAGGGCGGCTAAGAGCAGTGTCAAGCTTATGACACCGATTCCTGGGTGGGTGATGAGGTAGAGGCCCAAGCCGATATAGAGCAAGGCAAGCAGCAGGGTTCCGAAAAACGCCCCCGTTCCCTCAACCCTGAAAGAGCCGAACAGCGTCACCAGCCCCACCATGATGAGCAACCAGCCGACCATCAGCTCCACGGTCAACGTTGCAAAAACGGGAAAGAACACCGCCAGGAGGCCGATGATCGACATGGCAATGCCGAGCCAGAAAAACTCCTGTCTCCGCTCGACAATCCTGCGGGCGAGCTCTTCCGAAATTCGACCTGGAGCTGGAGCGCTGACGTCGGACATGGCGACCTCCGCACCGAAATGCTGAAATGGAACAATCCATTTGGAAAATCTCTCCGCGGTCAAAAAGTTGCGAAAAGTTCCAAGGATTTGCGCTGATAATGTTAACTCCTGCGAACCCGAGCGGATCCGTTCAGGAGCCCGGTGCGCGCACCCAACCGGCGGCGACAGCTTCTTCCTCGCTGCAAAACCACCGTTCGCCGCGGCGAGTTTGAATGCGGATCCGGCCATATCCCGCGGTGCCGGGCATGACGTAATACTTTCGGCCCTTGTAAATCCGCCCCTTGATGGGGCAGCCGCCAGGTGCCCGGCGTTTCGCGCTTTCCCAGGCCCTCGCGCGCTCTTCCGCCATCCGTGCGCGATAGGCGGCCGGCCGCTCAGGGTTTCCGCGCCACATGCCCCTCTTCTCCGAGCGCGCCTCCTCTTCCTCCGATGAGTAGGACGCAAACAGGCCGGTGTCTGCGAAAACGAGACCCGCTCGGACAAGACTTGCCGCGATATCCTGGTCATTCACCCGGCAGGTGCCGAGGGCCCTGCCAGTGTTATCCGTGCCCGAGGTGAGGCAACTCACGTCTTCTCCTCTCACGGCGCGGGCCAAGGCTTCCCTCGCCGCATGGCCGCAGCGCCAGCGTCGGTTGCCAGGTACGGCGCAGCGTTGCTCGAGCTCCGGCGCTTCGATACCCGCCAGGCGGACTTCGGTGCTGCCGATCCTGAGCACCTCACCTGACACGGCCATGGCGCGTCCCCGGATCTCATTCTTGAAGAACGGCACCGATTGGGCAGCACTTGCCAGCCGCGTGACACCGGTCCACACAAGCCATCCGGCGCCGACCACAACCGATACCCCCACTACAGCGACGGTGGCGATCCCTAGCGCACGCCCGATCGCCAGCCGTGTCTCCGGCGAGAGTCGCAGGAGATTAGTATTCTGAGGCCAATGCAGTTTTGGACGATTCAACTGCGGCCAGCGCAGCGTCTTTTCCTGCATCCTCTGTGCAAGTGCAGCAGAGCCCGCAGCGAGCGCGCCAAGGGATACAATCACCGCGTCGCGGAAGGCCGAAAACGTTGCCTTCGAAGCTGAGGCGAGAGCGTGGCCTGTCGTGCGGGCGATATGGCGGGTTGCATCCCACAGGAGGTGCAGGCCAGCCCCGATCATGCGCCGCAAGTACTCCCACGTCGGGGGGATGACGGCAATCAGCCAGGCAATGCTCGAACGGGCGCCAGCCGCGAGCGAATCCGCGCCACGAGCTGCAAGGGCTGCGCCCGATTTTCCGGCCGCAATACCCACCTGCCCGGCGCCCTTCAACGCGTCAGCAGCAATCTGCCTCGCCACCTCCATGCGGCGGCGACGGTAATCGCGCCGGATCCGCACGGTGGTTCGGACGTGCTTGTGCCAGTCGAACCCGTCTTTCCGCCCCCGCCAACCGATCATGGCACTCCCAAGCTGCTAGCTACCGGCGACAAACGTCCGTTGTCCCCAGCTTCCGATTCGCTTGCCGCAGTGTGCCGAAGAGACGGGACGGTGCCGAGTCCCAGGAGATCAGGGCTGTGCATGGATGATCAGTCGTCCTGCAAAAGCTTGCCCATGCTCCACAGGCGGACAGCGCCGCTGTCGCTGGCGGCCGCAAGCCAGCGCCCATCGGGCGAGAACGCGACCGAGCGGAATCCCGCGATCCCATCGCCCAGGCTCCGCACCAGCTGGCCGCGCCGGAATTGCCAAACGCGCACGCGCCCCTCTGGGCTGGCCGCCGCCAGCAGGTTGCCGGCGGGTGAAAAGGCCAGCGCATCAATCTTTTCCCCGCCGCGGGAAAGCGTCCGATAGAGGCGATGCGAGCTGGTAAGCCACAGGCGGATCTGTCCGTCGTGACTGGCCGAGGCCAGAAGCGTCCCGTCAGGCGAGAAGGCGACGGCGCTGACGAAATCTCGATGCCCCCGATACGTGCGCAGGAGCTCACCGGTCGAGGCATCCCACAGCTTGACCAGCCGGTCAGCACCGCCCGATGCGAGCACCCCCCTCGGCGAATAAGCCACCGCCTGGACCGCGTTCTCGTGCGCGTCGATCGAGATCACCGGCGACTGACCGGCTCGAATATCCCAGACGGAAACTGCCCAGTCGTGGCTCGACGCGAGGAACTTGTCGGGCTCGCCCATGAACGCAACGGACCAGACACTCGCCCTGTTACGCTGCAGCTGCGCGATCTTCTCCCCTTCCGTCAGGCTCCAGAGTTGCAGCGTCCCATCCAGGTGCCCCGTGAGGGCGCGCTGCCCACGCACGGCAAGCGCCGTGACAGGACTGCCGCCGAGTTCGATTGTCCTCAGAAGATCGCCGGTCGCGTTGTCCCAGATCCGAAGCGTCTGGTCCGCGCCTGCCGTGACGATCCAGCGGCCATCCTCCGTGAAGGCAACGGCTTTGGTTCCTCCCGTGTGCCCAGGTAGCTGGCGGGGCAACACGGTTTCCGTTTCGACAACGGACTGATCCGGCGCTGGAAAGCTGCTGAGCTCCTCCTGCAGCCCAACCGCCAAGGTGGCTACGCCCACGCCGACGGCGAGCTTGAAAACCAGAGATTTCCAACTCCGGCGGAGCGCTCCCCTGAAATCGAAGCGGAAAATCGACAGCCCTTCGCTGAGCTTTCGGCGGGCCTGTTGAATGGAGAGCAGAAATCCTTCCCGCACACCGGGCGCATGCGGAGTATCAACGCGAGAAGGCGTGTTCGGCGCTTTTTTGTCATCCCTGTCGGAGGGGGGCGCCTCCGACGGCTGTGGAGCCGCTACTTCCGCCGCTGCCTGAGGAGCTGTCTCACCCTTCGAAACGGATTTCCGCTTCAGCCGCTCAATGTACTCGAGGAGCCCACCTCTCGCTCGCGGGGCGTCCTCCGGCGGGGCGGCCTCAGCCTGAGGCCCGACCTCGGCAGGCTTGGCGGGTTCTTCGCTCTCCTTTGTCTCCTCCGCTTTCGCTTTCGAGCGTTGAAGCCACCGCGTCTTACGCGGTTCAGGAGCCAGCAACGGCCCACGCCATTCCGCGATCGATTGCGGGCGCTTGTCGATATCGAGCGCCAACGCCGCGTCGATGGCGGCGAGAAAGCTCGACCGGTAGGAGCTAATGGCCGCCTCGCGCGCCGGCGCGAGCTCGTCTTTCACGATTCGCGAAGGCGCGTCTGGCGGACGCTTGCCGGTTACAGCCTGATACAACGTGGCCGCGAGAGCATAGATGTCTGTCCACGGACCTTGCTGGCTGCCCGTCTCAGCGTATTGCTCGTAAGGACTATATCCGGGCTTTACCAACGCGCTTACGGTCCGCGATTGCCGAGCGATATCCCCCCGCGCCGAACCAAAGTCGATCAGAACCGGGCTTCCATCTCGCCGGATGATGATGTTGTCGGGCGCAATATCGCGATGGAGGTAATTGGCTTCGTGAATGACCTCGAGGGCATCGAGGATCGGCGTGAGTATCTTGTCGAGCTCGTGCTGCCGCGGCGCACGACCCAGCTTCTGCAGCCAGGATTTCAGGCTCTGCCCCTCCTCGAACTGGAGGACCATGTAGCCGGTATTATTGGCCCGGAAATAGCGGAAGACCCGGACGATGTTGGGATGATCAAAACGCGCAAGGATTTGCGCTTCCGCAATGAATCGTTCGAGGCCCCATTCATAATCGCCGGCACAATCCTGGGAACGCGGCACCGCCTTGCGACTGCCTTTTCGGGCTGCAAAATCTCCCGGGAAATATTCCTTGATCGTAACGTCCCGCGCGAGCGACATCTCCTGGGCAAGATACGTGATGCCAAACCCGCCCGCGCCAAGAACGCGCTCGATTCGGTAATCCCCGACGAGCTCAGTACCAGCCGGAAGCGCCAATACGTGCGTCATGTGTCTCGATCGAGCCTGGGCGGCCGCTCGGCACCCCGCACAAAATCCGTCACACCACCCCCCAACGAAGCATTTGGATTCAGGTGGTGGTCAGACAACGTGTCACTAATATGGCTCTCGCACACCCAATCCGCAGCTGTGAACTCTTCCAACAATTCTGGGATCGGTTCATCATTGGCCATGCTTCTGCCCTGATGCGAGACAAGCCTCCGAACGAATCGTTTTGGTATTTCGCGATTTCAAACAGACTGCATTGCCGAGCAAAGTCTTTGGCTTCTGAGCCACACCAGGACACGCAAAGTTCAAGCGTAACGCGTCCGGGCTCGGGGGAAGGGAGAGGGAGAGAAACATGTCCGAGACTAGTGATGACCGCCCACCCGGCAAGCTTCTTGGATCTTTACGCGACGCCTTAAATGCGACGGCCAGCGAAGGTGGCGCGCACGTTGAGCCCGAATCGACCACGCGTCTCGAATCATTCCATCATGGAGCCATGCCTGCAGAACAGCCGTCGGACAGAACGCGCGTCCTCCGCCATTCGGCGCCCCTGCCTAGTGCGAAGGAGGCAGCTCGGGCGGCACGCGGCGGTTCGCCGAATGTCCCACCTCTGGATCGGCACATCGAATTCGAATCGCGTCCAGCAGAAGCGCATTCAGCTGCCGAGCAGGATGCGCCCGTGCGTACGCAATTGGTGCGCGGCCGTCAGCCGATCAAGCGTGGAAAATTCTACCAGGACCCCGTCGTGGGCTGGCTCGTCGTGGTTGGCGGGCCGGGGCTAGGCGCATACCGGCCGATTTTCGAGGGCAACAATACGATCGGGCGGTCCCCAAACCAGCGTATCCCAATCGACTTCGGAGACGATGCCATTTCCTCCGAGGAGCAAGCCTATATCCGCTATGATTCCGCCGAGCGGTCTTTCCTGTTCGTGCCCAACTTGGCGAAGACCAATATCGTTTCGGTGAATGACAAGCGGCCAACCGCTGCGATCCCGTTGCAGGCCATGGACGTTATCACCATGGGCCGCACGCAGTTGGTGTTTGTTCCGTTTTGCGGGCCGGAGTTCGATTGGTCGGAGCTCCCGGACATCAAGGACTGATGTTGCTTTTCCAGTCAGCTTGTTACGCCAGTCGCGGCGCGCGTCGGTATCAGGAGGACGCCGCGATGACAGCCCCCGATGCTTCAGCATCAGGGACAGATGCGCCTGATCGGCTGGTCGCCGTGCTCGCTGACGGGATGGGTGGCCACGCCGGCGGAGCCATTGCAAGCCAGATTGCTTGCGAAGCTTTCATCCACTCGGTCAGGAGGGCGGCGGGTGACAATCGCGAACGCCTTATGGCCGCGCTGGAAGCTGCCAATGCCGTCATTGCAGAGCACGTTGCGAATAATCCGGCTCTCAAAGGCATGGGTTCGACGCTTGTGGGGACGCTATTCGGACCGGATGGCGTGGAATGGGTGAGTGTCGGCGATAGTCCGCTGTATCTTTACCGAAACGGAGAAATTGCTCTTCTCAACGAGGATCATTCTTTGGCCCCGGTGCTCGATCAGCTTGCGGCCCAGGGGCGACTAAGCGAACAGGAAGCGAAAACGGATCCGCGGCGACATCTGCTGCGCTCCGCCGTCACGGGTGAGGAGCTGGAGCTGGTCGACCTCTCGCGGCAGCCGCTCCCTCTACACGCCGGGGACTGTGTCGTGCTCGCAAGCGATGGCATTCACACGCTCGATACACATGAAATTGCCCGCATCGTCAGCACCTATTTGGTCAGCGGGCCGGAGGCCATTGCCGAAGCGCTCGTGCGAAATGTCGAGGATGCCCGCGATCCATACCAGGACAACGTGACCGTGCTCGTGGTCTTGCCGGTTGAGAATATCGAGCACCCCTAAGCATCACCATTTCTGCAGCCGCGACACTTGGTGTTTTGGCCACCGCCACGCGCAAGCCGGTATTCCGGATAATTCTATTGTTTTTTTACCTTTTGATCGCCGGCGTTTAGTGCCCAAACAATCCCCCTGCTTATCTTGATCCCTATCAAGGCGATTAGGGTTGCAATCCGTACAGACTTATCCATGAGCCGTTCGGCTTAAGGTCAAGCTCGAGCTCGGGCGACCTTTGGCCGAAGGGTCCGGTGCCGAGCTGGTCAGGGCTGGGGAGCTCGGTGAACCGGCCATTCCAATCTGCGTTTCAGAAGCGCCTTTTCTGACAATGGAGAGTAACCATGCCCAGAACCGAGATCACCAAACCTAGCAACGGCGCAGTGACCCGTCCGAGCGACATCTTCAGCGCAATGCGCGAGGAGATGGACCGGATGTTCGAGCGGTTTGAGCAGGGTTGGCCTCGGCTGCCGAGCCTCTTTTCTCGCGGCATGGGACGTCCGGTAATGTTGCCGGAGGTAGATGTCCACGAGGACGAAAAACAGTTCATTATCGAGGTCGACCTCCCGGGCGTCGATGAAAAGGACGTCACCGTCACGATGGCCAACGGGATGATGACGATCAAAGGTGAAAAGAAGAGCGAACGCGAGGAAAAGGAAGAGAATTATTACCTGGCAGAGCGCTCTTACGGGAAATTCGAGCGTTCGTTGTCCCTTCCGGAAACCATTGACGAAGACAAGATCGAGGCCAAGTTCGACAAGGGCGTTCTGAAGATTACCGCCCCGAAAAAGCCCGAGGCCATAAAGGCCGAAAAGAAAATCGAGATCAAAAAGGCTTAACGGACTCTCCTAGGCGGGGGGATCTGCTCCCCCCGCAATCAGGACCTGCCTTCTCGCCTCCATCACCCGCAGCTTGAACGCTGCCTGACCAATGATAAAGTCGGATTACACGGCCGGCTTTTGAGGAAGAAGCGGGATGGACCTGTCCAGAAGCCCTCTTCTGACTGACCTTTACCAGCTCAACATGATCCAGGCTTACCTGGAGCATGGGAAAACGGAAACGGCGGTCTTCGAGTTTTTTGTGCGCAAGCTGCCTCGCGGTCGCGAGTTTCTTGTCGCTGCTGGGCTGGAACAGGCACTGGATTTCCTGGAAAACCTGCGCTTTCCTCAAGAGGATATCGACTGGCTGCGCCGCACGGGACGTTTCAGCGAAAACTTCATCTCCCGGCTCGAAGATTTTCGCTTCACCGGCGACGTCTACGCCATGCCGGAAGGCACCGTCTTCTTTCCCAATGAGCCGATCTTGCGGGTCGTCGCGCCGCTGCCTGAAGCCCAGCTTGTAGAAAGTCGGCTGATCAATATTCTTCATTTCCAAACGCTGATCGCGTCCAAGGCGGCGCGACATGTGTTGCTGGTTCCGGGGAAGCAACTCGTCGATTTCGGTTTACGGCGTGCCCATGGAGCCGAAGCGGGCGTTATGGCAGCGCGTGCCAGCTATATTGCCGGCTACGCTGGAACAGCCACGATGTCCGCCGGCGAACTCTTCGGCATCCCGATTTTCGGGACAATGGCGCATTCCTTTATTCAGGCATTTGACGACGAGATCTCCGCCTTCGAGGCGTTTGCAGAGTCTCGCCCTGAAGGACTCGTGCTTCTCATCGATACTTACGACACAGAAGCGGCAGCGAAAAAGGTTGTCGCCCTCGCTCCAAAGCTGGCCGCACGCGGAATAAGAATTCATGGCGTTCGCCTCGACAGCGGCGATCTCGTGGCGCTGTCGAAAAGCGTCCGTCAAATCCTCGACGAAGGCGGGCTGCAGGACGTCACGATTTTTGCGAGCGGCGGCATCGACGAGGCGGAGCTTAAGGAATTCCGGGACACGAAGGCGCCCATTGATGGCTTCGGAATAGGCACAAGCCTGACCACCTCCTACGATGTGCCCGCACTCGACTGCGCCTATAAACTGCAGGAGTACGCTGGAGTGGCGCGCCGTAAGCGCTCGGCAGGAAAAGCAACCTGGCCAGGGCGCAAACAGGTCTGGCGCAGCTACGACACCAATGGCCGAATGGCCGGCGACGTGCTTTCCCTGGAAACCGATAATCAGCCCGGAGAACGCCTGATCCATCAGGTCATGAAAGGTGGCCGACGCATGGGACCATCTCCGAGCTTGGACGAAGTCCGTAACCACGCAGCGAAAAATCTCGCGCAGCTTCCCGAGCCGTTCCGGCAACTCGATCCGAACGCCGATTATCCGGTGGAGATTGGAGCAACTCTGCTGCAGTTGACGAAGGAGGTGGATCGCCACCTCGCTCAGCTGGAGGAAGCAGCCAAGTGAGCAAGAGCCTCGAGATATCGGATAGAGACGTCCTCATTGTTGTGGACGTTCAATACGATTTCTGCCCCGGCGGACAGCTGGCCGTGCCGCGCGGTGACGAAGTGATTGCCCCCATCAATGACATTGCGCGGCATTTCCGGCACGTCATCATCACCCAGGATTGGCATCCGCCGGGGCACCTCTCTTTTGCATCATCTCACCCTGGACGTAAGCCTCATGAGACGATCGACGTTTTTTATGGTCGCCAAATATTATGGCCGGACCATTGCGTTCAGGGGACACGCGGCGCCGAGTTGCGCGAGGAGCTGGATATTCCGCACGCCGAGCTAATCATAAGAAAGGGCTATCACAAGAACATTGATTCTTATTCGGTGTTCTTCGAAAACGATCGCAGAACCCCGACCGGACTGGCCGGCTACTTGCGCGAGCGTGGCCTTCAGCGTGCGTTCTTTGCTGGCCTCGCACTGGATTTCTGCGTTCGCTATTCCGCCGAGGATGCAAGCCGTATCGGGTTTCCCGCCGTCATCATTGAGGATGCTTGTCGGGCCATCGACGTGAACGGATCGCTCGATGAGACGCGCCGGAGCATTTCGAAGCTGGGCGTCCCATTCGTCTCTATAGCGGAGGTCAAGGCCGCGCAGGCCGAGTAACAATCGCCCGACGAGCATAAAGCGGCTCGAAGTCATCCTTGGCGCGATCCACCTTTTGGAAGAGCCGAGTGTGCTCGATCAGGTGATCGATCTGGCGGGTCAAAAGTCGCATCTGCGGAGATTGGTGCGATGGCGTCAAGTTCGTTCAAGCACCGCAGCAGTGGCGGCAGGCTCCTCGCCGAGCGGATCAAGGCGCTCAATTCCATCGATTTCGTTGTGCTGATTGAACCTGCGGGAGGAACGCAATGGCTGCGGAAAGGCTGGAAAGGAAGCTCGAAGAGCGTCTGGCGGAACTCGGCCGCAGCGGTCGTCTGAAGGGCGATGAACTGATTATCACAGGCGTTATTCCGGCAGCGGACGGAAAAGGTCCACGTTTCCTTCTAGAAGGCTATGGCGCCCAACCATTTCTGCGCATGAATTCCAATAGCTATCTCGGGCTGTCATTTGATGCCGAGGTGAGGGCCGCCGAAGATGAAGCCGTCCGCCAGTATGGCACTGGTCCCGGGGCGGTGCGCTTCATTAGCGGGACCTGGAGCATGCATGTCGCATTGGAGCGCCGGCTTGCCGAGTTCCACGGCCGAGAAGCGGCCATGCTATTCAGCTCGGCTTATGCGACCATGATGGGTTTGCTACCGCAGCTCACTACCGATCGGACAGCCGTTATCAGCGATGAGCTCAACCACAATTGCATCATCAATGCCATTGCGCTGGGACGGCCCGCGGAAAAACGCATCTGGAAACATCTCGATCTCGACGATCTGGAACGCCACCTCAAGGAGGCCGCTCAAACGTGCGATCGGGCCATCGTCGTGACAGATGGTGTTTTCAGCATGCGGGGAGATCACGCGCCGCTCGATGAAATTCGGAAAATTGTCGACAGATACGATCCCGCCTTTGCCGAAAACGCGATCCTGATCGTGGACGATTCCCACGGCGTTGGAGCATTCGGGTCAACAGGCCGTGGGACAGAAGAAGTGACGGGTGCCCGAGCTGATCTTCTGGTGGGTACGCTGGGGAAGGCATTCGGCGTCAACGGCGGTTATGTCACCGGCAGCGAAACGATCATCCGTTACCTGCGGGAGACCTCGCCATTCTACATTTACTCGAACCCGATTACGCCAGCGGAGGCTGCCGCTGCTCTCAAAGCCGTCGAGATCGTCGACAGCCCACGCGGACGAGAACTCCTTCGGCACCTTCGTGAAATGACGGCGCGCTTCCGCCATGGCCTTGGCGTCCTTGGTCTCGAAACGCTGCCCGGCGAGCATCCGGTTGTGCCCCTCATGGTGCGGGATACAACGCGCACTGCCGTTCTCGTCGCACACCTGCGCAACGCCGGCATTCTGGCCACCGGCCTTAATTACCCGGTCGTTCCCCGTGGTGACGAAGAGATCCGCTTTCAGATCTGCGCTGACCATACCCCCGCTGATATTGATGAGGCTTTGGCCGCACTTGGCGCCTTTGCTGCGAGCTGATGGTTTTATCGATCAGAAACGCTTGGTGGTTTAGGGTGCGATTCGACCCAGGCACAGGAAGCACGAGCCCTCGGAAAAAGTCATGGACGACAAAATGGATGCCGACCGCATCATTGAGCTGTTACAGCTCGCGCCGCATCCCGAGGGCGGCTATTTTCGCGAGACCTTTCGCGATACGCGGACATATGATGGCCGCGCTTGCTCGACTGCCATCTACTTCTTGTTAAAGAAGGAACAAGTCTCCCACTGGCATCGCGTCGACGCGACCGAAATCTGGCACTGGTACGCCGGCGCGCCCTTGGAGCTCACCATCGCGCCTGAGACAGGCCCGGCAACGACTCAGCGACTTGGATCGCTCCTTTTCAATGGCGAGCGCCCGCAAGTGGTTGTCCCTGCTGGCCATTGGCAAAGTGCTAGAAGCCTGGGGGAATGGACATTGGTGGGGTGCACTGTGGCACCCGGATTCGAATTTTCCGGCTTCGAACTCGCTGGGCCTGATTTTTCGCCGGGAAAGAGCAGCTGAAGCGGAACAGATTACTGCTTATAGCTGCTCTCGTAGTCGAAGCTCGCGAGGTCCTCGATGCTCTTGCGGAACTCCCGGTCTTCAGCAGACGAACGAATCCCGCTCGAATGCCGTGCGACGACCTGAGCCAACTCGGCCATCATGCGGGCCCGAGCGACGCTGCCCATTGCGAGCACGGTGAGTATTTCCGAAACGAGTCGCTCCTCGTGAGCGGCCTCTTCGCGGTATTCCTGAAGAACCGCTTCGATTCGGCTACGGAGTTCTCGCATTGTTATTGGTCCCTCTATTCACTGGGACCGACCCCTCGTGTTTTTCCGACCTTGGTCCCAGCTTGTCGCGCAAGAGTTGCCTGATTCGTAAGGATATATCCACGTTTTGCGTCAGAAGTTCTCGAATATGCAGACATTTCTGCTCCTAGCGCACGCAATCTGCGAAATAGTTATTTCTCTTTCTATTTAAATGCCGCCGCTGGCTCCCGACAAATACTGTTTCGCCGGAACATCTGCGTGCAGTTTTCACACCCTGGAGCAGAGCTGCCCTGTAGACCTCTTAGCCTTCTTGATGAAATAACCGAAATCAGACTTGGGGCTCGTTCGGAGAGGGGGATCCGGGCCATGAGCGGTGTGCAGCTCGGCATCATCGCCTACGTCGTGGTGCAGTTTGCCATCGGCGTTTGGGTCGCGCGGTGGGTCAAGACGACGACGGACTTTCTGATCGCCGGACGCACGCTCGGCCTCGGCCTGGTTTCCTTCTCTGTCTTTGCAACGTTCTTCGGTGCCGAGGCCGTCGTCGGGACTTCGGGAGCAGTTTATGAGGACGGGCTGAAGGGCGCGATGGTCGACCCCTTTGGCTACGCCCTCGCAATCTTCATTGTTGGAGCGATTTTTGCTGTCCCTCTGTGGCGTCGTGGAATCATCACGTTCGCCGATTTCTTCAGGCAACGCTATTCGGCCGCCGTCGAAAAGCTGGTTGTGCTGGTGCTGCTGCCGGGATCGATGTTCTGGGCTGCGGCTCAGGTGCGTGCCTTCGGCCAAGTGGTCAGCGCCACGTCGGGTCTCGATCTGACGATGGCCATTGCCCTAGCATCTGTGCTCGTCGTGACCTACAGCGTGCTCGGCGGTCTGCTCGCAGACGCCTGGACCGACCTGATTCAAGGAATTGCCATTATCGTCGGTCTCGTCGTGCTGGCGGTCGTTGCGACCTCCCAGCTCGGGGGAGTCAGCGAAGCTCTCGCCAACGTCGATCCAGACCGGACACAGCACCTCGGCATCGGAGAGGATGGCCTCCTGATTTTCATGGAGGAGTTCGCGGTCCCCATCTGCGGGACCGTTGTAGCTATAGAGATCATCTCACGGGTATTGGGAGCCCGTTCGGCACAAGTCGCCGCCACCGGTGCCATGTTGGGCGGTGCCATGTATGTCGTTGTGGGCGCGCTTCCCGTATTCTTGGGACTGATCGCACCCCAGCTCGTTCCACAGGTCGAGGATGCAGAGCAGATCGTTCCGCTCCTAGCTGCAGAGCACTTGCCCGGCTTGCTCTACGTGATGTTCGCAGGCGCGGTGATCTCCGCCATTCTTTCCACAGTCGACTCGGTGCTGCTCGCAAGCTCCGGCCAGGTTTCCCATAACATTATCGAGCGTGCGATGCCGTGGCTTGATGACCGCGGCCGGCTGATGCTGAACCGGGCTGTTCTTGCTGGCCTTGCTATCATCGCCTTCGGCATGGCGATTTCAGCGGAACGAGTCAAAGATCTTGTCGAGACGGCATCCGCTGCCGGAAGTGCCGGCGTGTTTGTCGTTGCTGTTTTCGGCCTTTTCACAAAGTTCGGTGGATCGCTGGCTGCATTCGCGACCATTTTAGTCGGCGCAGTGGCCTGGTTTCTGTTCGGCGCAATGGACCTGGAAACACCCTACATCGCGTCGGTGGCCCTGGCTCTGATCACCTACGTCATTCTCGGGATATTCGACCGGCGCGGCAGCGAAGGCGGAAGCGTTTGAGCGGAAGTGTGGTCTGCAGTGATATTTGCGCCAAGGGTCGCACCTGTTTAGGCACGCCGCTCCCAGCGACCGTTATCGGCCTGCTGCCAATAAGTGACCTCGCATCCGGCAGCACGAGCCCTCTTCCATTCCATGCGCGCCTGAACAATGGCGGCTTCATCATGGCCATTGAAGATGTGAACGACGCGTGTATATGGCGCGAAATCCGCGGTAACAGCGCCCTCCACCAGAAAGCGCACTTGCGCGCCGTTGGGATTTTCGTCTCCGGTCGTCAGGAAAATGGGCTGCTGCTCGCTAAATCCGTCGCGAGCTGTGCCATGCGGCAGGAAACTGTCGTCCCGATAGGTCCATAACCAACCATCGAGCGCTTCCAGCCGCTCTGGATTTCCGCACTGGACAACCGCTCGCCACCCGCGCTCGAGCGTGCGCTCCAGGAGATTGGGCAACACGCGCTCAAGCGGCTGCCGCTCCAGGTGATAGAAGAGCACCTCAGCCACCACATCCTCCGATGCTTCAGCCAATAATAAAAAGCGCTGCGGGCGTCGGTCGAGACCGCGCCCGCAGCAAATCCTCAAGATGGCCGAATCACCTGCGTGGCAGGCACGGAACGAGCGTTACCTCCGGCCCCGTGCCGAGCGACGCTTCGTGGTGGCAGCCGGCTCTGGGGCAGGCTGGCCGTTCGGCGCCTCAAGCTTAGCAACGATCGTGCTCAGCGCTTCGAGCATCGCTGTTCTTTGCTGCGTCGGGAGCACGCTGAGCAGTTGCTCCTCGGTGGTCTTCGCCGCGGGCTCCGCCGCCTCGAGAATCTCACGGCCAGCCGGCGTGAGCTTCACGGCATACATACGAGCGTCATGGCTGGTGCGGCGACGCTGCAGCAAGCCCTTCTTGATGAGACGACGGACAATGTCCGCGATGGTCGAACGGTCGATCCCCGTATATTGCACAAGGGCCGTCTGGCTGGGATTCTCCATCGTTGCGACCGCCTTGAGAACGGCAAACTGACGAGGCGTCAGCTCGTTCTCACCCATCGTCGCCGTGAACAATTCATCGGCACGTTGGCCGGCGCGGTGCAACAGATGCAGGGCCGATCCCATCAAGGAAATTTCTTGTGTGCGAGACATTTAAGTTGGGCTCCAGGAAGGGTAACCAGAAGTTAAGTAGGTTGCTCTCAGCCGCGACGGTCATGCTTCTGATTTTTCAAATGCATTTACGGAAGTCGCTGATCCGAGACTTGACCTCACACACACCAGACTTAACGTTAGCTACCTAAAGTAGCGGCGAATAGCGCCCTTGGCGTGGAAAAGCCGTAGTGCAAGTAGTCCGCCATGCTCGCTGTCATGGACACATTCATCCGCGCAAGTCTGATCTCTGCCCTTCGCGATGTCGCGGAAGAGCATGGCGTGGCCGTTGAGTCACTGCTGAGTGAAGCAGGCCTGGATCGCGGCGCTCTCGATCACCCATCCAACGAATTGAGTTTCGATTCGGCCGCTCAGCTTCTCGAGATTGCTGCCGAGCGTTTTGGCGACCCTGCTTTTGGAATCACGCTGGCTGAACGCGATCCGACAGGCGCGACAGGGCTTCTTGGGTATGTCGTCTCGCACGCGCCGTCAGTCCGTGAAGCGCTGCAGGCCATGGTGAAGTACTCGGGCCTGCTCATCTATCCCGGTTCCATCGAGTTTCGCGAGGACACGACTTCAGGCCGGCTGACGTGGCTCTATCCGCTCAAGCACAACAAAAGGCGGGTTCAGTTCGCGCTGTTCGCCAATGCGCTCACGATGATACGGCTAAAGAAACTGGTCGGCCGGGACTGGATGCCACTTGCCGTCGAAGTCGAACATCCGGAGCTAAGTTGCACCAACCGTCTGCGGCGCATCTACGGCCCTCGTGTCAACTATAACGCCCGAGAGAATGTGGTCGTCATCGACCGCTATACGCTCGAACGGGCGAACAAGGGCGCCGATCCGATCCTCTATCAGATCCTTCAGGAAACGGCGGAAATCAAACTGCAGGAGCTGGCCGGCCGGTCTGATCTCGTGGCCCGGACTGCCCATGCCATCACAGAAGTGCTGAGTACCGGGCCTCCGCTGTTGGAAAGGGTCGCGGCGTGGATGCGTATGTCGCCTCGCAGCCTGCAAAACCGGCTGGCCCAACACAACACCACCTTCGAGCGCGTGCTAAGCGACACGCGCCGCAGCCTCGCCGAACGTTATCTGCGTGATAGCGATATACCTCTGACGGAGATCGCGTTCCTGCTCGGGTTCTCCGAACAGAGCGCCTTTACACGCGCGGCCCGGGCATGGTTCGGATGCCCGCCAAGTCAGTTGCGGAAAGAGGGGCGCCGGGACACCAAGGGCGAGAGGACGGCATAACCCGTCCTCTCCGCGGGATCAGTTCATTTGGTCGGCCGCCGATCGCGCCAGCGGAACATGTCGACGAAGCAGTCTCTTCTCGTCGGAGGAGCAAAGTAGACCACCGTAGGAGCACGGTAATAGCGACGCGGGGCAGGTTTGTAATAAAGCGCCACGGGTGCGGGACTGCGATAATAAGCCATCGGAGCCCGATCTCTGAAGAAACCGCCGGCCTCAGCAGATGGTGCTGGGATCCAGAGCAGTGCCGCGGTGGCGATGGCGGTAGTGGCAATCAGCGCGCGCATCAAATCCTCCTGGTCATCAACTCGAGTTCACGACCGCTTAGCAGCGATCGCATACCGGAGATTGTGCTCCGATCACTGCGCAACCGACCAGGAGGGCCGCGATTAACCGTGAATGATCAAGCTTAATGGGCAGCCCCAATTCATCACATCCGGAAAACGCCGAACCGGGTCTCCGGTATCGGTGCATTCAGGCAGGCCGACAGCGCGAGCGCCAAGACACGCCGTGTTTCCTGAGGCGTGATGATGCCATCGTCCCAAAGACGCGCCGTGGCGTAATACGGATGCCCCTCGCGCTCGAACTGCTCCAGAATTGGTCTCTTGAATTCCGCCTCTTCCTCAGCCGTCCACGTCTTGCCTTCGGCTTCGAGGTTGTCCCGCCGCACCGTCGCCAGCACTGACGCGGCCTGCTGACCGCCCATAACGGAGATGCGCGCATTCGGCCACATGAAGAGGAGGCGTGGCCCGTAGGCGCGTCCGCACATGGCGTAATTGCCGGCACCATAGCTGCCGCCGATGATGACGGTGATCTTGGGCACGTTCGC
>PKEY01000087.1 GCA_002919265.1 Hyphomicrobiaceae bacterium | reverse complement strand
GTCGATCCCGACTCACCTTTTGCGGCTCTCAGCGCCCTCAAGAAGGTGCTGGAGAAGCAATCTGCGGAGGATTCAGGTTCCTCATGAGCCGCAGCCCTGGCCCCGCACCGGATCCCGGCGGAGCCCAGCGGCTCGATAAATGGCTTTGGTTTGCCCGTGTTGTGAAAACGCGTTCTTTGGCCACTGCTCTCGTCCAAAGCGGTAAAGTCCGCGTCAATCGCATTCGGACCGACAAACCTAGCCATACCATTCGGCCCGGCGACGTTATCACCGTGACCGCGCATTCGCGCGTGCGGGTGCTCAAAGTCCTCGCCACTGGCGAACGCCGCGGGCCAGCCACGGAAGCACGCGAACTCTACGAGGAGCTTACTCCTCCGCCGACAGCGTTTGAAGGCCATGAGGCAGAGCTCGGCCCGCAGCGCGCCCCAGGCTCCGGCCGCCCGACAAAACGCGATCGGCGCGCTATCGAACGCCTCATGAAGCGGGAAAGCTGAAAATTACGACAGGTCGTCCTGGGACAATGCGCAAGCTTGCGACATCCTGCCAAACTGCAGCATGCTTGCCGCGAGTCGTAAGACAAGCCCGACAAAAAACGGGGTGCCGAGCAGATGACTTTCGTCGTCACAGACAAGTGTATCAAGTGCAAGTTCACCGATTGCGTGGAAGTATGTCCGGTCGACTGCTTCTACGAAGGTGAGAATATGCTCGTCATCCACCCCGACGAGTGCATCGACTGCGGCGTCTGTGAGCCCGAATGCCCGGTTGAGGCAATCAAGCCTGATACGGAGCCTGGTCTTGAAAAGTGGCTCGAGCTCAACCGCGAATATGCGGACAAGTGGCCCAACATCACATCGAAGAAGGCACCGCCGCCCGACGCGGATGAGTACCGCGACGTAGAGGGCAAATTCGAGCTCTATTTCTCGCCGAAGCCAGGTGCTGGGGACTGATCGAGCCCCCAGCTTTCCCGCTCATCGCCTTTGGTCAAAACGGCGTCCGACGAGCGCCGAGGCGATATTGATTTTCTGAATGTCGATGGTGCCGCCGGCGATGCCCCAACCCCACGCATCGCGGAAACGCTGCTCCGCCGAATACTGCTTGGAGTAGCCGTAGCCGCCCATCAGCTGCATCGCGGCCCCCGTCACCTCCCGCACCATTTCGTTCGCGAAGCACTTCGCGATGGAAGAATCGGCAACGGATGGAAATCCGTTCGAAGCACGCGTCACGGCTCGATAAATCAAGAGGCGCGCTGCCTCGACTTTCATAGCCATCTCGGCAAGCTTCAACTGCACCGCCTGAAACTCGACGATCGGCTTGCCGAACTGTTTGCGCTCCTGGACATAAGCGAGTGTGTCTTCAAGCGCGCCGGCTGCGATGCCCAGGCACATGGTCGCATTTCCGCAGCGCTCAAGGTCGAAGGCCTCCATAAGCTTCGAGAAGCTGCCGGCCGGAACGATGAGATGATCCTCCGGCACCTCGACGTTATCGAAGAAAATGTCGGCCGTCGTCGTGCCGCGAAAACCCATGAGCTCCTCGCGTGCGCCGAAGCTGAGGCCCGGAACGCCGTTTGGAACATAGACGGCGCCAATGCCTTTGGCCCCGGGAGCATCCGAAAGTCGGCAATACACCACATAACCGTCGGCAGAGCCGCCGCCGGTGCACCAGCGCTTCGTACCATTAACGATGACGCGGCCATTACGGACTTCCGCGCGCGTCGTGAGATCCGTCAGGGCCGAGCCCGCATTGGGCTCTGACATGGCCACGGCTACGATAGCCTCGCCGCTTGTCACCTTCGGCAGCAAGTTCTTCTTCAGGCTTTCTGAACCGAAGCGCTCGACCGCTTTGATTGGACCAACCGCGCTTTCGAAGATCGGGAAGGCTACGGCCGGATGCACACGCGCAAATTCCTCGAGCACCAAGATAGCTTCAAGATTGCCTAGGCCGAGGCCGCCGTAGTCGGGTGAGATGTTAATGCCGAGGAACCCCATCTCGGCATAACGGCGCTTCCACTCCTTCGAGAGCGGCGTGTTTGTCCGCTCCAATTCCCGCGCCACCGGGGCCATCTGCTCACGCGCAAAAGCGCGTGCCGTATCACGCAGCTCGCGCTGCTCTGCTGTCAGTTCGAAATCCAAGGTTTTCCTCGACTTAGTCTGTTTCCCTCATCACGCATTTCTAGCGACGAGGACCAAACACGCCAAGTCAAGGGGCAGGGCCTCACGAAACTTCAGAACTTGAGCAGAGAGGGTAGCCATAGCGAGAAAAATGGTACGTAGGTCACCAATGCCAGAACGCCCAGCATTGCGAGATAGAAGGGCCATATAGCCCGCACCATTTCGCCCATCGGGACCTTTCCGACCGCACAACCGACGAACAGCGTTGCCCCCACCGGCGGCGTTATCAACCCGATTCCCAGGTTGACCAGCATGATCATGCCGAAATGGATGGGATCAACGCCGATGCTGATCGCGACCGGCAGCAGAATCGGCGTGCAGATGATGATCAAGGGCGCCATGTCCATCAGGCAGCCCAGCATCAACAACATTATGTTGATCAGGAGCAACGTGAGATACTTGTCGCTCGTTACAGATAGGAAGAACTCCGTGACCTGAGCGGGCAATCGCATCAGGGCCATCATGTAGCCGAAGCCGCCGGCGAAACCGATCAGCATCATCACCATGCCGACAGTGCGCACCACTCGAGCAACGAGCAAAGGCAAGTCTCGCCACTTGTAATCGCGATAGACGAACATCGTGATGATGAAGGCGTAAATGCACGCCACCGCTGCCGACTCCGTCGGCGTGAAGACGCCGCTGAGGATTCCGCCGAGGATGATGAACATCGTCAGCAGCCCCCAAAAGGCGTCGAGGCAAATCTTCCCCGCCTCGCGGAGGGAAACCACCTCACCCTTCGGAAAATTCTGACGCTGGGCAATCGCCAGGATCATGACCATCAAGGTCACGCCCAGAAGTAGGCCAGGAAAAACGCCTGCAAGAAAGAGATGCGCAATTGAAATGGTGCCGCCGGCAGCAAGCGAATAAATCACCGCATTATGCGACGGCGGAATGAGAATGGCCTGCACGGATCCGCAAACCGTGATCGTCGTCGCAAAAACCCGCGGATATCCGTTCTTTTCCATTTGCGGGATCATCACACTGCCGACCGAAGCCGTGTCAGCCACCGACGAACCCGAAATGCATCCGAAAAACGTGGAGGCCAGAACATTTACGAGAGCAAGACCGCCGCGAATAAAACCGACGAAAACCTTTGCCAGATTTACCAGCCGCACGGCCATTCCGCCTTCGGCCATTATGGCTCCGGCCAATACGAAAAACGGAATGGCGAGCAACGCGAATTCATCAACACCGTCGGAGATCTTCAGCATCACCGCTTCGAGCGGAATGCCATACCAAAGCGCGCCCGCTATGGCGGCCAAACCGAGGGCAAAGGCGATCGGAACGCCCAAAATGATAAGAAGGCCGAATGTCCCGAGTAGAACCAGTGCGTCCATGTGCCGTCGATCCTGAAAGGCGGTCCTCAATCCATGTCCGACGTTTGCGAACTGAACGGCGGCGTTGATTCAGCGGGCGCGAAAAACCGGCCGGACCAAATGCGTTCTATGACGAACAAAGCGATGATGGCACCACCAATCGGTATTGGGGAATAGGTGAGGCCGACAGGAATTGACGGCATTTGCGCCATGACCTGGTTCCACGTCGCTCTGACCAACTTGGTGCCGAAGCCAAGCAGGAAAATCGACGTCCCAAGCATGCAGAGCTCGATGACGAAACCGAGGATTGTTCGGGCCCACCCTGCCGTCATACTTGGAAGGGCCATGACAGCGATGTGCAGATTTTCCCGGTAACAGACGGCCCCGGCCGAGAACGTGAATACGATCATCAGAATAATGGCAATCGGCTCCGGCCACTGCGAGCCATAGCCCAACACGTATCGGGTATAAACGCCCCAGGGAATGATGATCGTAATGACGACGAGACAGAGCCCGGCCACCAGCATGCAGAAGCGATGCAGGATGTCCATGGCCCGGACGTAGCGAGCATACATGTGGAGCTACCAGCGACTTCGCTTTTGAGAGAACGGACCGTCAAGCAAGAGCGCCTCCCGGCGCGGAGAGCGGGAGGCGCGTTATGCCTATTGAACCGCCTGAATACGCTGGATCATTTCGGCGTATTCCGCGCCATATTTGTCATAGACCGGTTTGATCGCCGCTCGGAAGGCCTCTTTGTCGACATCCGTCACGAACGTAACGCCCGCCGCCTGCAACTTCTCCATCGACTCCTTCACCATCGCGTCCCAAAGCTGGCGCTGTTCTTGTTGGGCCTCGGCAGCCAATTTCTTTATCAGCGCCTGATCCTCCGGCGACAGCTTCTCCCACACCACGCGTGAGAAGACTAGAATTTCCGGGATGATCAGGTGTTCCGTGAAGGAGAAATACTTGGCGATCTGGTGATGGTTGTGTGTGACGTAAGTCGGCGTGTTATTCTCAGCGCCATCAACCACACCCGTCTGCATCGCAGAGTAAAGCTCCGAGAAGCCCATGGAAATGCCATTTCCGCCCATGGCGTTCATGGTATCCACGAAGATGGGGTTGCCCATCATACGGATCTTCAGGCCAGTAAGATCCTCCGGTTTCCGAATCGGCTTCTTCGTGTAGACATTGCGTGTGCCAGCATCCATCCAGCATAGGCCAATGAGGCGCGTCTCCGGGGCCGTAGATATTTTCTCAAGCAGCTCCTTGCCGATTTCGCCGTCAATCACCTTCCGCATATGGTTCTCATCGCGGAAAATGAACGGCATGTTGAAGACGTTGAGCTCTTTCACAACGGTGCCGACGGGTCCAACGCTGATACGGGCCAATTCCAACGCGCCCACCTGGGCCTGCTCGATCATTTCCTTTTCGCCGCCGAGCTGCATGGCGGGAAACATCTGGATAGAAAGCCGGCCGTTGGTCGCTTCTTCCAGTTTCTTGCCCATGCGCACGACTGCCTCGACCGTCGGGTAACCGAGCGGGTGCACGTCGGACGCCTTCAGGACCATCTTGGTTTGGGCCAACGCGGAAAATCCGCCAAAGCTCGCCAGGCTACCCGTTGCCGCAATCGATGCGACACCGAGCTTGATCACTTCACGTCTGTTCATTGCGTTTCCTCCTTGATGCCTATGGCCGGCGTATTTCTGCTTTCGCCGACTTTTGTTTTTTGGGCAGACTGAAATTATATCGTTTCCAATTTGCGTTGCCGGCCTCCTTTGATCCCAAATATTCCGACCCCTGCCTTGCGAACCTAATAGCCGGATGCTAAAAGTTGTACGATGACCCGACAAGTCGAGAACGTACCATCAGCACAAGGAAGTGGCAAGCTGGCAATCTTGCGCCGGCTCCGCCCCGTGCGAAATTTGACTCTCGAGGTTGTCGAACAGATCGCAAACGAAATTCGCAGTGGTAACCTTCCACCTGGGTCGCGCCTGCCGACCGAACATGAACTTATGGCGACTCTCGGCGTAAGCCGAACCGTTGTGCGGGAAGCCATTGCTGCGCTGCGAGCGGAAGGCCTCGTCATTTCCCGGCAGGGCGCTGGTGTCTTCGTCACGGATGCCAGCCGAGCGCCGTTGCGCATCAGCCTAGAAGCATCGGGCTCCCTCGAAGACATTCTGCATGTCATGGAGCTGCGTCTCGCCATCGAGGTAGAGGCGGCAGCACGCGCGGCGGAGCGCGCATCCGAAGAACATCTTAGGTCGATCGAAACCGCGCTTTCGGAAATTGAGGCTGCAATTTCGCGCGGCGAGCCTGCTGTCAACGAGGACTTCGCCTTTCACAACGCCATAGCCGTGGCGAGCGGCAATCCAAAGTTCAGCATGATGCTGGAGTTCCTCGGCCGCCACATCATCCCGCGGCAGAGCATAAGGGCGTCGATCGGAACGCCCAAACAGCAAGAGCAATATCTACGCCGCATTCAAGGCGAGCATCGTCATATTTTCGAGGCTATTCGTTCAAAAAACCCAACTGGTGCGCGCCGCGCCATGCGCAGCCATCTGACGGGTAGTCTCTCCCGATACCGCCGTCTTTATGAAGCTTCTTCAGCGCGCGGGACTTGACCCTATTGGGAATTCATGGGTCATAGCGATCTCGATGCGACGAAGAGGAAATGGCCCATGAAACGCGTACTATTGACGGGTGCTGCAGGTGCCGTCGGTGGAATGATTCGGCCGCTATTGGCGTCGACTTATCCAGAAATTGTCCTGAGTGACATTAAAGAACCGCAGAACCTTCAGCCTAACGAGACCTTTATCCAGGCAGATCTGACAGACCTGGTAAGCGTCGAAAAAGCCTGCGAAGGCGTCGATGGCGTCGTTCACCTTGGCGGCTATTCGGTCGAGGGACCGTGGGAAGTTATTCTGCAGGCCAATATCATCGGCTGTTACCACATGTTCGAGGCCGCCCGGCGGAAAGGCGTGAAGCGGCTGGTTTTTGCTTCCTCAAATCACGCAATCGGCTTTTATCCACGTGTCCAGCGCATTGGCCCTGATGTCGTCGCGCGACCGGACAGCCGCTATGGCGTCAGCAAATTGTTCGGCGAAGGCCTCGGGGCACTCTACGCTTACAAGCATGGTATGCGGGTACTCGCCCTGCGCATCGGCAACGTCGGAGAGCGGCCCGTCGATAAGAGGCGGCTATCCATCTGGATTTCGCCCCAAGATCTCATGCAGCTTATCCGGATCGGTCTCGAGCACCCGGAGCTGCGCTACGAAGTGATGTATGGCGCTTCGCTCAACGAGCGGTCGTGGTGGGATAATTCTGTCGCCTACAAATACGGCTATCGCCCAACCGGAAAGGCCGAGGATTTCCGCGACGAAGCGCTCGCGGCGCAGGAGAAACTTCCGCCCGATCCAATCGGAGAATTCTACCAGGGCGGGCCCTATTGCAGCATCGAGTTCGACGGCGACACCGACGAAATCTGGTAGTTGCTATAGAATACAGGTTTCGGGCGGGGCTAGACGAGTTCGCCCCGCAGAAGCTTAGGCACGTCGCCCGACAATCCCGCAGCTTCTGACACGAACAACCGCTTCAGAGCCGGGATACGATCAACAAGCCCGAGCCCGGCTTCGCGGATCGACCGCAACAGCGTTCCGTCATTGGAGAACAGGCGATTGAGCCCATCAAATGTCGCTGCGGACATACTCGAATCAAAGCGCCGCCAGCGCTCGTAGCGCTCCAAAGCGTCCGCATCGCCGGGGGTTAGCCCAATCCGCACGGCATCTGTTACGACTTCTGTCAGCGCGGCAATGTCACGGAACGCCAAATTAAGCCCTTGGCCTGCTATTGGGTGAACACCGTGGGCGGCATCGCCGACCAGCGCAAAGCGGTGAGCCACGTAACGCCGGGCAAGATGCATCTCCAAAGGCCACGAGGCCCGCGGCCCGGCCAGCTTAAGGCGCCCGTACCTACCGGCAAACCGCTTGTCCACCTCAGCCAGGAAAGCGTCATTGTCAAAGGTCAGGATTTCGCGAGCGCGCTCCGCATCCTCCGACCACGTAATACAGGAGCGGTTGCCCCGCAGCGGAAGAATAGCGAAGGGACCGCCGGGCAGGAAATGTTGAATGGCGCGACCGTTGTGCGGAAGCTCGTGCTCGACTTGCGTAACAATGCCGATCTGATTGTAGCTCCAGCCGATACACTTGATGCCCGCGGCTTCCCGCAGGCGAGAACGACGTCCATCTGCCGCAACGAGAAGGCTTGCTTCAATGATCCGTCCGTCCGCCAAGTGAACTTTCACAAACGGATCGCCTGCCTCGAAATCTTCAGCCTGCCCTTCGACATATTGAATTGACGGCACATTCTCGGCGACCTTCGCGACGGCCACGCTGAGCGCACCGCTCGGCACGATGAAGGATGCCGGTTCCCCCGTATCCAGAATATTGTTGTACGTGAGCAGAACAGGTCGGACGGCAGCCTCGAGCGGGCTATCGGTCAGCAGGATCTCGCGGACCTCCTGAGCCTCGTCCTCGATCAAGGACCAGACGCCCAGCAGCCCCAGCATGTGCCGCGGCCCGGCTGAAATCGCAAATGCCCGAACGTCGTCTTTGCGCGATTGACGCGAGTCTCGGTCGACTACCGTTATGGATATTTCTGGACCAAGCGACTTTGCCAGGGCCAGCGCAAGTGTCAGACCGGTGTAGCTACCGCCGGCGATTACGATGTCGGACTTGAGCACTTCCATGCCTCGTCTCGCCCTTGGGCCAACTTGCGGAGCGATGGTAGAGTTCTAAATCGCACCAGGACGATCGACTTGCCACCCCCAGTGCGAGGTCCCATGTCCGCCAAGAAAACCGAGAAAACCTCGGCGCTTGCCTCACTACTGTCCATACTGGACCTGGAACAGCTTGAACAGAACCTGTTCCGCGGCCAGAGCCCGCAGGAGGGCTGGCAGCGCGTCTACGGCGGGCAGGTTTTGGGCCAGGCACTCGTGGCAGCAGGGCGCACGGTGTCGGAGGAGCGCACTGCTCACTCCATGCACGGATATTTTCTGCTCCCAGGTGACCCTACGCATCCCATCATTTATGAGGTCGAGCGCATCCGCGATGGCTCCAGTTTCACCACGCGTCGGGTGAAAGCCATCCAGCATGGCCGGGCGATTTTCTCAATGAGCGTCTCCTTCCATAAGCAGGAGACCAGCTTTGAGCATCATAGGGAGATGCCAAAGGTTCCGCCGCCTGAGGAGCTGCCCAATGAGCATGAGCTCATGAAGCGGTTGGTGGGGAGCCTGCCCGACAATATTCGCTCGTACTGGGAGCGCGAGCGGCCGATCGAGATGCGGTTCGTCGATTTCTCGCGCTACATCAGCCGCGAGAAGGCTCCGCCAGTCCAATATGTCTGGATGCGCGCCAATGGTCGGCTACCCGACGATCCTAAACTGCACCAGTGCGTGCTTGCGTATGCATCCGATTTTACGCTGCTCGACACTGCGCTGATTGCCCACGGCAAGCTGCTGTTCGACCGCGATGTCCAGCTCGCCAGCCTCGATCATGCGCTTTGGTTGCATCGGCCCTTCCGGGCGGACGAATGGCTGCTGTATGCCCAGGACAGCCCGTCTGCCTACGGCGCCCGCGGCTTTTGCCGCGGCAGCATCTATACCCGTGACGGGGTGCTGGTGGCGTCTGCTGCGCAGGAAGGGCTCGTCAGGCAACGCACCACGGCTTACGTGCTCAGTTAATGGGCAATTGACGGAGATTGCATAATTTTTGCGCAACGCCCTGCACAATTCCTGAAGGCAGCCTCCGTATTCGCTGCCAATTTCTTCAGCAATTCCAGAAGCTTACCCGCGTGCTAACCATTTGGCACGCCGTTTGACTCTTCTCGGCTGAGCCTTGCCACCGAGCCGGGCTCTCGCGGCCCGGGCTGCCCGGGCTCCGGTGAAACAACCGAGAGGGTCGCCGACATGAAGCTCGTCTCCGCCATTATCAAGCCTTTCAAGCTGGAGGAGGTCCGCGCCGCGCTCACCGACCTCGGCTACCAGGGCATGACCGTGACCGAGGTGAAGGGTTACGGCCGCCAGAAAGGCCACACCGAGATTTATCGCGGTGCCGAATACGCGGTGAACTTCCTGCCCAAGCTGAAGATCGAGATCGTCATTCCCGACAGCGAGGTCGATCGGGCGATCGAAGCGATCGTTCGGGCCGCGCAAACCGGCCAGATCGGAGACGGCAAGATCTTCGTCTCGACCATCGAACACGCCGTCCGCATCCGCACAGGAGAAACGGACGACAGCGCCATTTGAGCCCGCCGGCCAACTCGGGGGGCACTTGCCAGCAATTGAATATCCAGCAGAAGGGGAATTCGTAACATGACGTTCAAGAAGCTCGTGCGCACCGCCGGCGGCGCTGCCTTGCTCGCAGCGTTCTCCGCCATGCCGGCCCTCGCGCAGCAGGAGCAGCCAACTCTCGATACTGGCGACACGGCGTGGATGCTCACGTCGACCGCGTTGGTCCTCATGATGACCATTCCGGGCCTCGCGCTGTTCTACGGCGGCATGGTGCGCAAGAAGAACGTCCTCGCAACCGTCATGCAGAGCTTCGCCACGGCGTGCCTGATGTCCGTGCTTTGGATGATCATCGGCTACTCCCTGGCATTTGGCGATGGCGGCTCGCTCAACAACTACGTAGGTGGCCTCGGGAAGATGTTCCTGGCCGACCTGACCAAAGACGGCCTGCAGGGCACGATCCCCGAGTCGCTCTTCATGACCTTCCAAATGACGTTCGCCATCATCACGCCGGCCCTCATCTGCGGCGCGGTGGCGGATCGGATGAAGTTCTCGAGCCTCCTGGTCTTCCTCGCTCTGTGGCTGCTCATCGTTTACGCCCCCGTCTGTCACTGGGTCTGGGGCGGCGGCTTCCTCGGGTCTGACGGCGTTCTCGACTTCGCTGGCGGCACCGTCGTCCACATCAACTCCGGCATCGCCGGTCTTGTCTGCGCACTCGTCCTGGGCCGTCGCGAGGGCTATGGCTCCGAAAACATGGCGCCCCATAACCTCGTCCTGACAGTCGTCGGCGCCTCGCTCCTGTGGGTTGGCTGGTTCGGCTTCAATGCCGGTTCGGCGGTGGGCGCGAACGGCTCGGCCGCTATGGCAATGGCCGTCACTCAGATCGCCACCGCTGCCGCGGCTCTCGCCTGGATGTTCATGGAGTGGATGATCCACCGGAAGCCGAGCGTCCTCGGTATCGCGTCGGGTGCTGTTGCGGGCCTTGTCGCGATCACGCCGGCGGCCGGCTTCGTGGCTCCGATGGGAGGTTTGTTCATCGGCATCGCAGCGGGCATCGTCTGCTTCTTCGCCTCAACCACGGTGAAGCGCGCGCTCGGTTATGACGACAGCCTCGACGTGTTCGGCATCCACGGCGTTGGCGGTATCGTCGGCGCAATCCTGACCGGTGTTTTCGCGGTCGAGGCGATCGGTGGCACGCCGGGCCTTCTTGAAGGCAACGCGGCTCAGGTTCCGCTGCAGATCTACGGCATCATCGCCACCATCGTCTGGTGCGCCGTCGCCACCTTCGTGATCCTGATGGTGGTGAAGGCCCTCATGGGCCTCCGGGTCGACAAGGCCGTCGAGATTGAAGGCCTCGACATCAATCTCCACGGAGAGGTCGTGCAGTAATCCTCCTTCATGCCGGCCGTTCAGCGGCCGGCATGACCCTGACCGTCGCTGACATCAGCATTTTCCCTAGACTGCCTCGGCCCGGACTCCCCGTTCCGGGCTCTTTTTTCACCAGGCAATCAAACATCAAGGCGCGGTACGGACGACCGAGCCGGGCCCAAGCAGCTTGAGGATCCTCAAAAGGTGCTGACGCTGAAACGCAATGCAGCCCGCCGTCGGCTGATAGCCCGGTCGCGCCACATGCATGAACACTGCGCTGCCGAGGCCTTGCACGCGAGGCTTTTCGTTGTGATCGAGCACGACGACGAGATCGTACAGATGGTCCTCCCGCCACATTCGTTCGGCGCTCGCCGGGTAAGGGTGCTTGACCTTGCGGTTGTAGTTGCGGTCGCCGACGGCATCGCACCAGCCGTCGTCGGGCCGGAGGGGCGCCACCGGCAAGCGCGTGGACGGACGAAGCAGACGATCCGGCCGGTAATAGACCCGGCGAACCTTGAATGCGCCAATGGGCGTCGCCCCATCGCCTTCCCGTTTTGCCGCCCGACGCCCGGATCGTCCCAAGGCACATGGAAAGCGAAGGCCGTTGATCGTCGCCCAACCGCGCGTCGCGGCCAATGACAGCGCCCTCACTCTCAATTCGCCAGGGCTGTTTTCGCGCCGTTCGCAGCGCGCCGATTCGTGCCTAGGCACTGTTTTGTCACCCTCTCCAGTGATACATTGTTCACCATGTTTGTAACATCGGGGAGCCAAGCCGAATGAGTGCGCCACGCAAGATTCTCATCGTCGATGACGACGAGGACCTTCGTGTGACCCTGAGGGAGCAGCTCGCCCTCCACAATGAGTTCGAGGTTGCGACCGTGGCCACCGCCTCCGAAGCCATGGAGGCGGTAAAGAACGGTCGTGTCGATTTGCTGATCTTGGATGTCGGATTGCCCGACATGGACGGGCGGGAAGCCTGCAAGAAACTTCGCGAGTCAGGCTTCAAACCGCCGATCATCATGCTGACCGGGAATGCTTCCGACGCCGACACAATCGAGGGACTCGACGCCGGAGCCAACGATTACATCACCAAGCCGTTCAAGTTTGCCGTGTTGCTGGCGCGGATACGCGCCCATCTCCGCCAGCATGAGCAGAGCGAGGACGCGGTTTTCACGATCGGCAAATACACGTTCAAGCCTGCGGCCAAGTTGCTCATCGACGAAAAGGGCTCGAAGATCCGGCTGACCGAAAAAGAGGCCTCGATCCTCAAATACCTGTATCGTGCCGGTGAGAAGGTCGTGACGCGGGACGTGCTGCTGCACGAAGTCTGGGGCTATAACGCCGGCGTCACCACACATACGCTGGAGACGCACATCTACCGGCTGCGGCAGAAGATCGAGAAAGATCCTTCGAAAGCCGAACTGCTCGTAACGGAAACCGGCGGTTACAAGCTTATCCCGTAACTTGAGCTAATCCGAACAACACACACGAAGGCAGCCGGGCTTCATGTCCATCCCGGCTGCCACCCGTTTTGTTAACGGATGATTTTGACCGTTCGGCGCGAATCATTTGTTTTGTACCAATGCTCGTCGCGTCCGTTCCATGAACGGCAACTTGGGGGCAGAGCCGACATGTCGAACGAGTCGTGTGCGTTACTTCTGATGAGGTTGGAGCTCTTCCAGGGACTTAAGCCGCACCAACTGACAGATATTGTCAGACACGCTGACCGCATCCAGTTCCAAGAAGGGCACAAGATCATTAGCGAAGGCGAGGCCGGAGACGCCGCTTACCTGATCGTCGAGGGTACTGTCGCTCGCGTCGCTGGACCGGGAGCCGACGAATCCGTCGAACTCGGGGTCGGCACGCTTATCGGCGAAATGGCCATGTTGGTAGAGACGACCCATTCCTCCACCGTCGTCTGCCGCGGTCCGGTTCGTGCTCTGAAGATCACGCGACGGATGTTGCACGAGCAAATGAGAAATGATCCCGAGCTGGCCGAACAAATTGTCGATCGTCTGGCCGGACGCCTAAATCGCCTTGCCCAGGAACTTCGCAAGATCGACAGCACCTTCGCCCAGTCGCTTCAGCACATCCGTTCGCCGCGCCAACGCCGCCTCGCCTTGGCGCCGCCTTCGAAGCCTGTCACACAGAGTGCCCGGCGGGTTGCGGCTTCGTGAGGGAGCTGAAATGAAAAGCGCCCAACTCCGGGGGGAGGAGCTGGGCGCGAGGAGCGCTATCAGCGCATGGCGCCGGGAGGGACTCCGACGCCGCAGGCGGCGTCTTCGGCTAGACGGGGGGCACTACCGATACAGGGTGACGCCACCTGTCACGGTATAGTTAAGCGCAATACGCACAAATTCAACAGAGGGACTCTTGCCTCCTCACGGAAACGTGATCGAGGAAAAGCCCTTATGAACATCTTTCATATTGCCAGCAGCGAACAAACAACAGGCAAGCGCTCTACTGCTGCATCCTCTTGAGCGTCAGATTCTCCCTTTTGAACAAGGCGGGGTTCAAATCCTCCGTCGTATCGAGGTTGGAAAGCTGGACTCGGGTCTGGAGACCTTGGGCGTCTTCCGTAACCCATTCCCGTAATTCGAGCTGCGGGGTTTTGCTCAGAAAGAGCGTGATTTGCCCCGGCACATCAGGGCTTTTGTCCTGCAAAGTGAGAATGATGAGATCCTCAGCGGTGTGCACATCGAGGATCCGGGCATCACGCATCAGGTCGACGCCGTCACGTAGCAGGAGCCGGAATGGTGTGTTGTCGAGCTCGTAAACGTCCTCGGTGTTGAGGTCGTGATCCTGGATCGCGAGCCACCTCCCGTCAGAGATAATGACCTTGAGGCTCGGCGCTCCGTAGTCAAAGCGGAAACGGCCAGGCTTCTTGACGAAGAGCTTACCGCGAGACTGCTTCTTGTCGGGGTCCGTTTGCACAAAGGACCCTTTCAAGTTCTTGAGCTCGTTGAAATACCTATTGACCTCTTCAATCGCAGCGAGTTGTTCGGGGGCAAACTGCGGTTGCTCTTGTGCACCCGTGACGGTCCCGGCCCAGTTCGGATCCGCGGTTTGAGCCGAAGCGGGAGTGCCGGCAAAAGCCAGCAACGCGACCAAGCCTGCGGAAACCGCCGCCCATACCGCCGATTTCGCCTTCATCCCGCCCCCTGTGATTGGTCGTCTTCCCGACAATGGATTGTCGCAACATTGAGACCAGATGTGGGCAATCTACCCTTTTGCCTTGATGGTACAAACCAGATCGGCTCGCCACCTGTGGAGGATAGATCGCGAATCAGGCCGCGCTTGATGATGACACGAGGATTTCGCGTTTACCTACAGCATTCGCAGGGCTAATGATCCCCTCGCGTTCCATTCGCTCGATGAGGTCCGCGGCTCGGTTGTAACCGATTGAAAGTCGGCGCTGCAGGTAGCTGGTGGACGCCTTCCTGTCGCGGAGCACGATGGCCACCGCTTTGTCGTACAGATCTCCATCGCTGGCGGCACGACCGCCATAACCGCCCGGCGCCATCTCATCTGGCTCCGGAGCACCGTCGGTCACGCCGTCCACGTACTCCGGCTCGCCCTGCTCGCGCAGGAACTGGGCGATGCTCTCCACCTCTTCATCCGAAACAAACGGCCCGTGCACGCGAACGATCTGACCTGAACCAGGCGAGAAGAGCATGTCGCCCTGGCCAAGGAGCTGTTCAGCACCTTGCTCGTTGAGGATCGTGCGGCTGTCGATCTTCGAGGTGACCCGGAAGCTGATCCGCGTCGGGAAGTTCGCCTTGATCGTACCAGTGATGATGTCCACCGACGGCCGCTGCGTCGCCATGATGAGATGGATACCGGCAGCGCGGGCCATTTGGGCCAGCCGCTGCACCGCGGCCTCGATCTCTTTGCCGGCAACGATCATCAAGTCCGCGAACTCGTCAACGACGACGACGATGTACGGCATTGGCTCGAGATTGAGCTCTTCCGTCTCGAATGTCGCCTGACCGGTCCGGCGGTCAAATCCCGTCTGCACCGTACGGCGCAGTGTATCGCCGCGAATCTTCGCGTTACGGACCCGATTGTTGAACACGTCAATATTGCGGACGCCCAGGGCCGCCATGCGCTTGTAGCGCTCCTCCATCTCGCGCACGACCCAGTTGAGCGCCGCCACGGCCTTGTGCGGATCGGTGACGACCGGCGTCAGCAGATGCGGGATGCCATTGTAGACCGACAGCTCCAGCATCTTGGGGTCGATCATCAGCAGCCGGCAATCCTCAGGCGTCAGCTTGTAGAGCAGCGACAGCACCATCGCGTTGATGCCGACGGATTTGCCGGAGCCCGTCGTGCCAGCAACGAGCAGGTGCGGCATGCGGGCGAGGTCAACAACGATGGGATCACCCGCAATCGACTTGCCCAGCGCCAACGGCAGCTTTGCCTCGGTATTCTTGAAAGCGTCAGACTCGAAGATCTCCCGCAGCAAAACGAGTTCGCGCCGGGCATTCGGCAACTCGATGCCGATGACGTTCCGACCCGGAACGACGGCCACGCGCACAGCCGTCGCGCTCATCGAACGGGCGATGTCTTCGGCGAGACCAATAACTCGGGATGACTTGGTTCCACGCGCTGGTTCCAGCTCGAACAAGGTGACGACAGGACCGGGCTTGATGTCCTTGATCTCGCCCTTGACGCCGAAGTCCGTCAGCACGTCTTCGAGCAAACGCGCGGTGCCACGAAGCACCGTTTGGGTAAACTCCGGACCCGGCTTTCCGCCGGCGGGCTTCTTGAGCAGGTTCACGCTGGGCTTCTTGAAACCGCTTTCCGCGCGACGCAGCGGCAGCGCGCGCAACAGTCCGGAAGACGCCGGTCGCCTCGGTGCGCTGGGCGTCACCTGGGCATTGGGAGGCGCGAACCGTTCCGCCATGCGCCGACTTTCTTCATCGGCCTCGTCGAACTCGTCGGTTTCCTGCACCGACTCGTCCTGATCGGGAAGCGTCAGAGACGGTTCTTCGTCATCGAGAACAGGTTCGCGTGCCGCCGCAGGCCGAACGCGCGCAGCGCTTGGCGTTAGATCTAACGCAGGTCCTACTGGCAGAAGGGGTTCTATCGGCCGTGATACCGTGGTGGCCCGACTCCTCCGGAAGAACGACGGCATCGCGAACCGCCAGCGCCGCTCGCTCACTGCCGCAGCAGGACGGCGGAAGACGGCGCCAGGTTGCCAGACATCGGACCCCCATCGGCCGCCCAGACCAAGGCTGCAGACCACAGCCGCCAATCCGCCGGAGAAAAGGACCGCCCCAGCAATGGCACCTGATTTGACGGGGACGATGGTGGCAAGCAGACCAGCGAAGAGATTGTAGAGCAGATCGCCGATGACGCCACCGAAGCCATTGTAGAGCGGCCAATTCGCGGCCGTCGGGAGCGCAGAGAAGCCCGCTGCCAAAGCGAGGACAGCAACGACCATTAGCACAAGCCGAGTGCGCAAATGGGCAATCCTGCCGCCCAGGAAAAGCTCAAGGCCCCAAACCGCCGGCGTCAACACCAGGATCGTGGAAGCCATCCCCAGCAGTTGGAGCATCATATCCGAAAGGATGGCTCCGCCCGGTCCAAGCAGATTTTGCGTGGGGCCATAGGCAATGGAGTGCGTCAGGCTCGGGTCACTCACCGACCACGTGACAAGGCTCAGCCACCCCGCGAGCCCGACAAGCATGAGCGCAGCACCGGCGCAGCGGGCCGTCCAGCTCGCGAGTCTGTCTTCGACAGAATGGGGAAGCAGCCGCTGCTGATCGGCCCCGTAACCGTGCTGCAACATGGAAACCTATGAAAGGACGGAAACGATGCGCTGCAACGCCTCCCTGATCGTTGCCGGATCGTGGACAAGGGCGACGCGAATACGACCGTCGCCGGGGTTGATCCCATTCGGTCCGGGTTGCGCCAGGTAGGCACCAGGTACGACCTTGACACCGCAGCGTTTCCAAAGGGTTACCGTGGCCTCAACGCCCCCGCCGAATTGGCTCACATCGAGCCACAGGAAGAAGCCACCAGCGGGGCGGCGGTAGCCATATCGGCCTTGAAGGAGTTCATCGCAAATGTCGAACTTCTCTCGGTAGGCTTGGCGAATGTTGGCCACATGCTGCTCCTCGGACCACACAGCCGCAGAGGCATGCTGGATCACACCCGGCATCTGCGGCGCGATGAGGTTCCGGACTTCGGCAAGCGAGGCCAGGAACTCGCGATCGCCGGCGACGAAGCCGGAGCGCAAACCGGGCAGGTTGGAGCGCTTCGAGAGCGAATTGAAAACGACGATATTGCGGAACCCTTCCGGCGTGGTTGCAGCCACTTCCAGTCCGCCCGTTGGCGGCTCGCCCGTGTAGATCTCGGAATAGCACTCGTCGAAGAACAGCATGAAGTCGTACCGGCGCGCGAGATCCAAAGCGCGCCGAATGTAGGCCGCATCGGCGGCCGCGCCCTGCGGATTGGCTGGCGAGCACAGATAGAAGGCAACCGTGCGGGTCAGGATTTCGGTTTCTTTCTCAAGCGCGTCGAGATCAGGCAGATGCCCGGTCTCTTCCGTTGCGTTCAGGAAGTACGGTTCGCAGTTCGTGGCGTAAACGGAGCCCAGATATGAATGATAGTAAGGGTTGACCAGCAGGATAACCGGTCGACCGTTCACAGGCTTCCGCCCCACCGCCGGAATAGCCGCATAGAAAAGCCCCTCACGGGACCCATTCGTGGGGAGGATTTCCCGCGCAGGATCGACTTTGCCTTTGAGCCCGTACCTGCGCTCCAGCCAGGCGGCGATTGCACCTCGCAGGTCGTCAGACCCCCAAATTTTCGGATAGGTCGCCAGTGTGCGCTTCGCTTCAGCCATTCTGTCGACGACGAACTCAGGCATGGCTTCGTTGGGATCGCCCACCGTCATCTCAATGACCTTTTCGTCGCCGGGGGGTACGCCCTCGAGAAGTCGAGCCAGTCGAGAAAAAGGTGACAGGATGGCGCCTTTGGCCAGCGCCTCTAGGCCGTTGAAATCACTCATGCACCTTGTCCTTGCCGAAATCTGCTCAGCCGACATCTACCGGAGGATGCCAGCACAGACCAGCACGCCGCTGCCGCACGGCGCGCATAGCACCCCAGCATTCAGGATCGCAAATGCCCCCGCTCAGCGCACTCGCCGAGGATTGAGATAGTACTCCGCTTCGTACCGCTCGAGCTTCGGTTCGATTTTGCCGGCGCGAAGGTCTTTCCAGAGACGCTTGATGTGTCGCCGGCAGGCGGAGTTAAACCCGACAGAAGCTGCGAACAGCTTCATGACTGACATGAGCTTGTTGTCCGCGTGGTCAGCCCGCACTTTGCCGGTCCAATAGCCACCGAGCGAGAAAAGGCGACCATCCAAATGGCCAACTTTACGGCCGGCTTCGTCGTACAAGGTGTAGTCGCCACCTACGCTGAAGAAATCGTGGCGCAAGCGGTAATAAAACGGCTTTCCGTCACGAACGACAAAGAACGAGAAATTTTCCGGCAAAACCGGCCACTTGTTAGCGGATCGCTCCAAGTAGATGACGGTCTTATCCACGTGGAGATTTATCGCATAGGCCGTGATCGGAATGCCTCGCGCGCCAACTGTCAGCTGAAGACTGCGACCAATGAGCAGATCCATCGTGGCGCGCCAATTCAGCTTGTCCGAGAATAGCCTCAGCACCAGCCTCCGATCCATTCCTGATTTCTGCTTCCAGAGGTCTTCGCGGTAAGCAACAACCCCGGTGCGCCGGCCGTCCTCCTTGACTTCCGCAATTATGTCCATGTCAGACGAAAATTGCCGGGTTTTCGCGCGATTGCGGGAGTGCCGATAAATGCCGAACTCGTACGAATTGAGATCGGTAATCCAGATGTCCAGCGCGAACGTGCGCCAGCCGTCAGACGCAGAGCCAAGTGGCGCCTCTTCCTCAATCTCGGGTACATCGTTGTTCGCCGCGGCAAGGGCTTCATCGAACGCTTGGTCACGCGCCGCGATGTCCGTGTCATCGATGACCTCAGCCGTCGTGCTCTGCGTCATGCCTTGGTTCCCCCGCCTGATACGACGCACGAATCACTTTCGTGACCCTACCACTGTGAGACAGGATCCAAGGGGCAACGGCTGAATTTGATCTGGAAAACTTGAGGGAGGCTGCTCGTCTGGTTGACCAGCAGCCCCACGGATGCGCCGGTTATTGGTTTTTGGGCTCCAGGCTGGCGAAATAGGCGGCGAGATCGGCTATATCCTCGTCGCTAAGTTCGGAGACGATGAAATTCATCATCTCGTCCTTGCGCTGACCAGTCTTGTAGGCCTTCAAACTCTTTATGAGGTAGTACTCGTTCTGACCGCCGATGTGCGGCGCGTCAGGGATTTTGCTGACACCATCCAACCCGTGGCAGGTTTGGCATTTCAGGGCCTTCTGGCGTCCTGCTTCAGGATCGCCGGCTACGGCCGGTCCCCCCGACAAAAAGACGGCGGCAAGAAACGCCGCCGCGCAAATCAGATCAGTTCCCTTCATAGGTGATCCGATAAACCGCTCCTGCGAAATCGTCCGATACTAGGAGCGAGCCATCCTTGAGCTGAGCTACGTCGACTGGCCTGCCAATATACTCTCCGTTTTCCGTCAACCAGCCCTCAGCGAAGACCTCGGTCTTGTCGGCCGTGCCATCAGGTTTCAGGCTGGTGAACATCACCCGCGCGCCGATGGGCTTCGTACGGTTCCAGGAGCCGTGCTGCGCGGAGAAAATGCCGCCGCGATACTTCTCCGGGAATTGGTTGCCCGTGTAGAACGTCATGCCAAGGTCGGCCGCGTGGGCATCCATTTCCACCTGCGGGAAAACGACGTTGGCGGGCGGTTCGCTGTCCTTGTATTCCTCCGTGCGAACTTTGCCGCCGCCGTACCAGGGGAAGCCGAAGTGCAATCCCGGCCGGTCAGCGCGGTTGAGCTCACCGGGCGGAATGTCGTCACCCATCCCGTCAACCTGGTTATCCGTGAACCAAAGGGACTTGTCCTTCGGATTGAAATCCATGCCGACGGAATTGCGGATGCCAAACGCGAACACTTCGCGCTGCGTCCCATCGCGGTTCATGCGAATGATGCCGCCGATACCTGTCTTCTTGTAGAGGTCCATTTTCTCTTTCGCGAAGACATTGAACGGCTGGCCAAGTGAAATGTAGAGCTTGTCGTCCGGGCCAATGCGGCAGACGCGGGCTGTATGGTTGAAGCTCTCTTCCTCCGGCGGAATGAGCTCACCCTGGTTTACGACCACAAACGCTGCAACATCAGGGCTTTCATAGAAAAATTCCGCGGCGGGAAACACCAGAACCCGGTTTTGCTCGACGATGAACAAAAAGCCGTCGGGCGAGAAGCAAACGCCGTTGGGAATTTTGAACTGAATCGAAGGCGCGAATTCCTTGACCTCTTCGGCCACCCCCATCTTCGCGCGGTCGGTTACAGCGTAAACCTTATTCTTGCGTGTACCTACAAACGTTACGACGCCCTGTGGGCCGACGGCCATGTGGCGGGCATCAGGCACAAGCGCGTAAAGATCGATCTTGAAACCGGGGGGAAGTTTGATTTTCTGCAGGTTTTTGCGGATCTGATCCGCTTTTGGACCCGTTTGCGGGACCTGGGGAATTTCGAGAGGCGTTCCTGTTGACTGAAATTTCGAGAGCTTTTCCAGGTTACCCGCTGTTGGTTGCTGCGCGAGTGCTGGAAGAGCCATCAACGCTATGCTCGCCGAGGCTATGAATGAGAGGGCACGCATGTGTTTCCTCCGCATGAATTGGTTATCGTTGATCGGCCTGGTCGCCCTCGTTCGACCAAGCCCAACTATGCTATCAGAAAACTTCGCGTGCTGTTAGGGACTTTCGGTGTGCTGGCTATCGCGCCAAAGTAAACGGTGGGAAACTATTCTCGCGCACCAAAGATTGCGCTACCGACCCGAACATAGGTCGCGCCGAAACCAATAGCCTTTTCGAAATCGGCGCTCATCCCCATGCTGAGCTCTTTCAAACCGAGCTCAGACGCGAGCTTTGCCAAAAATGCGAAGTGGACAGACGGTTCCTCATCGGCCGGCGGGATGCACATCAACCCCGCGATGTCGAGCTTGAATTCCTCCTGACATTGGCGAACGAAGTCCGCCGCTTCCCGCGGCATGACACCAGCCTTTTGCGGTTCCTCTCCCGTATTCACCTGCACAAAGAGCTTGAGGCGCCGGCCCTGCTTGTTCATCTCCTCGGCAACGACACGGGCAATCTTCGGCCGGTCGATCGAATGAATGGCATCGAACAGCGCGACCGCTTCCTTGGCCTTGTTGGACTGAAGAGCGCCGATGAGATGAAGCTCCAGATCCGGGAAGCGTTCCTTGAGCGCTGGCCACTTGGCCTTGGCTTCCTGAATCCGGTTTTCACCGAACAGCCGGTGGCCCGCTTCGATCACCGGTAGGATTTCCGGTGCATCGAAGGTCTTCGATACGGCAATCAGCTTGACGGACGAGGGGTCTCGGTTGGCCTCCCGGGCGGCCGCAGCAATGCGCTCGCGAATATCCAACAAACGATCTGCAGCCGATGTCATGGCAATCCACCTGTCCTGTGCTGAGCCTGCACCATCCGGCGGGTCATATGTCGAAAAATTCCGGATTCGTCGATATATACGGGACGATCTGTCGTTTGCATCCGCGCGGCTGACGGCCTATCCCGCCAACAGCTTGCCGGGGATAGCCCGCGCCCTTGACCGCGTTCCACCTTTAAGGCTGTATCGCCCGCGATCTGATCAAAGAGCTGAAATCGCCCATGGCTATCGAACGCTATAACGCGCCTGCCCGAGAGAAGCACTGGCAGCAGGTTTGGGAGAACCGCAACGTCTTCAAGGTCTCGAACGACGACAAGCGGCCGAAGTGCTACGTGCTGGAGATGTTCCCCTATCCCTCGGGGCGCATCCACATGGGCCACGTGCGCAACTACACGATGGGCGACGTGCTGGCCCGCTACAAGCGCGCCAAGGGCTTCAATGTGCTGCACCCGATGGGCTGGGACGCGTTCGGCATGCCCGCCGAGAACGCGGCCATGGAGCGGAAGACGCACCCCGCGAAGTGGACCTACGACAACATCGCCACGATGCGGGGGCAGCTCAAGTCCATGGGCCTTTCGCTCGACTGGTCGCGCGAGTTCGCGACATGCGATGTCGAGTACTATCACCAGCAGCAGAAACTCTTCTTGGACATGTACAAGAAGGGCTTGGCCTATCGCGGCGTCGGCAAGGTCAACTGGGACCCGGTCGATCAAACGGTGCTTGCGAACGAGCAGGTGATCGACGGCCGCGGCTGGCGCTCCGGCGCGCTGGTTGAAACCCGCGAGATGCCGGTCTGGTACTTCAGGATCACGAAGTACGCGGACGAGCTGCTTGAGGCGCTGAACGATCTCAAGCGCTGGCCGGAAAAAGTTCGCACCATGCAGGCCAACTGGATCGGCCGATCCGAAGGCCTGCTGATGAAGTACAGTCTGGAGGGTGACAAGCTTCCCGCCGGGTGGAAGGAGCTCGAGGTCTTCACGACACGCGCCGATACGATTTTCGGCGGCAGCTTCTGCGCTTTATCGCCGGGACACCCGTTGACCCTCGAGCTTGCGAAGTCGAACCCTGAGCTCGCCGCCTTCGTCGAGGAGTGCAACCGCATCGGTACCTCGGAGGAGGAGCTCAACCGGATCGAAAAGAAGGGCTTCAACACGGGGCTGGCAGCAACCCATCCGCTCATCCCGGATCGCAAGTTGCCGGTGTTCGTCGCCAACTTCGTGCTGATGGGCTATGGCACGGGCGCGATCTTCGGCTGCCCGGCCCACGACCAGCGCGACTTCGAGTTCGCGACCAAGTACAAGTTGCCGATCGTACCCGTCGTCATCCCGGAGGGTAAGGACCCCGCCACATTCGACCTCGGCGGCGAGGCCTATGATGGCCCGGGGCGGATCGCCAATTCTGACTTCCTCAACGGCCTTACAATTGAGGAGGCGAAAGCCGAGGTCGCCCGCCGGATGGAAGAGATCGGCAAGGGCGAACGCAAGATCATGTACCGCCTGCGCGACTGGGGTATCTCCCGCCAGCGGTACTGGGGCTGCCCGATTCCGATCATCCACTGCGACGCTTGCGGGATCGTACCGGTGCCGGAGGATCAACTACCGGTTCGCTTGCCGGAGGACGTCACCTTTGACGTGCCGGGCAACCCGCTCGATCGCCACCCGACCTGGAAGCACGTGAACTGCCCCTCTTGCGGTAAGCCTGCCCGCCGCGAGACCGACACGATGGACACGTTCGTCGACAGCTCCTGGTATTACGCGCGCTTCTGCGCGCCGCGCGCTGACAAGCCCGTCGACCTGGAGGCTGCCAAGTACTGGCTGCCGGTGGACCAGTACATCGGCGGTATCGAGCACGCGATTCTCCACCTGTTGTACTCGCGCTTCTTCGCGCGGGCCATGTTGGAGACGGGCCACCTGCATCTGAAGGAGCCGTTCGAAGGCCTCTTCACGCAGGGCATGGTTACACATGAAACATACAAGATTGGTAACCGGTGGCTCCTGCCGTCCGAGGTGAGGATCGAGGGCGAGGGCGACAAGCGTCGGGCCTACGAGATCGCCACGGGTCAGCCGGTGGAGATCGGCTCCATCGAGAAGATGTCGAAGTCCAAGAAGAACCTGGTGGACCCTGACGACATCATTTCGACCTACGGCGCCGACTGCGCCCGCTGGTTCATGCTCTCGGACAGCCCACCCGAACGCGACGTCATCTGGACTGAGGCCGGCGTCTCCGGCGCCAGCCGGTTCATGCAGCGCGTCTGGCGGCTGATCCACGAACTCTTGCCGAAGGCTGCTCCCAAAGGCAGTCCGAAACCCGCTGAGTTCTGCTTCGAGGCTCTGGCTCTACGCCGCGCAGCCCACAAGACCCTCTACAGGGTTGGCCAGAACATCGAGAACCTGCGCTTCAACGTGGCTGTCGCGCAGATCTACGAGTTCACCAGTACTCTCCAGTCAGCACTCGGCCACAGCGGTCCGGGCATGGACTGGGCCATTCGCGAGGCAGCCGAGTTCCTAGTCCAGATGTTCGGCCCGATGATGCCGCATTTGGCTGAAGAATGCTGGGAGCGGCTTGGTTACAACACCCTACTTGCCGATCAGCCCTGGCCGGCCGTCGAAGAAGTCCTTCTCGTTGACGATACGATTACCATTGCCGTACAGGTGAATGGTAAGCGTAGGGACGAACTGACGATTGCCAGAGACGCGAGTCAGGCCGAGATCGAGGCCGCTGCCCTGAAGCTGGAGTCGGTTATCCGGGCTCTGGACGGGCGACCCGTGAAGAAGGTGATCGTAGTGCCGCAGAGGATCGTCAATGTCGTCGCCTAGGGGGCAAGCCTGGTCGGCCTTGCGTCGGCTTAATCGCCTGTCAGCCATGCGCTCCGTGGCGCTGGTAACTTTGCTCGCTCCCGCAATCGCGGCGTGCGACGGCGCCTCCGCGTTTCGTCCGATGTATGGCAGCGCGGCCATTTCGGATACGAGCGCAAAGCTGGCTGCGGTCGAATTCGGCACGATCCCTGGGCGTGTTGGTCAGAAGATTCGGAATGAGCTGATTTTCCAGGCGACCGGCGGCGGATATCCGCTTCCGCCCGAGTACCATTTGGATGTTGCGATTCGCGAGCAGGTCGTCTCAACCTTGGTGCGGAAGGACGGCGACTCGCAAAGCCAGGTCTATAACCTTGAGGCGAAGTTCCAGCTTATCCGCATTGCCGACAAGAAAATCCTTCTCGAGGGCACGAGCTACGGACGGGCAGCGTTCGAGCGCTACGATTCCATTTACTCGAATGTGAAGGCGCGCGAGGACGCGGAAAATCGAGCAGCACGCGCTGTCGCTCAGGATATCAAGACGCGACTTGCGGCTTTCCTGTCCGGCGCAGTGTAATCAGTCGCTGCCTCTTTGAGTGCGCTTGACGCGCAGCACGCTATGACGGCCGTCAAAACCCATCAGGCCGACCAGTTCATCAAGAGTCTCGATTCACGCTATCGAGCTGTCCTGTTCTATGGGCCGGACGCGGGCTTGGTCTCGGAGCGCGCTCGCATGGCGGCACAGCGATTGGCTGCGGCGAGCAATCCACCCGGCGATGTGCTGCGCATCGAGGATGCCGATCTTGAGATGGAGCCGGACCGGCTTCTTGTCGAAGCGCAGACGGTCCCGATGTTTGGTGGCCCAAAGGTTGTGCATACGCGCGCAAGCCGGCGTGTCACGGCCCAGGTACTCAAGCCGCTGCTCGAACAAGAAACGCTTGCCGCCAGTCTCGTTGTCGAAGCCGGCAACCTTCGCCCGGACGACAGCTTGCGGCAGCTTTTCGAGAAGTCGCCCAAGGCTGCGGCCGTCGCCTGTTTCGAGGATGAAGGGCGCGATCTTGAGTCTCTCGTCCGCGAAACGCTCCGAGAAGCAGGGCTGAGCATTGATCCCGAAGCCTTGCAGTTGCTCGTCAGCCGTCTAGGCGCAGATCGCGCCCTCACACGTGGCGAGCTCGAGAAGCTCGTGTTGTACACGCGAGGAAAAACGCGGATTGAGGTGGACGACATCGACGCCGTTGTGGGCGACGCCTCCGAGCTTGCGCTTGAAAAAGTAGTCCTCGCCGCCGCTTCGGGAGAAGCAGACCGCGCTCTCACAGAACTAGATCGTATCCTCGCATCCGGCGAGAGCGCGCAAACCGTGATTGTAGCAGTTCAGCGCCATTTCCATCGCTTGCATCGACTGCGAACAAGTATCGATGCCGGAGCGACTATGGAGTCTGCCCTCAAGCAGCTCCGACCACCTGTACATTTCAAGGTGCGCCCTGTTCTGGAGGCGCAATGCCGAACCTGGACGACGCAGAAGTTGCAGGTCGCCCTTACTCAGATTGCTGATACAGCCAAGAGAGCGCGGCTGAACGCATCGCTCGAAATTGCCCTCACCGAACGCCTGCTCCTCGACCTCGCCCGAAACGCAGCTGATCGCAAGCCGGGTCGACCGCGGTGACTCTTCCCTCCGTGGCGCTTGGTTGCTGGCCACAGTTGCTCTAATACTGCGGCCAACTGAAACAAGGGGCCGCTATGAGCGAAACGAAATTTGACGTCGTCGGAATTGGCAATGCCATCGTAGACATCATCGGACAGTGTAACGACGACTTCCTCGCTCAGCACGGTGCCCCGAAGGGCCATATGCGTTTGGTCGACGCGGAAACGGTGAGCCGTCTCTACGAAGCCATGGGCCCGACAGTGGAAGTTTCGGGCGGCTCCGTTGCCAACACCATGGTCGGCATCGCTTCATTCGGAGGCCGCGCTGCCTTCATCGGCAAGGTTGCAGAAGACGATTTTGGCCGCATCTTTGCTCACGACATTCGCGCGGCCGGCGTTCATTTCAGCACGCCACCATCTTCCTCCGGCATTCCAACCGCTCGCTGCCTCGTCCTCGTAACGCCTGACGGCGAGCGGACGATGAACACCTACCTCGGCATCAGCCCCGACCTGGACGATGGAGAGGTTGATCCGGAGCTGATCCGTTCAGCCGGCATTATCTTCCTCGAAGGCTATCTCTTCGATCGGCCCGAGGCCAAAGCCGCGTTCCGTCAGGCCGCAAGCATCGCGGCGGAGGCTGGACGTAAGGTTGCCCTGAGCCTTTCAGATGGTTTCTGCGTCGATCGGCACCGAAAAGAATTCCTGGATCTGGTTCGCAACAGCGTCGACATTCTGATCGCCAACGAAACCGAGATCACATCTCTTTACCAGGTCGACACTTTTGAGAAGGCGATGGAGCACGCACAAGCCGACACCGAGCTTGCGGTGCTCACGCGCAGCGCCAAAGGCTCAGTGATCTGCGCGAAAAGTCGGGAGCCGATCTCCATTCCTGCCATGCCGGTCAATGTAGTCGACGTAACCGGGGCCGGAGATCTCTATGCTGCCGGCTTCCTCTTTGGTTATGCCCGCGGGTTTAGTCTGGAGACGGCCGGTCGGCTGGGTAGCATCGCGGCTGCTGAGGTCATCAGCCACTTTGGCGCGCGACCGCAGAAAAACCTAGCCGAACTCGCCAGGGCCCAAGGGCTACTCTGACCCGCCGTTCTCCAACCGTCTCGATCGCCAAACAGGCAGTAACCATAGACAGGCGACAAGCGGTTGGTTGGGTTGAGAAAAATCCGCCCGTTACTCCTCTGAAAACGCCTGCGACTGAGGAACCCATCACCGCTGGCGACGTTCAGTTGCTCAGCAAACCGACCCTTTCGGTCGCAGGAGAGGAGTATTGCGATGAGACGTCGCCGAGTCTTGCTGCTCGCGGGATGCTCAGCTGCACTGAGCATGTTAGCGGGAGCAGCAATGTCAGCACCAGCCGCTCCACCCGCTGCCTTTGCCCCCAATGCAAAGTCGACAGTCGAGAAAGCCCAATTCCACAGAGGGTACCGCGGCTTCCATGCAAGGGGATTTCACCGGTCGTGGGGTGGCAGAGCGTTCTATCGCCCCGTCTACTGGGGACCACGGCGATTCTACCGCGCAGCCTATTGGGGCGGTCCCCGCTTTTATAGGGCGCGGTATTGGGCACCGCGTAGATATTACCGCGTACGCTGGTGGCGGCCGCGGGCCTTCTTCTGGGGCGCGCCGTTCTTCTACTCCAGCTACTATACCTACCCGTACTATTACCGGTCATCGTACTACTGGCGGCCGCGGTACTATCGCGTTCGCTATTACGCGCCCCGTCGCCATTACTATCGTACCTGGTACTGGGCGCCTCCCCGCTATTACCGGGTCCGGTACTACGCACCGCGCCGCTACTACCGCGTGAGGTCCTGGGCACCGCGGAGATTCTACAGGGCTCGGTACTATGCACCGAGGCGATTCTACAGGGCCCGATTCTACGCTCCGCGTCGGTACTATGCCCCGCGTAGATTCTACCGGACTCGCACCGTCGCTCCACGGCGCTTCTACCGCACCCGCGCTTATGCCGGTCCCAGGCGCTTTTACCGCGGGCAGCGGGTCGGGCCACGGTTCTATCGCACGCGGAGGGACGTGATGCCACGTCGCATCCAGCGGACGCGGGGGATGCAAGGTTTCCGCAGCCCGATGCGCGGGGATGCTGGTCGCCGGATGCGGCGCATGCAGTAGTCACTGCGTACAGGTTGAGGAAACAAGAACGCCGCCCTTTGATCCGAGGGTGGCGTTTTCTTATCGATCTCACAGCTTCCGCAGTGAAACACTCTCGACGCTGTGATCCGGCCCCTTGCGGAGGATGAGACTGGCCCGCTGCCGCGTGGGCAAGATGTTTTCCTGAAGATTCTTGAGGTTAATCGTCCGCCAGATTTCCAGCGCGCGCTCCCGCGCGTCGTCCGGCGAGAGATGCGCGTACTTGTGGAAGTAGGCCGCCGGATCGCGGAATGCGGTGGTGCGCAACTTCATGAAGCGCGCCACGTACCATTCCTCGATCACTTTCGGATCGGCGTCGATGTAGATCGAGAAATCGAAGAAGTCCGAAACGAACGGAATCGCCTTTCCATCCTTTGGCAACCGCGCCGGCTGCAAGACGTTCAGGCCCTCCACAATCAGAATGTCTGGCCGCTCTATGACGATCGTCTGATCGGGGAGGATGTCATAGTGGAAGTGCGAATAGACCGGCGCCTCGACCCGCTCGCGCCCTGACTTCACGTCCGCGAGGAAGTTCAGCAACCGCGCCGTATCGAAGCTCTCCGGAAATCCCTTCCGGTTCATCAAGCCACGAGCTTCGAGCTCTGCATTGGGCAACAGGAAGCCGTCCGTCGTAACCAGATCGACCCGCGGATGGTCTGGCCAGCGTGCGAGCAGGGCGCGCAGCACACGGGCTGTCGTACTCTTGCCCACGGCAACCGAACCCGCCACGCCGAGAATGAAGGGCATCTTCACATTGTTGCGGCCAAGGAACCGTGACGTCACTGCGTGAAGCTCCTGGGCGGCAGCGACATAGAGGTTCAGGAGGCGCGACAGCGGCAGATAGATCTCCTCGACTTCCTTCATCGAGAGCTCTTGCATCAAGCCGGAGAGCTGCTCGAGGTCGCGCTCGACCAGGGTCATTGGCGTATCGGCCCGCAGCCGCGCCCACTCCTCCCGTGTGAAGGTTTGATAGGGCGAGAATTGCAGGGCTGATCTGCCGCGCATATCAGGTTGGTCGAGTTGTACAACTGCCAGTGTCATGCCGGGTCACCGCCCCGGCCGCGAGCTGATTTTTCGTCGAGTCCGGATACCCCCGAACGCCGAGCGAGTTCAGCGAGGACGTCGTCCCATTTTACGTCGCGGGCTTCCAGCAGGACCAGAAGATGGTACAGCAGGTCCGCTGCCTCCCGACAAAGCGCCTGGCCGTCCTGGCTAATCCCGGCGATGACAGTTTCAATTGCTTCCTCGCCAAGTTTGCGAGCACACCGCTCCGGGCCGCCATCGAGAAGCTGCCGCGTATAGGAGCGCGCGGAATCGCTGTGCCGCCGCTCCCGAATGGTCGCAGCGAGCTGGGTGAGAACATCTTGACCCATGATCAGAACTCCAGCCCGGGTGCATAAGGGCCGGCGGGGACATCAGCAATTCCGAAAAATGGCGTCAAGCGGGTTTTGCCGCAGTTCCGCTATCGAAAATCAGAAGGGGAGCTTTGATGAGCTCCCCCGTCCCATTACAGCGGTGTGCCCACCAAGCGCATGCGGATATAGTCGAGCTGATCGAAATTTCCATACTTGATGACGAGCTGCCCGCTCTCGCCGGAGCCCCGTTTGATCTCGACCTTCAGGCCCAGGGCGTCGGACAACTCTTTTTCAAAGGCCAGCGTGTCAGGCGTCTTCTCACGCTTCCGGCTGGATGAAGAGCTTGAGACGGTAACGCCCGACTGCACGAGGGCTTCCACCTCGCGCACGTTCATGTCACGCTCGATGATCCGCCTGGCGAGCTCCTCGGCATCCTCTCGTCCGACCAACGCTCGCGCGTGGCCGGCCGTCAGCTTCCCTTCACGAACGAGCTCTTGCACCGAGTCGGGCAGCTTCAGTAGGCGAAGCGTGTTGGCCAGGTGGCTGCGGCTCTTCCCGATGACCTCGGCGAGCTGATCCTGGGTGTAGCCGAACCGGTCGATGAGCTCGCGATAGCCGGCCGCTTCCTCGATGGGGTTGAGATCGGCGCGCTGGACGTTCTCGATGATGCCGAGCTCAAGGACCTCTTGATCCGAGAGCTCGCGCACGATCACGGGAACAGTGTGGAGACCCGCCCGCTGAGCCGCGCGCCAACGCCGCTCGCCAGCGACGATCTCATAACCACCGGACACCCGATCCGGACGAACGACGATCGGCTGTACCAATCCTCTTTGCCGGATCGAGTCGGCCAGTTCGGCCAGATCCTCCTCCCGGAACTCCCGCCGCGGATTGAGCTTGCCGCCACGGAGCTGATCGATGGGAACGACTCTCTGCTCGCCCTCAGCCGGCAACTTTGGTTCGGCCAGAACCGGATCGCCAATAAGAGAAGCAAGCCCCCTGCCAAGCCGGCTCTTCTGGAGTGGAGTCGCCATGGTCGTTCCGTTCTCCTAGGATTCCTTGATTTGATCAGGCGGCTTTGTACTGCCGCTCGCGCTCGATGATTTCCGCAGCCAGACGCATGTAAGCCTGACTGCCGGCGCTGTTTACGTCGTAAAGCAAGATCGGCTTGCCGTGAGATGGTGCCTCGGCGACGCGCGTATTCCGCGGAATCATCGTGTCGTAAACTTTGGCACCAAAATAAGCGCGCACGTTCTGCGCCACCTCCCGCGACAGAGCGGTCCGCTGATCGTGCATCGTCAAAACGACCCCCTGAATTTCCAAGCCCGGGTTCAGCGTCGCCTTGATCTGCTCGATGTTATCCTTCAGCTGCGAAATACCTTCCAGCGCGAAGAACTCGCACTGCACGGGCACCAGCACCGCATGAGCTGCCACCATCGCGTTGAGCGTCAGCAGGTTCAACGACGGTGGACAATCGATCAGGATGTAGGTGAACGCCGTTTCCGGATTGGCCCGCTGCTGACCAACGAGAGCCCCGATCGCATCCCGCAGGCGGAACGGCTTGGTCGGATCGTTCATCAGCTCCGACTCGATGCCGATCAGATCCGAGTTCGCAGGGACAATCATCAGCCCGGGAACCTGAGTCGGGATTGCGGCCCGCAGAAGCGTGCTGCGCGCCGTCATCACATCGTACGTCGTTGTGAACCGCTCATTGGCAGCAATACCGAGGCCTGTCGAAGCGTTGCCCTGCGGATCGAGATCCACAATTAGCACCCGCTCTCCTGCGGCAGCGAGCGCGGTGCCGAGATTGATCGCCGTGGTCGTCTTGCCGACGCCCCCCTTTTGATTGGCGATCGCGATCACCCGCAGTCCCTTTGTGGTCTTGCCGGTCAAGGCTCAACCCTCCGTCTTGGCTCTCACATTACACACCACGGCAATCTGGCCTTGGGCATCCGTCACGCTCGGAACGAGCTCGACATCGAAGTGCCAGGCCTCTCTTGCTTCGTCGATTTCTCCGTGGACATCGCGCCCCTTAAGGAACAGACCACGCGTATTGGGCGCAAAAAACGGTGCCGCCAAACCCAGCAGGCGGTTCAACGGAGCAAGAGCACGCACCGTGACGACATCAACCGTGCTCACTTTACGCTGAGTCTCGGCGTTTTCGATCCTTGTTGACAGAATGTCCACAGGCACCTGCGTTTGCCGGGCGACCTCCCGCAGGAATGCCGCTTTACGCCCATCGCTTTCGACAAGCGTGACGCGCATGGCCTTGCGCTCGTGGAGCACGATAGCCAGGACGAGACCGGGAAAGCCCCCGCCAGAGCCGAGGTCAACGAGGGCTTCTGCTTCCTCGGGGATCAATCTCACGAGCTGAGCGCTGTCGGCGAAATGCCGATGCCAAATTTCCCCGAGTGTCGTCGGCGCGACGAGATTGACCGCCTTCTGCCAGCGCTTCAGCAGATCTTCGTAGAGAGTGAGACGGTCCAGAGTTTCACGTGAAACAGAAAAAGCCGCGCGAAACGCCTCCGGACCATCGATTTTCTTCGCTCGGCGGATCGCGCTCATGCGCTTGCCCGCTCCCGCGTGCGCTTCAGCCGACCAAGCAGAATAAGCAGCGCCGCCGGCGTAATGCCGTCGATCCGTGCCGCTTGGGCCAAGGTCGTCGGGCGATACCGCTCCAGCTTTTGCCGGACCTCATTCGACAGCCCCGGGAGCGACGAGAAGTCGAAATCCAGCGGAATCGCCACCGACTCGTCGCGCTTGAGGATGGCGACATCCTCTTCCTGACGCTTGACGTAGGACGCGTAGCGGGCATCGACTTCCAGCTGCGCCGCGATCTTTGGATCGAGTTGCCCGATCTCGGCCCAGACGCCTTTCAATCGCTCAAGGTTGATGTTCGGATACGCAAGCAACTCGAAGGCAGACCGCCTGCGACCGTCACGATTGATCTCGAAGCCGTACAGGGCGGCCTCGTTCGGCGTGAGTGTCAGCTTCTCCAGCAGGGCCCGCCCCTCTGAGAGTGCCTTCTCCTTTGCGGCGTAAGCCTTCGCGCGCTCTTGCCCAACGCAGCCGGTTTCGATGCCCTTCGGCGTCAGTCGCTGGTCCGCATTATCCGCGCGTAGGGCCAGACGGTACTCGGCCCGCGAGGTGAACATGCGATACGGCTCCGTCACCCCCCGCGTCACGAGATCATCGATCATGACGCCCAGATAGCCTTCGGTTCGAGAGACCGTGAACGTGCGCCCGCCACCAGCGGCCGCCAGAGCCGCATTGATCCCGGCCACGATGCCTTGCGCGCCGGCCTCCTCGTAACCGGTCGTCCCGTTGATCTGCCCTGCCAGGAAGAGCCGCGGCAGCCGTTTGGTCTCTAGTGTCGGGAGCAACTCGCGCGGGTCGACGTAGTCGTACTCGATGGCATAGCCCGGGCGCTTGATGACGACATTCTCAAGACCCGGCATGGTGCGCAGGAAGGCAATCTGTACTTCCTCTGGCAAAGAGGTCGACACGCCATTCGGATAGATCGTGTCGTCATCGAGACCTTCCGGCTCCAGGAAGACCTGATGCGCCGACCGGTCCGCGAAACGAACGACCTTGTCTTCGATGGACGGGCAGTATCGCGGGCCAATGCTCGAAATCTGGCCCGAGTACATAGGCGCGCGGTGCAAGTTTGCCCGGAT
>PKEY01000086.1 GCA_002919265.1 Hyphomicrobiaceae bacterium | reverse complement strand
GCCCTATCGACTGATATCATTGTCGGGTTCCCTGGCGAGACGGAGGAGGAGTTCCAGGATACGCTCGAGCTTGTGCGGCAGGTGAGCTTTGCCCAGGCCTTCTCATTCAAGTACAGCGCGCGTCCCGGCACCCCTGCTGCCAACATGGACGGCCAGGTGCCCGAAGAGGTCAAGGCGGACAGGCTCGCCCGACTGCAGGACCTCTTGCAGGCGCAGCAGCGCCAGTTTAACGCCAAGTGCGTCGGCAAGGTGCTTCCCGTGCTCTTCGAAAAACCTGGCCGGAAGGCGGGGCAGCTCGTGGGCCGGTCGCCGTACCTGCAAGCGGTCCACGCCGAGGCGGAACCGAGCCTTCTCGGCCGCATTCACCCTGTCGAGATCTCGGATGCCAGCACCAATAGCCTGGCCGGAATTCTGCGATAGGCGGTCGCTTTGGGCGGATGCCGCTGGAAGGGTGTCACAAAGCTCTTAAATAGGGTAGTATACTGATCGCGGCCGATATCGCATGCGGGCCGCACAGGAGAGAGCGCATATTGAACGGATATCGTGGGGCAGCCACCTCGAACGGGAAAGCCAAAGCTTCTCATCCCAAGAAGCGGTTGGTAGTGCCCTTTGAGAACAACCGGTACCTCGCCGAACTTCTTGGCGAGTACGATTCCCATCTGGCATTGATCGAGGATCGCCTCGGGATCGAGGCCCATGCTCACGGCAACGTGGTGATCCTGACGGGCTCGGAGGCCGCGTGCGAGCTTGCGCGCGGCGTGTTGGAGCAGCTTTACACCAGAGTTGCGCGAGGTGAGCAGGTGGCGCCAGGGGATTTCGACGGTCTCATCCGACACGGACGGTTTAGCGACGGCCAGAAGCCAACCGATGGCCAGGCCCAGATCGCGACCCGGCGACGCATCATCAAGGCGCGCACCCCGGCGCAAAGCACCTACATCCGTAGCCTCGAGCGGACGGACCTTGTGTTCGGCCTAGGCCCCGCCGGTACGGGCAAGACCTATCTTGCGGTTGCTTACGCCGCGCACTGTCTGGAGCGGGGAATGGTCGAGCGGATCATCCTCTCTCGGCCAGCCGTCGAGGCGGGTGAACGGCTCGGCTTCTTGCCGGGAGATATGCGCGAGAAGGTCGACCCTTATTTGCGCCCGCTCTACGATGCCCTCTATGATGTGCTGCCTCCCGAGAAGGTGGAGCGCGACATGGAGACGGGCACGATCGAGATCGCGCCCTTGGCCTTCATGCGTGGCCGCACCCTGGCGAATGCCTATATTATTCTCGACGAGGCGCAGAACACGACCAGCATGCAGATGAAGATGTTTCTCACCCGCCTCGGTGAGAACTCGAAGATGGTGATTACAGGCGACCCAAGTCAGATCGATCTTCCTCCGGGACAGAAGTCCGGGTTGGACGAAGCCGTCCGACTGTTAGCCGGCATCGAAGGCATCGAGGTGGTCCGCTTCTCATCCTCGGACGTGGTGCGGCGGGATCTCGTCGCTCGCATCGTGGAGGCTTACGATCGGGACCAAGCCCTCGATGCCCAGCACGAACGCCATGAGTGACACAATCCAAGCAGCGTTGAGCCCTGAGCCGTCGGAAGGCGATGAAGGCTCGGAGCCTCCGGAACGACTTCACCTCGACATTCTCGTCGAAGAAGGCGATTGGAGCGCGTTTGAGCCCATCGAGGAGACCATTTGTGCCGTGGCGGACATCGTGGCGCGTCGGTTCGACCTCGCAAACGTGGAGGTTGCCGTCGCCCTGAGCTCCGATGAACGCGTTCGCGTGCTCAATCGCGATTACAGAGGCAAGGACAAGCCCACCAACGTTCTCTCGTTCCCGACAGGAAGCGCCGTTCTGCCTGAAGGATCGCGCCGTCCTCTCGGCGACCTCATTCTGGCCGCCGAGACGGTGGCGCGTGAAGCTGCGGCTGAGAACAAGCCGCCGCACCACCACCTCCAGCATCTCGTCCTGCACGGGCTGCTCCATCTGCTCGGGTACGACCACGAGACCGAGGCGGAGGCGCTTACGATGGAAGCGCTCGAGGTCGAGTTGCTAGCTGAGCTAGGGGTTCCTGACCCCTACGGCTCTCATTCGACAGCAGAGGCGTGATTACCAACCCATCACAAAAACAATGTCGATAGAAGGCGAACACCCCAGGAACGGCTCATCGAGCGAGGGTAGCGAGAGTCAGAGTTGGCTAGGCAGCCTGATTTCCCGACTGCGGCTTCCCAGCACACAGACGCTCCGCGATGTTCTTGAGCACACCCTAAAAACCGAGGCCAAGTCCGAGGACGAGCTGAGCGCCGAAGAGCGCAACATGATGCTCCGCCTGCTGCACTTTGGCCGCCTGCGGGTTGAAGACGTGATGGTGCCGCGCGCCGATATCATCGCGCTGGACGAGAACGACACGCTGGGCGATCTGCTCGCCACCTTCCAGGAAGCGGGTGTGTCGCGGATCCCGATTTTCCGCGAAACGCTCGATGACCCCCGGGGCATGATTCACGTCAAGGACGTGATGAACTGGCTGATTAAGCAAGCGGCTATTGGTCCGGGTAAGGAAACAGCCACTTCAACGATTCAAACCCCGCAATCGGCGAGACAAGAAAGCGGAACAGCAGATGGGGTTACCGGCCTGCGGGGGCTCGATTTCTCGAAGGTCGACCTGACCCAGCCCCTCACAGTTGCCAAGATCCGGCGGCCGGTTCTGTATGTGCCGCCATCCATGCCGGCCATGCAGCTGCTCGTTCGCATGCAGGCCACGCGTAACCACATGGCCATCGTCATCGACGAATACGGCGGCACGGACGGCCTAGTGACGATCGAGGACCTCGTTGAGGAAATCGTTGGCGACATCGCGGACGAGCACGACGAGGCGGAAGAGGCCAACATCGTGACAGACGCCAGGGGCACGGTGATTGCCGCGGCTCGTACGCCCATCGACGAGCTGGAGGAGTACCTCGGGATCAAGTTGCTCCAGCCGGATCAGGAAGAAGAGATCGATACGTTGGGCGGCCTTGTGTTCGCGCTCGTTGGGCGGCTGCCCGCTCAGGGTGAGCGTGTTCAGCATCCGTCGGGCATCGTGTTTGAAGTGCTGGAAGCCGACGAGCGGCGCATTATGAGGGTCAAAGTCGACACCAGCCTCTTGAACGCCGAGGGCAACGGCAACGCCGCCGCGGCGGGGCACTAAAGCGAATGCCGCTTTCTGGGGGGAATTCGACGGCCGAGCGGGACACCAATGGCCGCGTACATTGGCTCGTTGGTGTAGCTGAGCCGCTGCGGGGTCTCGCCCACAAAATCCGTACCCTGAGAGGTTGGCGCGGCCGTGTGGTGGCGTTTGGGGCCGGCGCGCTGTCGGTTCTTGCGATGGCCCCTTTTTTCATCTGGGCCATCCTTTTTTTCACCCTCCCCGTACTCGTCTGGTTGATCGACGGCACTGTCCATCTCGCCTCGGCTGATCCCGCAGCTCGCCCCTTTAAGGCCAAACACCTGCGTAGCGCCGGCCTGACCGGCTGGTGGTTTGGTGCCGGATATTTCCTCGCGGGACTTTTCTGGATCGGTGAGGCGTTCCTGGTCGAGGCCGAGCGCTTCGCCTGGCTTATGCCGTTTGCCGTTGCCCTCATGCCGGCAGGTCTGGCGCTGTTTTACGGAGCTGCAACGGCTGCAGCTTCACTGTTTTGGCGACCAAATTTGTTTCGCCTGCTGGCGCTTGCACTTGCCTTCTCGGCCGCCGAATGGCTCCGCGGCCATATCCTCACGGGGTTTCCGTGGAACATTCTCGGATATGCGCTGACATGGCCACTGCCGCTCATGCAATCCGCCGGCATTTTCGGCATCTACGGCTTGACATTCCTAGCGCTTCTCATTTTCGCTGCGCCCCTCGTTGCATCGGCAGATGCAGCAGAATTGCGCCGCCCCCAAGCAGCAATGGCGGGCTTTCTCATCGCGCTTGTTCCGCTCTCCGCCGCGTTCGTCTACGGCCTCGTTCAACTCGCGACGCCGGTGCCATCCCCAGTCGAGGGTGTTCGGCTTCGGCTCGTGCAGCCAAGCGTCCCCCAGCGCGACAAGTGGCGACCGGAGAAACAGCGAGACATCTTCTTCGACCACCTCGCTCTTTCGCGTCAGGGTCCAAACGGCGCCGAAGATAACCTCGTCGGCATCACGCACGTCATCTGGCCGGAAGCGGCAATGCCGTTCCTGCCGCTCGACACACCGGCCGCTCTGCAGGCCATCGGACAGATGCTTCCGGATGGCACTCTCCTTCTGGCAGGAGCATTGCGCGCAGACGGTCCCATCACACCAGACGCTCCCCGCCCGCGCGCCTTCAACAGCCTCATCGCATTCGGCTCGGACGGCCAACCCATCGCGATCTACGACAAGATCCATCTCGTGCCGTTCGGCGAATATTTGCCGTTGCGGCCGCTTCTCGAAGGAATTGGGCTCCAAAAACTGGTGGGTTGGCGCGGCGGATTTTCCGTGGGAGTCTCCCCAAGGCCATTGTTTGAAGTTCCCGGCCTGCCTCCGACGGGTGCGCTGATTTGCTACGAGGCGATTTTTCCCGGCGCCATCGTTCAATCGTCCCGTCGGCCTCAAGTTCTCATCAATGTCACAAATGACGGCTGGTTCGGCGAAACGACCGGTCCACACCAGCACTTTCACCAGGCACGCGTGCGCGCCGTCGAAGAAGGACTTCCCCTCATCCGCGTCGCAAACAACGGAATTACCGGAGTTATCGATGCAAACGGACGCGTCCTGGCGCGGCTCAATCTCAACGAGCGTGGCGTCATAGACACAGTTCTTCCGGGAGCGAGGCCCCCACCCTTGTATGCACGGTTCGGCGATGGATTATTCGCTCTCCTCTGGCTAGCAGGAGCCGGCCTTCTCTGGCTGGTCCATCGCAGAGCCTGATCATCTGTTGCCAGATGACCAGTACCGTGGTCATAAATCAGCGGACAACAACTCTTGTTCCGGTTGACGGAACGACTGGCTGCACCTAGGAATTGCGCGGGGAGAGAGTAAAGTTTCGTTGCTTAACTTAGGGTGGGGAAATAGGGGCATGACCAGAAACGATGAAGCAATTGCCGATCACGAGGAAATCGTCGAGAAGGGCTCGCGGCGGGCTAATCCCCTTGATATTCATGTGGGAAGCCGAGTGCGCTTGCAGCGCATGTTGCTGGGCATGAGCCAGGAAAAGCTCGGCGAGCAGTTGGGGCTCACCTTCCAGCAGATCCAGAAATACGAGAAGGGTATCAACCGAATCGGCGCCAGCCGGCTCTATGAGCTTGCGAAAGTCCTCGGTGTCAGCGTCGAGTTCTTCTACGAGGACGCGCCGGGCACGACACCGACCAACAAATCCAGCTCATCCAGTGGGCTCTCCCAAACCGATCGGTACGTGGTGGATTTTCTCAGCAGCCGCGAGGGAGTAGAGCTCAACAAGGCGTTCGTAAAGATCACCGATCCGAAAATCAGGCGGTCGATCGTCGATCTCGTCCGGACGCTGGCGGGCGAGGACAAGGATCACAACAACGGCAGCCATCAATCGAACTGAAGCTCACAGGATATTTCCCTGCGGCTACAACACCCGGTCGAGTCGACAGAGTCGGCTTGACCCCCTTCGGAAACCCTGTAAAGAAGCCCGCGACGTTGCGGCCTTCATTTGACTGTCGGGGATACCGGTGTCACGCCAATCCTACCTTTTCACCAGCGAATCGGTGTCAGAAGGACACCCTGACAAGGTCTGTGATCGGATCTCTGACGAGATCGTCGACCTGTTTTTCCGCGAAGCTCTCGCCGTTGGGCTTGATCCGCGTGACGTTCGGGTGGCGGCAGAAACGCTCGCGACGACGAACCGCGTCGTAATCGCGGGCGAAACGCGCGGGCCGAAGACAATCACGCCAGAGCTGGTAGCCCATGTTGCCCGCATGGCGATTCGTGACATCGGCTACGAACAGCAAGGATTCCACTGGGAGAACGCGACAATCGACGTTCTCTTGCACCCGCAGTCGGCCGATATCGCCCGTGGCGTCGACGCTGCCGAAGAGAAGGATGAAGGTGCCGGCGACCAGGGCATCATGTTCGGCTATGCGTGCCGCGAAACGCCGGAGCTGATGCCGGCTCCCATCTACTACAGCCACAAGATTCTTCAGAATTTGGCCGCCGCCCGTAAGCGCAAGGAAGGCGATGCGGCCAAGCTCGGGCCGGACTCCAAGAGCCAGGTCACGGTGCGCTACGAAAACGGCAAGCCCGTTGGCGTGACACAAATCGTGGTCTCGACGCAGCACCTCGACCCGAACCTGACCTCCAACGACGTTCGCACCATTGTCGAGCCCTACGTCCGCAAGACGTTGCCCGAGGGCTGGATCACCCCGGCGACAGTGTGGCATGTGAATCCGACCGGCAAGTTCGAGATCGGCGGTCCTGACGGCGATTGCGGTCTCACCGGGCGCAAGATCATTGTCGACACCTACGGCGGCGCGGCCCCGCACGGTGGTGGCGCGTTCTCCGGCAAGGACCCCACAAAGGTCGATCGCTCGGCGGCTTACGCGGCCCGTTACCTTGCGAAAAACATTGTTGCGGCGGGCTTGGCCGATCGCTGCACGATCCAGTTGTCCTACGCGATCGGCGTGGCGGAACCGCTTTCCATCTACGTCGATACGCACGGCACGGGCCAAGTTTCCGAGGACGCGCTCGAAAAGGCGGTGCGGAACGTGATGAAGCTCACGCCCCGCGGTATTCGTGAGCATCTCGGCCTGAACAAGCCGATTTACGCGCGCACTGCGGCCTACGGCCACTTCGGCCGCCAGCCTGACGCCGATGGCGGCTTCTCGTGGGAGAAGCTCGATCTGGTCGAGAAACTGAAGTCCGAAGTCGCCTGAAAGACAGTCATTGATTAGATCAAATCGGCCGCGGCCCTTTCCGCGGCCGATTGATTTTGCGGACACCTAGGTAGCCCATGGAAGAAGCGAACAAGGTCCCGCACGACGACATTCGTAGCTTCGGCCGCCGACACGGGCGCAAACTCAGCGCACGCCAGCAGGGCCTCCTGGCTAACGTTCTGCCTCGCCTGCGGATCGACCTCGAACAGCCACCACCGGAGAACGCCACAAGTCTCTTCGCAACCGACGCGAAGGATGTCTGGCTCGAGATCGGCTTTGGTGGCGGCGAGCACCTAATCTGGCAGGCGGAACACCATCCCAATGTCGGGCTCATCGGCTGCGAGCCTTACCTCGATGGCGTCGTGAAGGTGCTGGACGCTGTTGAGACGAAGGGCTTGAAGAACATCCGCGTTTTACCCGATGACGCCCGCCGCCTGCTCCGCTGGCTTCCCGACCAGTCGATCAGCCGTGTCTTTATCCTGTTTCCGGACCCTTGGCCGAAGAAGCGCCACTGGAAGCGCCGTCTCGTCTCAACCCAGTTCCTTGCGACGCTTGCGCGGGTGCTAAAGCCTGGCGCGGAGCTTCGCTTGGCTACGGACATTGGTGATTACGCCCGCACCAGCCTGCTCGCATTTCGCGCCTCGCCGGGCTACGCATGGCTAGCCGCTGGTCCTTCGGATTGGCGGGAGCGGACACCCGATTGGCCGCCAACGCGCTATGAACAGAAGGCCATTGCGCAGGGCCGTCGCCCGGTCTATCTGCGCTTCAGGTGGCTAGGGTCTGCCCAATTTGAGCAAAAAGCTCCCAAATAGGTGACCGAGGCGTCAAATTCCTGCCATTTGCTGCTTGACCAAGGCGGCCGCTATCTCATATCCTTCAAATGCTCATGATCATCTCAACTCTGAGAGTGGGCCCCAGCGGGTCCGCTCTTTTTGTTTTACTGGGTGTTCTTGCAGCGACACGCTTTTGGGTTTGAGGGGATATGGACCATCGGAATGAGAGCGCGAAATCGCAGCGCTTCATTCGCGAAACCGGCCTTGCTGCAGAGATCGCTGCGCTTGTCGAGCCGACCATAGAGGATCTCGGCTACAGGCTGGTGAGGGTGCAGATTCACGGACGCGAGGGCCATACCGTGCAGATTATGGCCGAGCGCCCGGACGGCACTATGTCGATCGAGGATTGCGAAACGATCTCCCGACAGCTATCTCCTCTTCTGGATGCGCACGATCCCCTACCCGGCAGTTACCGGTTGGAGATATCCTCGCCTGGTATCGATCGGCCGCTCGTCAGGCCGTCCGACTTCGAAGATTGGGCGGGTTACGAGGCGAAAATCGAGCTGAAAGAGCTCGTCGGCGGGCGCAAACGCTATCGCGGTGTTCTCGAAGGTTTCGAGGACGGTGAGGTGCGGATCGAGTGCACGCTCGATCAGCTCGGGACGCAAGTGCTTGGATTCCCGGTCGACCTGATCGCCGAAGCCAAACTGGTGCTGACGGATGAGCTCATCCGGGAGTCGCTGAGGCGGGCGAAGAAGGCTGCCAAGGGCAATAGCGGCGCCGAGCCGCAGCTTGAAGACTAAAGACAAGGGTGCAGGGCATGGCCGTTGCAGTCAGCGCAAATAGATTGGAGCTCCTGCAAATCGCAGACGCGGTTGCGCGTGAGAAATCCATCGATCGCAAGATCGTTCTCCAGGCGATGGAGGATGCGATCCAGAAGGCTGCCAAGTCGCGTTACGGCTCGGAGAACGATATTCGCTGCGAGATCGACCCGCGCACCGGCGATACGCGGCTGTTCCGCGTCCTTGCCGTCGTCGAGAAGGTCGAGAACGACGCCACCCAGATCTCGCTGGAAGAGGCCAAGCGCCGCAACCCTGAAGCGAAACTTGGCGACCTGATCGCCGACCCTCTGCCTCCGCTCGATTTCGGCCGCGTCGCTGCGCAGAACGCCAAGCAGGTCATCGTGCAGAAGGTGCGCGAGGCTGAGCGCGAGCGGCAGTACAACGAATACAAGGATCGCGTCGGCGAGATCGTCAACGGCACGGTAAAGCGGGTCGAATACGGCAACGTGATTGTCGACCTCGGCCGGGCCGAGGGAATTATCCGTCGCGACGAAATGATCCCGCGCGAGAACCTGCGCTACGGGGACCGGGTGCGTGCCTATATATACGACGTACGCCGGGAGCAGCGCGGACCGCAGATTTTCCTTTCACGCGCACGACCGGAGTTCATGGCGAAGCTGTTCGCCATGGAGGTTCCGGAGATCTACGACGGTATCGTCGAGATCAAGTCGGTTGCTCGTGATCCGGGCTCGCGCGCCAAGATCGCCGTCATCTCGAAGGACAGCTCCATTGACCCTGTCGGCGCGTGCGTGGGTATGCGCGGTCAGCGCGTCCAAGCCGTTGTGAACGAGCTGCAGGGCGAGAAGATCGACATTATTCAGTGGCGGCCCGACCCTGCGGAGTTCATCGTCAACGCTCTGGCGCCCGCTGAGGTGACCAAGGTCGTTCTCGACGAGGACTCCAACCGCATCGAAGTGGTTGTGCCGGAGAGCCAGTTGTCTCTCGCCATTGGCCGCCGCGGCCAGAACGTGCGGCTCGCTTCTCAACTAACGGGTTGGGATATCGACATCCTGACCGAGCAGGAGGAGAGCGAGCGGCGTCAGAAAGAGTTTGCGGAGCGCTCGCAGATCTTCATGGAAGCGCTCGACGTGGACGAGGTCATCGCCCAGCTGTTGGTGACGGAAGGCTTCGCCACGGTGGAAGAGATTGCCTACGTCGACCTGAGCGAGATTGCACACATCGAAGGCTTCGACGAGGAGACGGCACAGGAAATCCAGACACGCGCTCGCGAGTATCTCGAGCGGATCGAACAGGAGCGGGATGCGCGGCGTAAGGAGCTTGGCGTCTCCGACGACCTTGCTCAGGTGCCCGGCATGACGACGGCGATGATGGTCGCCCTCGGTGAGAACGGCATCAAGACGCTCGAGGACTTCGCGGACTGCGCGACTGACGATCTCGTCGGCTGGACCGAACGGAAGAAGGACAAGGATGGCGAGGTCATTCGCCACAAGGGCATCCTGGATGGCTTTGAGCTCAGCCGCAAAGAGGCTGAGGACATGATCATGGCAGCCCGGATGATCTTGGGCTGGATCGAGCCTCCTGCAGAAGAAGCGGCTGAAGGCGAAGAGTCTGATGCGGCGGCTGAGCCTGCCGGCGATACTGGCTCGAGCGCATAAACGCGCCCTGATGACGAGGAGCACACATAAGGCGGATGGCCACGCGGGTCGAAATCGCAGAAGAGCCGACGACGGAGCGTCATTCTCCGTTGCGGACCTGCATTGTCACCCGCACGCAGAAATCGCCTGAGGAGCTGCTCCGTTTCGTCGTCGGGCCTGATCGCCAGATCGTTCCTGATCTCGCGCGGCGCCTTCCAGGGCGTGGTGCGTGGGTAACCGCTGAACGCGAAGTGGTTCAGGAAGCGGTCAAGCGCAACGCCTTTGCACGCAGCTTGAAGCAGCAGGTCTCCGTTCCTCTGGATCTGGCGGATCTGGTTGAGCAGCTCATGCTCAAGCGTGTCATGGAGGCGCTGAGCCTGGCGAACAAGGCCGGGCTCGTGACGATCGGGTTCACCCGGATCGACGCAGCCATTGCCAAAGGCAGTGTTGCCGTATTGCTGCATGGCACGGATGCCGCAGAGGACGGCGTGCAAAAGCTCAACCGCCGTTTTCAGGCGGTTTGCAGAGAGATTGGCCGACCAGCGCCGATCATTCAGGAAATGACCGTCGAACAAATGAGTTTGGCCTTAGGACGGTCGAATGTGGTACATGCTGCGCTGAGCGCAGGCGGTGCCACGAACCATTTCCTGAACGAGGTTGGCCGATTGACCCGATATCGCTCGGGCAGATCGGCAGCGGACGGAGAACTCGCGGCAAATGATGCCGCCCAAGGGACGTTGAGAACGGGCAAGGTATGAGCGAATCGAAAGAAACAACCGACAAGACCGTGCTGACAGGTACGCGCAAGCCGCTCAGCCTGAAGCGTACGGTCGAGTCCGGCCACGTACAGCAAAAGTTCAGCCATGGCCGGTCCAAGTCGGTTGTGGTTGAAAAGAAGAGAAAGCGCACCCTTGTGGGGCAGGAGCCGGAAGAGACTTCGGCGGCCGCGCAAGTGCGCCCGCGTCCCCAACAACCAGCGCAGCGCCCAGCCGCGGCGGCACCCAAGCCGCAGGAAGCACAGCCGCAGCCGAAGATTCTGCGCACGCTCTCGGAAGAGGAGCAGCTTGCGCGAGCCAGGGCTCTGGCGGCCGCACAGGCGCGGGAGCTTGAGGAACAGCGTCGCCGCGAAGAGCAGGAGCGTCTGGAAGCTGAGCGTCGCCGGCGCGAAGAGGAGGAGCGCAAGAAGGCGGAGGCCGAAGCCGCAGCCAAGCAGCCCGAGCCTGCAAAGGCGGCAGAGGCTGCTCCAGCGGCCGAGCCTACCGCCGAAGCTACTGCCAAGGCTGAGCCTACTGCTCCTGCCGAAACCAAGGTTGCGGCCGAGAAGCCTGCGGAGCCTGTGGTCGCAAAGCAGCCAGAACCTCAGGAATCGAAACCGGCTGCCGCCGAGCGCCCTGTAACGCCGGAAGTTCCGCAGGTGCTGCCTCAGCCTATCGGCATGACCCGGCCCATCATTGTTTCTCGGCCTGAGCGGCCCAAACCCGTCGAGCCGGCCAAGAAGCCCGAGCCCGAGGCGCCCAAGCGCGCGCTCAAGGAGGAGGTTCTTCCGGATCTCGACGAGGAAGAAGGGCGCACCAAGAAGAAGGGCGGCAAGATTCTCCGTGCGCCTCTGAAGGGCGCCGACGAGACACGTGTGCGTGGCAAGCTGACGATCACGAACGCTTTCGACGAGCGTCAGCGCGAGCGGTCACTCGCCTCGCTGAAGCGCCGCCGTGAGCGCGAGAAGCTGCGCGCGATGGGTATCCCGCAGACACGCGAGAAGGTCGTGCGCGAGGTAGTCATCCCCGAAGCGATTACTATTCAGGAACTGTCCAACCGCATGTCGGAGCGGGCCGTCGACGTTATCAAGTTCCTGATGAAACAGGGCGAGATGCACAAGATCACGGACGTGATCGACGCCGATACGGCCGAGCTCATCGTGCAGGAATTCGGGCACATTCCGAAGCGTGTGTCAGAGGCTGACGTCGAGGAAGGCTTCCTCGGCCCCGAGGACGCGCCCGAGACGCTTAAGCCGCGGCCGCCCGTGGTCACCATCATGGGCCACGTTGACCACGGCAAGACGTCGCTGCTCGACGCCATTCGCCAGACCAACGTTGTGGCTGGCGAGGCCGGCGGCATCACCCAGCACATCGGCGCGTATCAGGTGAAGACGCAGGCCGGCGAGACGATCACCTTCATCGACACGCCAGGCCACGAGGCGTTCACCGCCATGCGTGCCCGCGGCGCCAAGGTGACCGACATCGTGGTGCTTGTGGTCGCGGCGGATGACGGCGTGATGCCTCAGACGGTGGAGGCCATCAATCACGCCCGGGCGGCTAACGTGCCGATCATTGTTGCGATCAACAAGATCGACAAGCCGGACGCCGACCCGAACCGCGTCCGCACAGAGCTGCTCCAGCACGAGGTGGTCGTCGAAAGCATGTCGGGTGACGTGCTCGAGGTCGAGGTTTCGGCCACGAAGCGCATGAACCTCGACAAGTTGCTCGAGGCGATCTCGCTGCAGGCTGAGCTGCTCGAGCTCAAGGCGAACCCCGACCGCTCGGCGGAAGGCTACGTTATCGAGGCGAAGCTGGAGCGCGGTCGTGGTCCGGTGGGCACCCTGCTGGTCCAGCGCGGTACCCTGCATGTCGGCGACATCGTCGTTGCCGGCACAGCGTGGGGACGCGTACGTGCGCTTATCAACGACAGGGGCGAGAACGTCAAGGACGCCGGTCCTTCAGTTCCGGTCGAGGTGTTGGGCTTCGACACAGCGCCAGAGGCAGGCGACCAGTTCGCTGTTGTCGAGAGCGAGGCTCGCGCCCGCGAAATCACGGAATACCGCATCCGAAAGCGCCGCGAGACGCTGGGCTCCGTGGGCACGGCCCGCACCCTTGAGCAGATGATGCAGCAGCTCAAGGAAGCCGGGAGGAAGGAGTTCCCGCTCGTCGTCAAAGCCGACGTGCAGGGGTCCGTCGAGGCCATTATTGGTTCTCTGAAGAAGATCTCTACCGATGAGGTCGAGGCCCGCATCATCCACGCCGGCGTGGGCGGCATCACAGAGTCGGACGTCACCTTGGCGCAGACGGCCGGTGCCGTCGTCATCGGCTTCAACGTGCGTGCCAACGCCCAAGCCCGTGCGGCGGCGGAACGCGAGGGTGTCGAGATCCGCTACTACAACATCATCTACGACCTGGTGGATGATGTGAAAGCGGCTATGTCCGGCCTGCTGGCGCCGACGGTCCGCGAGGTGTTCCTGGGCAATGCCGAGATCCTCGAGGTGTTCAACATCACGAAGGTCGGCAAGGTCGCCGGTTGCCGGGTCACCGAAGGCAAGGTGGAGCGTGGCGCCAAGGTCCGCCTGATCCGCGACAACGTCGTGATCCACGAGGGAACACTGGCGAGCCTGAAGCGGTTCAAGGACGAGGTGAAAGAAGTCCCGGTGGGCCAGGAATGCGGTATGGCCTTCGCCAATTACCAGGACATCCGCCCGGGCGACATCGTCGAATGCTACACGGTCGAGACCATCAAGCGGACGCTTTGATCGCCTGAACAACGACCCAAAACGGCGGTGAATGCGCTTTTGCTTTCACCGCCGACCTCACTATTGCCCGCAAAGGAGGCTGCGCCGGTTCAATTCCGGCCAGTGTAACGAATGCCAAGACACACACCCCATCGCAGCGGACCCTCACAGCGCCAACTTCGCGTTGGCGAGCTGATCCGGCATGCCTTGTCCGACCTGCTGATCCGTGGGGAAATTCACGACGAGCTCATCACAAAGCACGTGATCACTGTGTCGGAAGTGCGCATGTCGCCGGACTTGCGGTTGGCGACTGTCTACGTGCTTCCGCTCGGAGGGGCTGACACTGAGGAGGTGCTTGCCGCCCTTGAGCGAAACCGGCGCTTCATTCGCGGCGTGGTGGCGCGAGCAGTGAACCTGAAGTTCGCGCCCGAAATCCGGTTCCGAAAGGACGAGAGCTTCGAAAGCGGCGAGCGCATCGACCGCTTGCTCGACAGCCTCAAACAGAAGCCATAGCGCTGACCACCGACGAATTTCCTTTAATTACTAGAGACTTCATCAACATGGCGCGCCACAAGAAAGGCAATCCCATTCACGGCTGGCTTGTTCTCGACAAGCCGATTGGCATGACCTCGACGCAGGCTGTCGCGACGATCAAGCACCTCTACGACGCGCAAAAGGCTGGTCACGCCGGTACGCTTGATCCACTGGCGACCGGCATACTTCCGATCGCGTTGGGTGAAGCGACGAAGACCTGCTCCTTCGCCGTCGAGGGCGAGAAGGCCTACCGGTTCACGGTCCGCTGGGGCATCGAGACGAACACTGACGATGCCGAAGGCGAGGTGGTGCGCACGAGCGATAAACGCCCTATCCCTGAGGAGATCGAGGCCATCTTGCCGGATTTCACCGGCGAGATTGAACAGGTGCCGCCGACCTTCTCGGCCATCAAGGTGAACGGAGAGCGCGCGTACGACCTGGCCCGCGACGGCGAGATGCCGAAGCTGGAGCCGCGTCCCGTGCTCATTTCCGAGTTGCGGGCTGTTGAGTATCCGGACAGGGATACGACTGTTTTCGAAGCAGTTTGCGGTCGGGGCACCTACGTTCGCGCGCTGGCCCGTGATATGGGGCGCGCCCTCGGTTGCTACGGCCATGTCACGGCTCTGCGCCGGACTCAGGTTGGGCCTTTCGACGAGGAGTCGGCCGTACCTCTCTCTGAGTTGGAGGAAGCGAGCAAGCTCGATGGGGCAATGGATTTTCTGAAGGTCAAGCTCCTGCCCGTTGAAGCGGTGCTCGAAGGGCTTTTCCGGCTCAACCTAAGCCCGGCGGACGCTTCCCGCGTGCGCCGCGGACAGGCCGTGATCATCCGCGGTCGGGATGCGCCAATCATGAGCGGGCCGGCGTATGCCATGTCCAAAGGGCAACTCATCGCCATCGGCGAGCTTGCGAAAGGCGAGTTTCGCCCGACACGCGTGTTCAACCTTGGGTGACACCCGGCCGCGTAACCGAGCCACTGAGAAACAGTTCGCTCTAGGCGGCCTATCGTGTATAAGTGCGCCACCGCGGGCACGGCCCGCGGTTCATCACTGGTGACCCAGCTGGACGACATCCCGGCTGCGGCCACCGCTCGGGCCCTGGGCCCTCAATGAACCAGAAAGGAAAATCCGATGTCGATTACACCAGAGCGGAAGCAGGAGCTTATCAAGGAATACGCGACGAAGCCGGGTGACACCGGCTCGCCGGAGGTCCAGATCGCGATCCTGACGGAACGCATCAATCAGCTTACCGAGCACTTCAAGGTACACAAGAAGGACAACCACTCGCGCCGCGGTCTCCTCAAGATGGTTGGCCAGCGTCGCCAGTTGCTGGACTACCTGAAGCGCAAGGACGAAGGGCGTTACCAGAAGATCATTGAAAAGCTCGGCATCCGCCGCTGATCGTCCTGGCGGGCAGCAACAGGCTGCCCGCCAGCTTATTTGGCCGGTATCGGCTGAAATCCGTTTCCGAGGGACCACCGCAGGTGGCACACGTATACGGACAAGCTTGGCTTAGCCCCCTCGGAACTCTTCGGCACATCTGCCGCGACCGCAGGCAAAATCGAAACTTGTGTCGGAGGGCGATCGGCACGAGATTGACAACGGACTCTCAGATTCGAAAGACGCAAAATGTTTGACATCCATCGTGTGGAAATTGAATGGGGCGGGCGCAAGCTTAAGCTTGAGACCGGACAGCTCGCCCGCCAAGCCGACGGTGCCGTGCTCGCCCAGTATGGTGAAACGAGCGTGCTGGCCACCGTGGTAGCAGCAAAAGCGGTGCGGCCCGGCGTGGACTTTTTCCCACTCACTGTGAACTATCAGGAGCGGAGCTACGCGGCGGGCAAGATCCCCGGCGGCTACTTCAAAAGGGAAGGCCGCCCCACCGAAAAAGAAACTCTCACTTCCCGACTTATCGACCGGCCCATCCGGCCGCTGTTCGTCGAAGGCTTCAAGAACGAGACGCAGGTCATTGCGACCGTCCTTTCCTTCGACAATGAAAATGATCCCGACATCGTAGCGATGATCGCCTCCTCAGCGGCGCTGACGCTTTCGGGGCTTCCCTTCCTTGGTCCTATCGGCGCCGCCCGCGTCGGTCTGATCGACGGCGAGTTCGTGCTCAACCCGCTGATCGACGAGATGGAGAAGACCAAGCTCGACCTCGTCGTGGCGGGCACGCAGGAAGCCGTGATGATGGTCGAAAGCGAGGCCCACGAGCTCAGCGAAGAGCAGATGCTCGAAGCTGTGATGTTCGGCCATCGCCACTTCCAGCCGGTCATCCAGGCCATCATCAAGCTGGCCGAGACGGCTGCGAAGGAGCCGTGGGATATCGAGATCCCCGACAAGTCCAAGTTCAAGGATCGCGTCAAGGAGATCGCCGAGGAAGAGCTTCGCCAGGCCTACGCGATCACCGAGAAGCAGAAGCGCCGGGAAGCAGTCGAAGCCGTTCGGCAGAAGGTGTTCGAGCAGCTTCTGCCTGAAGGCGGAGAGGCCAATCCGGCTGATGCCGTCCTTCTGGCCGACGTCTTCAAGTACCTTGAACAGGAGATCGTCCGCGGCAACATCTTGCAAACCGGTCGCCGCATCGACGGCCGCGATCTGAAATCGATACGGCCCATCGTTGCACAGGTTGGCGTGCTTCCGCGGACGCACGGCTCTGCGCTCTTTACCCGCGGCGAGACGCAGGCGCTTGTCGTTGCGACCCTTGGCACGGGCGAGGACGAGCAGTACGTCGATACGCTCGAGGGGACCAAGAAGGAGCGGTTCATGCTCCACTACAACTTCCCGCCCTTCTCGGTCGGCGAGATTGGAAGGTTGGGGTCCCCAGGGCGCCGGGAGATTGGTCACGGCAAGCTCGCCTGGCGTGCGCTTAATCCGCTGATCCCCTCGCAGGAGGACTTCCCGTACACGATCCGCGTCGTTTCCGAGATCACGGAAAGCAACGGCTCCTCTTCGATGGCGACGGTGTGCGGCTCCTCGTTGGCCCTGATGGACGCTGGCGTGCCGATCAAGCGGCCTGTGGCCGGCATCGCGATGGGTCTCATTAAGGAAGGCGACTCGTTCGCCGTGCTGTCCGACATCCTGGGCGACGAGGACCACCTGGGCGACATGGACTTCAAGGTTGCCGGCACAGCTGTCGGTGTCACGTCCTTACAGATGGACATCAAGATCACCGGCATCACTGAGGAGATCATGCGCGTCGCGCTCGATCAGGCGCGCGAGGGGCGCATGCACATCCTGAACGAGATGGCGAAAGCTCTCGGTGAGGCGCGTCCGGAGCTTGGTGAACATGCGCCCCGCATCGAGACGATCCGTATTCCGACCGACAAGATCCGCGAGGTCATTGGTTCGGGCGGATCGGTCATTCGCTCGATCGTCGAAGAGAGCGGGGCCAAGATCGACATCGAGGACGATGGCACCGTACGTGTCGCTGCAGCGCGTCGCGAGTCCATCGAGGCTGCCGTCAAGCGCATTCGCGAAATCGCGTCCGAACCCGAGGTCGGCGAGATCTACAAGGGCAAGGTCGTGAAGATCATGGACTTTGGCGCCTTCGTGAACTTCTTCGGCTCCCGCGATGGCCTGGTGCACATCTCCCAGCTGACGGCGAAGGGCCGGCCGAATTCACCGTCCGAGGTCGTCAAGGAAGGTCAGGAGGTCTACGTCAAGCTGCTTGGCTACGATGACCGCGGGAAGGTCCGTCTCTCCATGAAGGTGGTTGACCAGCAGACGGGCAAGGAAATCCCGCAGGAAGCTCAGGGAGAAGAAGCGCCTTCCGAGCCTCGCGGTGAGCGTCGGGATCGCAGAGACCGCCGTCGCGATCGCGAAGCGAGCTGACGCGACCAACAAGGGTAAACGAGAAAAGGGCTGGCTCGATTGAGCCAGCCCTTTTCTTTTGGTCCCGCTTTAGTAGCTGAATCGGTCAGCGCCTGCGCCAAACGCAGACCCTCTTCCCACGCCGGTCAAAGTAGCAATGGCGATATACCCGTGGACGCACACGGCATGAAACAGCGCGTCCCCTGGAGACATGTCGATGCCACCAGCCGCGATGGTTGACGCAGCTCCGATGGAAGCCGTGTGTTTTCTGAACGAGGCTGTCGGCGTTAGCTGCTCCGTGCAGAGGCGCAAGCGATCCCGGAGCTGCACTGGCAGCCGAAACAGCGACGCCCAATCCAAGCACAGCGCCCGCGAGTGCGAAGGCAAACTTTCTACCCATCTTGGCCTCCTTCACTAGATCATTACCAGAGTTGGTAACTGTCACCAGAAGAAGAAAGTTCCGAGATCGGAAGGAGATTTGGCAAATTCAGGGCCGAAAAATCACTTTTATTCTGTACGCTGACGAGCATTATCTGTCGTCATGCATATAAATAATTAGAGAAAATCTGATGCGCTTTTAAATTGATTAATATCCGGCCAGAAAATCCGTGCGCGAGCGTTAATGCGTTCCGGCTCGCCTGTTGTAAGGAAAAGCACTCTTTCGCCGTCATTGGTTGCAGATGCGTATTCTGGGTGACGGGTTAAATAGTCTTCCAAGCTGTCCGCAACGATTTGCGGCTGGGACATAATTCTCGTCGAGCTGGGCAAATGCTCACGAAAAAGATGTTCGATAAGAGCGTAGTGCGTACAGCCTAGAATTGCGCGGTGTGGCGCTTCTCCGCCCGTCTTCACCATCAAGTCATCGACGGCCTTGGAAACGATCCTGTCGAGCTCAGGCGTTGGCCTGTCTTCCTCGATTGCCCCGGCAAGCTCTGGACACACCTGCTGCACCACACGCACGAGTGGACAGCGCTTGCTGATCTCCTGCGGGTAGACGTTCGAGGCGATCGTGCGCTGCGTACCGAATACAGCGATAAGATCCGTGTTGTATTTCTGAGGGTATTGGGGGGTCGAAATGGCCCAAGGTGTTTGCGTCGCCGCTTCCACTGTCGGCGCCACGATACCCAGTACATTGTGCCCTGCGTATCCGCCGACCGGCAGCCATTCCTGTTGAAGCCGCCGCGCGGCGACAGCTGTCGCGGTATTGCACCCAAGCAGAACCAGGCGGCAGCCCAGTCGAAACAGCCGTTCGACGCAGGCACGCGTCAGCTCGAAGACTTCATCCGACGGCCTGTTGCCGTAGGGAACGTTAGCGTGGTCGCCAAGATAGACGAACGAGAGGGCTGGAAAGCGCGCGACGAGAGCACGTAAGACCGTCAAGCCGCCAAGGCCGGAATCGAAAACGCCAATCATATCGGCTCATGCCATGCCGAGGTGCCGTGAGCACCGAAACGCCCTGCTCTTCCTGTCAGCAAGAACTGGCACGCCTTTGTGCTGGATGCAGGGCAAAGCGAGCATACCCCGCACCAAGTTAACAATGGCTGGCAACGGTAATCCTCAATCCGACACGGTGCGGCCGGCAGCTTCTGCGTCCGCCTCTTGCTCCTTCAGCGCCTCGAGGCTCGGCATCGCGACCGTGTTGTAGCCGCAGTCGACGAAGTGGATTTCGCCCGTCACCGCGCCGGAGAGGGGTGAGAGCAAGTAAAGCGCTGCACCACCGACCTCGTCGAGCGTGGGCGTGCGCCGAAGCGGGGCATGATCCCGCTGGTAATTGAAGATAACGCGCGCATCTGAGATGCCCGAGCCAGCAAGGGTCCGCATGGGACCAGCAGACAGAGCGTTAACCCTGATGCCCCTCGGCCCAAAATCCGACGCGAGATAGATGACGGAGGCTTCCAGCGCAGCCTTGGCAACGCCCATCACGTTGTAAGACGGCACCCAGCGCCGGGATCCACCATAGGTGAGCGTCAGAAGCGAACCGCCGTTCGGCATCAGCTCCGCGGCCCTCTTGGCGATCTCCGTGAAGGAAAAGCAGGAGATCACCATCGTATTGATGAAGTTCTCACGGGTTGTATCGGCGTATCGACCGGCAAGCTCACGCCGATCGGAGAAGGCCAGCGCGTGCACGACGAAGTCGAGGGTGCCCCAAGTCTTCTTGATCTCGGCGAAAACGTTGTCGACCGTTGAGAGATCGCTGACGTCGCAGGGAACGATAATCTCGGATCCGACCGACTTTGCGAGCGGTATGGCGCGCCGGCCGAATGCCTCGCCCTGATAGGTGAAGGCGAGCTTCGCCCCATGCCCGGCCAGAACACGCGCGATGCCCCAAGCGATCGAGCGGTCGTTCGCAACTCCCATGACGAGGCCCCGTTTTCCCGCCATGAGGGGGCCCGGCTTCGCGATGTCGGTCTCTGTCATGGAAGCTCCTGATCTTGTGCGCGCAAGCGCGTCAACTTCAAACCACCCGATTGCACGTCTTTGAAATCTCATGCTCGGCTGCCTTGACGGAGCGATCGCCCCAAGACCGCCGCGGCATGACTAGCTAACTAACCGTCTGCGCGGCGGAATACCAACGTGGCATTCGTCCCGCCAAATCCGAAGCTATTCGACATGACACAGTTAAGCTCGACCCCATCGCGCCTCTCGCGCACGATGGGAATGTCTTCAAATGCTGGATCCAGTTCGTCGATATTGGCGCTCTTGCAGATGAAACCGTTGTTCATCATCAAGAGCGAGAAGATTGCTTCCTGAACTCCAATTGCGCCGAGTGAATGACCTGTCAAGGACTTGGTCGCGGAGATAGGTGGCACATCGTCGCCGAACACCTCGCGAATTGCCTCGATCTCCTTAAGGTCCCCGATCGGCGTCGCCGTGGCGTGCGGATTGATGTAGTCGACCCGTCCGACGCCCTTGCCATCCCAGCCTTTTAGGGCTGCGCGCATGCAGCGCACCGCGCCTTCTCCCGACGGGGCCACCATGTCGTAGCCGTCCGACGTGGCGCCGTAGCCGACAAGCTCACCGTAGATCTTCGCGCCCCGCGCCTTGGCGTGCTCGTATTCCTCGAGGACGAGAACCCCTGCGCCGCCAGCAATGACGAACCCGTCGCGATGCTTGTCATAGGCACGACTGGCCCGCTCGGGCTGGTCGTTGAAGGCCGAGGACATGGCGCCCATGGCGTCGAAGAGCACCGAAAGCGTCCAGTCCAGCTCCTCGCAACCGCCAGCGAACATGATGTCCTGCTTGCCCCACTGAATGAGCTCGGCTGCGTTGCCGATGCAATGGGCCGAGGTGGCGCACGCAGATGAGATGGAATAGTTGACGCCGTGGATTTGAAAGGCTGTCGCCAAAGTCCCGGAAGGACCGGAGCACATAGCCTTCGGCACCTCGAACGGGCCAACCTTCTTCGGCTCCTTTTCCTGCGCAATAAGCGCCGCGCGAACAATCGCGCTAGTCGAGGGTCCTCCGGCGCCCATGATGATGCCCGTGCGCTCGCTCTGGACCTCCTTTTCGGTCAGTCCAGCATCGCGGATGGCCTGCACCATGGCGATGTAATTCCAGGCCGTGCCCGGCCCCATGAACCGCTTCGGCTTACGGGGAACCATCTCTTCCCACGCAATCTTCGGCTCGCCGTGAACCTGGCAACGGAATCCCAGCTCCGCGTACTTATCCGATCTGACAATGCCGGACTTTGCTTCCCTTAGGGAAGCAAGCACTTCCTGAGTGCTGTTCCCGATGCTGGAAACAATGCCCATTCCGGTCACGACGACCCGTCTCATAGTCCGACCCTTTCCGGCCTCCACAGGGGAGGTCTGATGCCAGGTTTTCGCCCGGTCGCACCGGACGCAATTGGTTAGGCGGGTTGTGCGCTCGTATCCTGCCCAGGCTCGAACAGACCGACCCGCAGATCCTGTGCGGAGTAAATCAGCTGGCCGTCTGCCAGAAGACTACCGTCGGCAATGGCGAGCTTCAGCTTGCGAAGGATGATGCGCTTCAGGTCGACAATGTATTCGACCCGTTTAACGGTCGGCAGCACCATGCCTGTGAACTTCACCTCACCCACGCCCAGCGCCCGGCCACGGCCAGGAGCACCAAGCCAACCGAGGAAGAATCCAGTAAGCTGCCAGAGAGCATCGAGCCCCAGGCATCCAGGCATGACCGGATCGCCCTTGAAATGGCACGAGAAGAACCACTCGCACTGCGGATTGCCGGCAACGGCCAGCTCGGCCTTGACCTGCCCCTTTCCGTGCGCCCCACCCTCTTCGCTGATCAACGAGATACGATCGAACATCAGCATTGGCGGTAGTGGCAACTGCGCGTTACCCGGGCCAAACAGCTCACCGCGGGCACACGCCAACAGATCCTCATATTCGTAACTCGACCGCCTTTCCGCCATAGCGCCCTTTGTATCGCCCCTTGAAATTTCGTCCGTTGCGGCGCATACCTCAGCCCGCGCGTATCTACCACACTCTTTACCACTTCTTAACACTTCAAAAAGGCAAACGACCGGTGCGTCAAGCCAGAATGGTGGATCTCGACCGTCGGTTGCAGCAGGTCGGCGCCTTGCTCCTCAATCAAACGCTGCCTATAGTTTTGTGGCAGCGGAATGATTTCAATTGATTACGGGAATGGAATACCAAGCACAGGACAAGCCGGAATCCGACTTGGTGCAGCTACTGCGCCGTGCTGGCTTGCGTCCGACTCGGCAGCGGCTGGCGCTCGGATCACTGTTGTTTGGCGGCGAGGATCGTCACGTTACTGCCGAGATGCTTCACGCCGAAGCGGTAGCCGCTGGCGAGCGGGTTTCACTCGCAACGGTTTACAACACGCTGCATCAGTTTAAGCGTGCCGGCCTCCTGCGCGAGATCGCTGTTGACGGTACGAAGGCCTACTTCGACACCAATACGTCGAATCACAACCATTTCCTCGTCGAGACCGACGGCCGGCTGATCGATATCCCGGGGAACAGCATCACCATTGACGGCCTACCGGAGCCGCCCGAGGGCATGCGCATCTCGCACGTCGACGTGGTGGTGCGTCTCGTCCCCGTTACGGTCGAAGGGAAATAATCGAGCGTGGTTGGCTGATCTGCTGAGCAAGCTCAGTTGATCACTTCGCCTTCGTACACGCCCCACAGCTTGTTCTGCTCGATGTAGCCCCTGTAATTGCCGATCACGACAAGACACCACCGCCCATCGCAACGGCTGATATTCGCGATCACGCCAGCTTCCACAAAGGCAACAGGCCGGGCGTTGGCCCGGTCATCGCTGCGGAGCGGTGTTTGCGGAGGCGCCTTTCCCTTCTTGAGCTCCCACGGAAGAACCAGCGCGGTCCGGCGCCCCGAAAGCATCGAGTACAGAACCCAACCGGTCGATCCCTCAGCGTCTCTGATCTGACGCCAGGACTCGAACTCGTTCAACACTTCCACCGGCAGCCCAGCGCGGTTGAATACCCAGATCGTCGGATACTCAGTCCCCGGCCCGCTGCGCAGGTTGACCCGATCCGCCTTAAGGCTGACGAAGCGTGGAAGGGCCAACCCACTCGAGCTTCCTCGCTTCTGCGGCATGCCTATTGCCGCCTGCCCCCACGCCGGCCACGGCTCAAGACCGATTAATGTCGTCGAGATCACCATCGCTGCAGCAAAGGCTCGAATTAACCCTGCCATCCGTTTTTTGACCCCCGCCGATGCATCCGGACTTCGCCCATGCCGACTTAGATGGTTGGTCTAGGTGACGCTGGAAGACCCTAACTTGCGATGCTCCATCACTTTGTCTTCGGGTGGTGCTTCTGTTAGACAGTCGCAGGGCACATCGCAATTGCTCGAAGAACTTCGCCTTTGGTGCGTACTAGCTGACAACAGAATCACCCATGCCAACCGCGGGCAAGAAACCTCTCGTCATTGTCACACGCAAGCTCCCCGATGTCGTCGAAACCCGTATGCGTGAGCTGTTCAACACGCGGCTCAACGTAGACGACAAGCCCATGAGCCAAAGCGAGCTCATCGAGGCCGTAAAGGTTGCTGACGTGCTGGTGCCCACGGTGACGGACCGGATTGATCGCACCGTGCTGTCTCAGGCAGGGCCGCAGTTGAAGCTGATTGCGAACTTCGGCACGGGGGTCGACAACATCGACCTCGATACGGCCCGCAACCGCGGAATCACGGTCACGAACACGCCGGGCGTTCTCACCGAGGACACCGCTGACATGACCATGGCGCTGATCCTCGCGGTGGCGCGTCGTGTCGCGGAAGGAACAATGTATCTCAAGGAGCACGCCCACGAATGGCCAGGCTGGTCGCCGACGTGGATGCTCGGTCATCGGATTTACGGCAAGCGGCTCGGCATCATCGGCATGGGGCGCATTGGCCAGGCTGTCGCGCGGCGGGCGAGAGCATTCGGTTTGCAAATCCATTACCATAACCGGCGCCCTGTCGCTGAAGAGATCGAGCAAGAGCTTGAGGCGACCTACTGGGACAGCCTCGACCAGATGCTCGCTCGGATGGACATCATCTCGGTGAACTGCCCACATACGCCGGCCACTTATCATCTATTGTCCGCGCGCCGGCTAAGGCTGCTGAAGCCCACCGCCTACATCGTGAACACGGCGCGCGGTGAGGTGATCGACGAAAACGAGCTCGCGCGACTGATCGAGGCCGGTGCAATCGCAGGCGCAGGGCTCGACGTGTTCGAGCACGAGCCGGCTATCAATCCCAAGCTGCTCGCTTCAAAGCGCGTCGTCGTCCTGCCCCACATGGGTTCGGCTACCGTCGAAGGGCGCATCGACATGGGCGAGAAGGTTATCATCAACATCAAGACCTTCTTCGACGGACATGCCCCGCCAGATCGGGTGCATCCAGCAATGTTCTGAGCAGCTCGCACCCGGGATCATCCCCCGGGTGCTCTCGTTTTTCTCAACGTCAGACCTCGGTCGAAAGGGCGCGTCAAGCAAGGATGGCACGCATCATTCCGTGCTGTGGCAACGACGTTTCAGCCTGCCCGACTATTTCCCTGAAACCACGATCTTTTCCTGATTGCGCCATCACGTGGTCATAGCCTTCGATCAATTAGGGCGACCGTGGTTGCATGCGCGACCATGGGAGGGAGGTGCTTGGGAGTACGCGGGCGGACGATCAGCTCTACCCGCTGCAAGGAGCGCCAGTATGCGTTATCGCTTGATGCTGGGTGCCGTGTGCACCTGCCTTATCGCTTCGCCAGCGTTGGCCGCTGATTTGGGCGCGCCGCGCGGGCTACCGCCACCGGACGACAACTATGTCTCTCCCAGTAAACCCCCGCTTTGGCAGGGGCTGTATTGGGGACTGAGCGGCGGTTACGGCTGGGGCGATTCCAGCGGATCGCTCGGCGAGACTTCGGCCAGCACCGACCCCGAAGGATGGCTCGCCGGCCTCAGCGTTGGCTACAATATGCTGCTTGGCTCCAGCCTTCTCCTCGGCATCGAGGGCGACCTTGGCGTCATGGACGTTAGTGCCAAGGACAAGGTTGCAGGTGATGAGGGGGCGTACAGAGCGAGCCTGGGCCCGTGGTGGGGCACATTGCGCGGCCGCGCCGGCCTGGCGATGGGCCCGCTGCTGCTGTACGGTACTGGCGGCCTTGCGTTTGTGAACCTCGATAAGGTGTCGCTCAATCTAGAGGACAACTTTGCCGAGGACAGCGAACTCAGAGCTGGATGGGTCGCCGGTGGCGGCGTCGAATTCGCCTTCAGCCAATCCGTCTCAGCGAAAGTCGAATACCTGCATATGGACTTCGGCAGCACGGACGGTTTGGCTGAAGGAGGAGGCTCATACTCCTTCGACAACAAAGTGGATGTCGTCCGAGCTGGTCTGAACTTTCGCTTCTGACCCTAGGCGGCCTGCGGTTTGAGGCCGCCTACCCCACTACGCAAACGTCCCCCGCAGCGCTCTTGTGATGGGAAAGATCACGAATCGTGGGATTGCGGCCTGAAAGCGGATTTTCCGGGTCCCAAGAAACCTTGACCGTTTCAAAGCGGGTCGAAAGCGCGTCGTAAATCAGTAGGCGACCTGCGAGTGTCTCCCCAATTCCAAGGATCTCCTTGATCACCTCGGTCGCCTGCAAGGTGCCGATGACCCCCACGACCGAGCCCAACACACCGATTTCGCTACACGGCGCCACCGTGCCCGGAGGTGGCGCCTCCGGGAAAATGCAGCGATAGCTGGGCCAAGGTTCACCTTGGTCGTTCTTCAGGTGTGGCTTGAATACGGTAACGTAGCCGTCAAACGGCCCAACAGCCGCGAACACGAGGGTTCGCTTCGCCAAATAGCAGGCGTCGCTCGTCAGATAGCGGGTCGCGAAGTTGTCTGAACCATCGGCGACAATATCGTACTGGCTTATGATCTCCAGGGCATTGTCTGCCGTGAGGCGCACCGGGTGCGTTTCGATGTTCACGTGCGGATTGATCCTCGCGACGGCGCGCCGAGCACTCTCGACCTTCAGCGCGCCAACTTCGGCGGTGTCGTGCACGATCTGGCGCTGCAGGTTGTCGAGGGACACGACGTCATCGTCCACGACACCAATCGTGCCGACACCTGCGGCGGCAAGGTAGAGGATGACCGGCGAGCCAAGCCCGCCAGCGCCAATCACAAGCACGCGGGCATCCTTGAGCTTCTGCTGCCCCTGCCCGCCAACTTCCCGCAGCACGAGGTGGCGCTTGTAGCGCTGAATTTCTTCAGGCGTCAGTTTTGCCATTTCCTTGCCCTCGCGCAGCAATCATGAAAACAGATCGGCCCGCGTACTTCACGCCTTCGATTCAGCCAGTTTTGTCGCTGATCGGCGCAGTCCCTGTTGAACCAAAGCCGCCGGCACCGCGCTGCGTTTGATTGACGACCGCAACCTCAACCAGCTCCGCCCGCTCAACGCGCTGAAATACAAGCTGCGCAATCCGCTCGCCGCGCTGGATCTCCCACGGCGACTCTCCAAGATTGATAAGTAGGATTTTCACTTCGCCGCGGTAGTCACTGTCGATCGTCCCCGGGCTGTTCAGGACGGTAATGCCGTGGCGTAAAGCGAGTCCCGAGCGCGGACGAACCTGAGCCTCCATCCCCGGCGGCAACTCCAGCACCAGCCCCGTTGGGATGAGCGCACGTGCACCAGCTGCCAGCACGATCGGCTGAGCCTCGTCCACCGCCGCCAGCAGGTCCATGCCCGCCGCTCCCTCGGACTGATATTCCGGCAAGGGAAGACCTTTCGCATGCTCGAGGCGCATGATCCGAACCTGAATGTTCTCGGCCGGGCGCTCCATCAAACGTTCACCTGCGATTGCTTGAGATGCTCCGCCGCGCGCTCCACAAGGCGGCGCGCAACCTCGATCTTCGCCATCGGCGGCCAGCTCTCGGTGCCCTGCGCGGTGATGAGATGGACGGTGTTCCGGTCCCCGCCCATGGCGCCGCCCTCGGCTGAGACATCGTTGGCGACGATCCAGTCGCACCCCTTGGCCCGACGCTTCTTGATGGCGAGCTCGACGACATTTTCCGTCTCAGCCGCAAAGCCGATGACAAGCCCCGGACGCATCGGGCCGCGCTCTGAAATCGTCTTCAGAATATCCGGATTCTCGACGAACTTTAGTGTGGGTGTCCCGCTGGACTTGTCTTTCTTGATTTTCTGCTGAGAGGCATTGGCCACCCGCCAGTCTGCAACGGCAGCTGCGAATATGCCGACGTCCGCTGGCAATGCGGCCCGCACCGCCTCAAGCATCTGCTGTGCGGTCTCGACGTGAACAACCTGGACCCCGGGCGGATCGGGAAGCGTCACCGGTCCGCTGACGAGCGTGACGCGCGCCCCAAGCTCAGCCGCAGCCTGCGCGATGGCGTGGCCTTGTTTCCCGGAGGAGCGGTTGGCGATGTACCGAACCGGGTCGATCGGCTCGTGTGTCGGACCACTGGTGACGACCACGTGACGGCCGGCCAACGGGAGGTCCGGGTCGGACTTGCGCAACAGCGTCTCGATGGCCGCAACGATCTCCAATGGCTCGGCCATGCGCCCGGGGCCAGCTTCCCCTTGCTCTGCCATCTCGCCGACGTTCGGTCCCACGAAATGGATGCCGTCCGCCTGAAGGGTGGCCACATTACGCTTCGTTGCCGGGTTCAGCCACATGCGCGGATTCATGGCCGGGGCTACCAGCACGGGCTTATCGGTGGCGAGCAGCACGGCACTGGCGAGGTCGTCTGCCAGACCGCAGGCCATTTTCGCCAGAAGATCCGCGGTTGCCGGTGCGACCACGACCAAATCCGCCTCGCGGCTCAGTCGGATGTGACCGACATCGTGCTCATCCGCGCGATCGAACAGGTCCGTGAAGACCCGATCACCCGAAATGGCACCGACGGCCAGCGGCGTGATGAACTGTTGGGCCGACGCGGTCATAACCGTGCGTACAGAGTGCCCGCGCTCGCGCAAACGCCGGATGAGATCCAGGCATTTGTAGGCCGCGATGCCGCCGCCGATGATGAGGAGTATTCGCTTGCCGGTCACGGTCGTATGCTGTGTTTCGTCTGAGGCATCGCAACTTAGCACACGACAGGCCCACTCTGGTCAATGTCTGTGTGCGCGCAACCCGCGTTGGCTGAAGATGTTGTTTCGGATTGCTTGCCCGAGTTACGGTCCGGAGTTGTGCAACGTAAAGTTTGTCTCGCCCAAAAATGCGGCATGACTTATGATTGTGGGGTCCGCTGGCGGACGCTCCCGTCAATGGTGAGCGACGGTGACATGGCCAGCGGATACATCTCTCAAGAATATAAGTGCGGGTTCGCCGCCGAAGTCTCAGGGGCACATGGTTGAGGGCAGCCGGTCCGCGCGGCTAGGGGCCGGAGGCTCGCGATTGCCTCTTGCGGCCGTTTCTGAAGCAGGAGCGATCGTAGATGCCGTGGGTGCGCGCAGTAGACGTGAGGCGTAAATGAACCTCGTGAACCATTTCCGACGCATGGCAAGGAACAACGCCTGGTCGAATTGGCGATTGTTGGATGCCTGCAGCCGACTGAGCCGTGAGGAGTTTCGAGCCAAGCGCACCAACTTCTTTCCCTCCATCCAGGCCACACTCGACCACATCCTGGCAGTCGACCTCTACTATCTTGATGCGTTGGAAGGGAGCCGGCTGGGGTACGCGTACTTCGCCACCAGAAAGCCGATCGAGGAATTTGCCGTGCTGCGCACGGACCAGATCGCAACGGATCAACGGCTCATCGGATTTTGCGATCGCTTAACCACCACAGAACTCAATCGCGAAATCAGTATCGACCGCGGCCCCAAAGGAATGGATTTTGAGACGGTGGCCGACACGCTGGCGCATCTTTTCGTGCACCAAATTCACCATCGGGGGCAGGTCCACGCCATGCTGGCGGGAACGAGCGTCCACCCGCCACAACTTGACGAGTACTTCCTCCAGTTCGACGCCATCAGCCGCTCTCCCGACCTCGATATTCTTGGAATTGAAGGACCTGAACAGGTCGTTTGATAGCCGTCACAGCGGCCGGGCCATTACGGGTTCGCAAAATAAATAAGATGGGCGCGGCAGCATGTTTCGGATCAACGCGCGTTCCGATTGCTGCCGCGCCCTGCGCCGGTTACGCAAAACCTGATACCGGCACCCTGCAATTAAGCCTGAAACGTTGCAGGTTCGCAAACTTTCCCCGCATTTGCTGCGGCCAGAATTATTCCGATACCACAGAGAATTACAAAATTTGGTTAAGCTGCCTCTTCACATGAGACGTAAGCCAACGCGGCATGAACGCGTCCAGCCAGCGACGGACGGCGGGACCGTAGGCGAGGTGGCTAGAAAGCTGTGAGTGTCGGTCCTGCGCTCCCGGCAATGTCAGGCGATGGGGATTGCTGCCGCTCCACCGGTTGACCATGGCATAAGTAATCTCTGGGTGAAACTGCACCCCGACGGCCGCATCGCCGTAGATTATCGCCTGGTTCTCAAAGGGGCCGTCCGCTGTCGCAAGCACGGTTGCTCCGTGGGGGCGCTCAAACCCCTCACGATGCCAATGGTAGACGCGTGTCGGCCAATTCCCGAAACGGCGTGCGGGGGGCGTTGGACGGATCGGATAATAGCCGATTTCCACGCGCTTTTCGGGGTGCTCATAAACGCGGGCACCCAGATATCGCGCCAGCATCTGCGCGCCGAGGCAAATCCCGAGAAATGGCTTATTCTCCTTGAGTGCAACGCCAATCCATTCCGTTTCGATCTTGATGTAATCGTCGGGATCGTTGGCGCTCATCGGTCCGCCGAAAATGATCGCGCCGGCATGATTCTCCAATGTATCGGGCAGCGGATCGCCGAAACGAGGGCGACGAATGTCGAGCGTGTAGCCGTGATTGCGGAGCCACTGCCCTACATGGCCGGGATTGGAGTGCAGCTGATGAAGGACGACCACCACCGACTTCGGCTCGTCCCGCGGCGGCACCGGCCGGCGGTCGTGTCCTTGGGTCGCGAAACCGCTATCAACGTCCACTGCTCTTGCGTCCAGCATTCCTCAAGAGATCCCTCGGCTTCAGAAGCCATCCGATGATTGGCACGAGTATAGGGTGGGGCAGCAAGCGCATCGCGATAGCAGCAATCGGGGCGACCACGCCTGGTGTAATCACCGTGCGTCCCCATTCGAACCAACGAACGGCGGAGCTCGCCATCAGCGATGGACCGGGCGCCGGAATGAGCCATCGGTAGAGGGCGCTTTCCGCCCCCATACGCGTGTGGAACTCCGTGCTGATCGGTCCTGGTGCGAACACAGCGACTCGGACTCCCCGACCGCGTACCTCCCACGCGACAGCCTCCGTCAAAGAGATGACGTAAGCCTTACTGGCGTAGTACGCGGCCTGATAGGGCCCCGGCGTGTATCCTCCCAGTGACGCGATGTTGAGCACGCCTCCATGCCCTCGCACGCACATTCCTGGCAGAAAGTGCCGTATCAGCAGCGAGACGGCTCGCGTATTGAGATCCACGAGTGCTGCGATGCGCTCCCCCGGCTCATCAATATAGGCTCCGCTCAAGCCCATGCCAGCGTTATTGACGAGAACGTCGGCATAGAACCCATGCTCGCGAAGCACAGCCTCGAGTTTCTGGGCTGCATCCGGTGAAGTGACATCGAGCGGCAGCGCCAGGACGACCGTGCTAAACTCGCGGCGAATGACCGAGGCTGCTGCTTCCAGCACCTCCTGCCGGCGCGCGACCAGAACAACGTCGCGTCCCCGCCGCGCAAACTGACGGGCGATCTCGAAACCGAGGCCTTCGGAGCCGCCGGTGACCACCACGGCGGGGCGGAGCCCTTCCCACTGGGCGAGCGCCGCGGGGTCGGGCCGCCATGACCGGCGGATCCAGAGATCAACCAGCCGTGTGATCATGAGCCGCCTAAAGGCGCATCCGCCCCTGCCATCTCAACCTCGAGCCTCATTCCGCGGCGACAGGCAAACGGGATTTCCGCCCGCTCTTCGTTGCCGGCAGATCAGAAGCCACCCGCCGTTGAGGCGCCTGCGGCACCGGACCAAATCGCTGCTCGAAGCATTGCCGAATGTGCCGCGCCAACTCCCGCGCAATGTCCGAAGCGCTCTCCGGCAGGTAAAGGTTCACGCAGAAGTCCGGCAGTGGCGGTAAGCCGGCATCCGCCCCAAGAATTTCCAGATAGTCGGGCACGCACGTGCGCATGAGCGGCGCGACGGCAAGCCCCGCCCGCACCGTCGCGTAAAGCGGCTCCATGTTGCAGTCCTGGCTGACGGGCCGCCAATCGATGCGCGCCTTCTGCAGTGCCTTAACAACCTCAGGCCGGAAGCGGCAGAGCTTGGACCCGAGAGAGACCGGCAAGGGGCGCTGAAGGTGCGTATCGCATCCTGGCCCGCCGACCCAAACCAGACGATCCCGAAGCAGCGTCTCGCCGCCACTCCCACTATCGATTTCGGTGGTCAGGATAAGGTCGAGCTTTCGCTCCGCCAGCTCTTCAAGAAGGAGCGTAGAAGCCTTGCAAATCAACGACACATTGATCCGCGGCCAGGCCTGATTGAACCGCTGCAGCACCGGAGGAACGAGGTTGGTCACGATATCCGGCGGCACGCCGAGCAGCACCTCGCCTTCGAACTGCGGCGTGGTCATCGCATTCCAGGTCTCGTCGTTGAGGGCAACCAGGCGTTGGGCGTTGCCGAAAAGCCTTTCGCCGGCTGGTGAAAGGATGAACCGCTTCTTCTCGCGAACGAACAGCTCGGTCCCGAACAGCTCCTCCAAACGCTTGATCTGAAGGCTAACCGCCGCCTGCGTTCGGTTGAGGATGCGCGCTGCCGTCGTCACGCCACCCGTCTCGACAACAGCGAGAAAGGCCCGCAGCAGGGCGATGTCGATATCTCGTGTCATGGGGGCCTCGCGTTGTCTCATGACCCCAGGGCCATAACTGATCTTGATATATCACATAAACATCATTCGATTTCATTATGCAAGTTTAAGTGATAGTCAGTTCTCTGCACCGGAAGCGCCAACGACTTCCGGCGCCAATAAACGGAGAGTTGAGATGATGAGCACAACACAGAGCGTTTCGCGGTCCAGCCACCGGAGCGCTCGGCTGTACCTGGGCTCCATTGCTCAGGTCTTCCAGAAAGTAGCCCAGGCCTACAGGGTCTATCGCGAGCGCCAAGCCCTTCTGTCCCTCAGCGATAGCGCCCTGAAAGACATCGGCTTGAGCCGCGCCGATGCCTACCGCGAGGCGAGCCGTCCGTTCTGGGATATTCCCGAGAACCGGTAATGCACCTGTGTTGAGCGCGCCGGGGCGGAGACTAAAGCTCCGCCCCCAGGCCGCGCCTGCGGCGCGCCAGATCAATGCGCACGCCGATATCCCGAAGGGGACGTGGTGGGACCCAGGCAGGAGTTGGCATCGCGAGAACTTCGCTCAGCAGCTCCGACGTGGCACCGACCGCGTAATCCGCAATGAGCGTACCAAGCGCAGTATTTCGCGAAATTCCGCCCGCATTGCAGCCGCCAGCCGCATAGACGTTCTCCGCGATCTTGCCGAAACCCGCTGTAAAATTGCGGCTAGCGCAAATCACCCCGGTCCAGAAATACTCGAAAGTAACGTCCGGCAGCTGCGGGAAACGCGCCCGGAATGACTGCTCGATGAGACCGCGGCGCGCATAAAGATCTTGCCGGCTCATGGTGATTTCCGGCCAATACTCGATGGTGTTTCTGATCAAAATGCGCCGGTCCACCGTGTATCGAACAGTCGCTCCGAAGCGATGGATGGAAATGACGCCCCAAGGTTCGGGCGCGCCTAGTCTCTCATGCTCCTCGTCCGTGAGCGGTCGCGTGAGGGCTGCAGTTAGCGTGAATGGGATAAGGCCATCGGCCCAGGCGCCGAACTGCGGCAGGTAGCTATTCGTGGCGAGGATCACCTTCTTGGCGCGTACTGTGCCCGAAGGACATGTCAGCTTGACATCCGCCCCCGTTTCGTACTCGAGCACTGGAGATTCCTCGAGAAGAGAAACGTTGCTGGGCAGGTTGAGCGCAAGTCCGCGTGTGAGGGCGGCCGGCTGCACCAACACAGTCTGCTTCGTCAGCACCGCACGCTTGTAGTGTCGGGTACCGAGGCGCGCGGCCAGCTCGTCTCTTTCGATAACCTCGTGAGGTATGCCCAGCGCCTCCAGG
>PKEY01000072.1 GCA_002919265.1 Hyphomicrobiaceae bacterium | reverse complement strand
ATCTTCCTGTTCCGCATCCGCGAGCGCTTCGACACGGTCGATATCCGCGCGCTCGATCAGTTCCGGGGTGAGCGCAGATGATCAGCGATCCCGAAATTCTGCTGGAACCCGTTTCGGCGCTGCTACTGATCCCCGGCGTTTCGGCCATCCTGCTCGCGCTGCTGCCCGGCTATCGCTTGACGGCTCGGCTCAATGTGCTCTCGGCGGGGCTGACTTTCCTCGCCTCGCTCTGGCTGCTGATCGCACGACCGGAAACCGGCAATTACCTCTTAGTGGACGACCTCAACATCGTCTTCGTCGTGCTCGGCACATTCGTCGGCTTCACGACGAGCTTATTCAGCGCGAGCTACATCGGCCACGAGCTGGAAATCGGGCGGCTCACGCCGGCGAACCTGCGCTTCTATCACGCCATGTATCAGGCGCTGATGTTCGCCATGAACCTCGCGCTGCTGGCCAATAACATCGGCCTCATGTGGGTCGCCGTCGAGCTCGCGACGCTCACGACTGTGCTGATGGTCGGCATCTACCGCACGCATGAGGCACTGGAAGCAGCGTGGAAATACTTCATCCTCGGCAGCGTTGGCATCGCGCTCGCACTTTTCGGTACGATCCTGGTCTACATGGCGGCACAGCCGGTGGTGGGCCCCGGTCAGGACGCGATGATCTGGACGTCGCTGATCGCCAAAGCCGCGGAATTCAGTCCGGACCTGCTGAACCTCGCCTTCATCTTCCTGATGCTCGGCTACGGAACGAAGGTCGGCCTCGCCCCGCTGCACGCGTGGCTGCCGGACGCGCACGCCGAAGGCCCGACACCAATCTCGGCGGTTCTTTCCGGCCTGCTGCTGAACGTGGCGCTTTACGCCGTGCTGCGCTTCAAAATGTTGCTGGCAGCCAATCCCAACGCCATTTCCCCCGGACCACTGATGGTTCTGCTCGGCCTTGTGTCGCTGATCTTCGCGGCGTTCATGCTCTATCGCCGGCGCGACATCAAACGCATGTTCGCCTACTCGTCCATCGAGCACATGGGCATCATCACCTTTGCGTTCGGCATGGGCGGGCCGCTCGCGAACTTCGCCGGGTTGCTGCACATGACGATGCACAGCCTCACCAAGTCGGCCATCTTCTTCGCCGTGGGTCACATCGCGCAGGTGAAGGGCACGCAGAAGATCGCGGAAATCCGTGGGCTGACGCAGAGCCACCCCGCGCTCGGCTGGGGCCTCGTGATTGGTGTTGTTGCCATCGCCGGCCTGCCACCGCTCGGCATCTTTATGAGCGAATTTCTGATCGTCAGCTCAACCTTCGCGCGGGAGCCGCTGCTCGCGGTTCCATTGGTGTTCGGGCTGCTCGTGGCCTTCGGCGCACTCACCCTCAGGATGACCGACATTGCTTTTGGCAAGCCCACGGGCAACCTTGGCCCGGTCGAGGCCTCTTACGTGCCGCTCTACGCTCACCTGGCGCTAGTGTTCATCGCCGGCTTCTATCTGCCTGGGCCACTCGTCAGCTGGTTCCAGAATGTGGCGCGGTTGCTGGGGTAGCGACATGAGCTTGCGAGAAGACATATCGGCCAACGCCACCCTCGCGCCGCAACGGCCCTGGCAGCGCTTCATCGTCGCCGAAGACGTCTGGCGCCGCTGCACACGCGAGCTTGGAGCAGGCAACGCGACACTCCTCGGCTACTGGAGCGATGGCGAAGCGGTGCACATGGCCATCACTGCGCCGGAAGGCGACAGTGGTCAACCCGGCGAGCCATTCGTCGTGAGCCTTCCGTGCCCGGATGGACGCTTCCCGTCCGTCGGCGCCCTGCACCCGCCGGCACTGCGCCTCGAGCGGACGATCCGCGACATGTTCGGGCTCATGCCCCTCGGATTGCAGGACAAGCGCCCGTGGCTCGATCATGGCCGGTGGGGCGTGCAGTATCCGCTTGGAGAGCGCGGTAGCGCACTGGCCGATGGATACCCTTACACCTTCCTGCCCGCCGAAGGCCCGCCGATGCACCAGATCCCGGTAGGCCCTGTGCATGCGGGCATCATCGAACCGGGGCATTTCCGCTTCACGGCCAACGGCGAGACCGTCGTCCGCCTGGAGGAGCGGCTGGGTTACGTCCATAAGGGCATCGAGTCGCTCATGCTTGGCGCGCCGATCGCGCACGCTGCCAAACTGGCGGGGCGCGTCTCCGGCGACAGCACGGTAGCGTACGGGATCGCCTTTGCGCGGGCGGTGGAGTCCGCGGTCGACGTTGATGTGCCGCCGCGAGCGATCTGGCTGCGGGCTGTGATGGCCGAGCTGGAGCGCATTGCCAACCACCTCGGCGACATCGGCGCAATCTGCAATGACGCGGCTTTTTCGCTGATGCTCGCCCATTGCGGCGCCTTGCGTGAGCGGGTGCTGCGTACGTCTGACGCCTGCTTCGGCCATCGCCTGATGATGGACCGGGTTGTTCCTGGCGGCGTTGCCTGCGATCTCGACGCCGACGGCGCGGCTGCGATCCGATCACTGATAAATGAGATCCGTCGCCAGTTCCCTGAGCTGGTCGAGCTTTACGACAACACCACCTCCCTGCAGGACCGCACCGTCACGACGGGTATTCTGAACCCCGGCCTGGCTCAGCAATACGGTGCCGGCGGATATATCGGCCGCGCCTCAGGCCGCAGCTTCGACGCACGGCGTTGGCCCGGTTATGCGCCGTACTCCGAGCTTCCTTTTGAAGTTCCGACGCGCACGGCTGGCGATGTGGATGCGCGCGTCTGGATCCGCATCGAAGAGGTCTACCAGAGCCTGGGGTTGCTCGAGCACCTGCTCGAAAGCCTCCCTCCGGGCCGCGTGTTGGCGAGAGTAGATGCAGCAAATCGTGGTCCCCGCGAGGGCATTGCGTTGGCCGAAGGCTTCCGCGGCGACATCCTCGTCTGGGTGCGGATAGCGGAGGATGGTACGATCGCGCGCTGCCACCTGCGTGATCCTTCGTGGTTCCAATGGCCGCTACTTGAAGCGGCCATTGAAGGCAACATCGTCGCCGATTTCCCGCTGATCAATAAATCCTTCAACTGCTCCTATTCGGGGCACGACCTGTGAAGGCGTAAATGCGCAAGCTCCTTTTCAAGAATCTGCTCCGCCGTTCACTGACCGAACCGCGTCCGCCGACTGATGACGCCATGCTCGCTGAACTGGCGGAACGGCTTGAGGCAAGTGCCCGCCGCGTGCTCGGCCGCAGCCTTTCCATTCGCGAAGTGGATGCGGGCTCCTGCAATGGCTGCGAGCTGGAAATTCACGCACTCAATAACGTCTATTACGATCTCGAGCGTTTTGGCCTGCGCTTCGTCGCTTCGCCTCGCCATGCCGATGTGCTGCTGGTGACAGGCCCGGTAACGAAAAACATGCGCGAGGCGCTGGAACGGACCTATAACGCGACGCCCGATCCGAAATGGGTTGTTGCGGTCGGCGATTGTGCCGTCGATGGCGGCCTGTTTGCCGGAAGTTACGCCTGCGTGGGCGGAGTTTCGCAGGTCATCCCTGTCGATTTGCATATCCGAGGCTGTCCGCCGAGCCCGGTGGCGTTACTGCAAGGGCTGATCGCACTGGTCGAAAGCAAACAAGTCGCCGGCGCTGAGTAACCTCGACTCGCGCCGAATGAAAATAGCGCCGCAACGGTTGCCGCTACGGCGCTTCGATTATTCGACGGCTTCAGCGCCACAATTAGCCGTAACGGTATGGCGGGCCCGCCTTCTTCATCGTCTCACGGTAATTCTTGAGAATTTGCACCACCTTGGCATTGCGCGGGCTCTGGGCGGCGATTTCGTCCCAGAACTTCATCGCTTCTTCCTCGATGATGTTCCACTCCGATTCCGGAATAGAGGTCAGCTCGAGCTTGCCACCCGTCGTGCGGTAGTGGGCCTCGCCCCACCAGTACCAGTGCAGCCGGTAATAGTGCGAGCTGTCCATGCAGAGCTTGAACAGCGTCTTCAGGTGTTCCGGCACCTCGTTCCAGCGCTCGGTGTTGGCGAAGTAGGAGCCAAGCCAGGCGCCCGAGATGTTGTTGGTCAGATAGTACTTGGTTACATCGGCCCAGCCGACCGTATAGTCCTCGGTGATACCGCACCAGGCGATGCCATCGATTTCACCGGTCTGTATGGCAACCTGTACGTCCTCCCACGGGATTGTCACCGGAACGACGCCGAAGCGGGTCAGGAACTTGCCGCCGGTCGGGAAGGTGAAGACGCGCAACCCTTTCAGGTCTTCAAGGCTGCGGATCGGCTTGTTGGTGGCGAAGTTGCAAGGATCCCAGGCGCCGGAGCCGAGCCACGTCACGCCCTCGACTTCCTTGTACGCTTCCTCCCAAATTTCCTTCAGCCCGTAGTGGTGGAAGAGAACCGGGACGTCAAGGCTGTAGCGGGACGCAAAGGGGAAATACGCTCCGAAAACGGAGACATCGACGGGAGCGGCAATTGAGTCGTCATCACTCTGGACGGCGTCGATGGTGCCGCGCTGCATGGCCCGGAAGAGCTCGCCGGTCGGAACGAGCTGGTCAGCCGTGTAGAGCTCGATCACCATCTCGCCGTTGGCCACCTTGTTGAAGGCGTCGATCGAGGGCTTGATGACGTGCTCGGCGAGCGCCGGACCGGCGTAAGTCTGAAGCCGCCATCGGATAGGCTTCTGCGACTTTACATATGGGGCGGCCAGCGTGGAAGCGCCGACTGCGGCGGTGGCGAGCCCCGCCTTCTTCAGGAAATCGCGCCTTCTCGTCGTCATCTTTGGGAACCTCCCTAAACAGACACTCCGTTTACTTCCTCAACGCGAACCCTCTGCTTGTTCTCGTTTCTCCGTTGTCGTTCTTGTCTGCCGAAACCCGAGGCTCGCACGCGCGGCGCCTACCTTCCGTAGTAGGAGTTGGGCAGCCACAGCGCGATCTGCGGGAACAGCATGATGATAATCATGGTTAGGATCATTATGAAAACGAACGGGACGATGGATCGGTAGATGTCCATCAGCGTGATTTCCTTCGGCGCCATCGCCCGCATCAGGAACAGATTGTAGCCGAAGGGCGGCGTCATGTAGGCGATCTGGCAGGTGATCGTGTAGAGCACGCCGTACCAGATGAGATCGAAGCCGAGGCTGGCCACCAGCGGCAGATAAAGCGGCGCGACGATCACCAGCATGGCGGTGTCGTCGAGGAACATGCCGAGGATGAGGTAGGAGACCTGCATCATGATCAGGACCTCCCACGGCGTCATGTTCCACTGCTTGAGGAACAGCCACTCAATCGACTTCACCGCGCCGAGGCCATCGAACACCGCGCCGAAGCACAAGGCTGCCATGATGATCCACATGAACATGCAGCTCACGTGAAGCGTCTTGCGCACAGTCTCGTGCAGTACCTTGAATGTCAGCCGTCTCCGGATCAGTGCAGCCACTGTCGCAGAAAGAGCACCGATTGCCGAGCTTTCGACGAGGCTTGTGATGCCCATCAGAAAAAGGCCTGTCATCAGGAAGAAAATGACGAGCGGAATGATGCCGGCCTTCAGCAGGCGCAGCTTCTCGCCCCAGCTCATCTGCCGTTCGTGTGCAGGGAGGGCTGGCCCCAATTCGGGCCGCAACCAGCAACGAATGGCGACGTAGGCAATGAAAAGCCCCGCCATCAGCAGTCCAGGGAACACGCCTGCAAGCCACAGGTGCCCGATCGGCTGGCGCGCGATCATGCCGTAGAGGACGAGCACCACGCTCGGCGGCACCAGAATTCCCAAGGTACTGCCGGCCTGCACGACGCCAGTGACCATCCGCTTGTCGTAGCCGCGGCGAAGCAACTCTGGCAGCGCAATGCTGGCGCCGATGGCAAGGCCGGCCACGCTCAGCCCGTTCATCGCCGAGATGATGACCATCAGCCCGATGGTGCCGAGGGCGAGCCCTCCGTTCACCGGCCCCATCCAGACGTGGAACATCTTGTAGAGATCCTCCGCGATGCCGGACTCGGACAGCATGTAGCCCATGTAGACGAACAGCGGCAGCGTCAGCAGCGGGTACCACTTCATGAGCTTCATGGAGGCGCTGAAAGCCATCTCGGCTCCGCCGTCGCCCCAAAGCAGGAGACCGGCAGCTGCCCCGACGAAACCTATGGCCGCGTAGACTCTCTGCCCCGTGAGCAATAACAGCATCATCGAGGAGAACATTGTCAGGGCGATGAGTTCGTGACTCATCAGAGCGCCTCCCCACGCGCCGCCGCCAAATCCTTGAAAAACATCGAGATTGCCTGAAGCAGCGTCAGGAAAATCCCGATGGTCATCACGATCTTAATGGGCGCCATATAGGGGGCCCACGACGAATAGCTCTGCTCCTTATATTGCAGGGCGTAGTGGGTGCTGGAGATGCCGCCGTAAAGGAGAAGAGCGAGATAAAACAGGAGGAAAACAGCCGTCAGTGCATCCACTTTCGCGCGCGTTCGCGGAGACCACTTGCCGTAAAGCAAGTCCATGCGAACGTGGGCATTCTCCTGCAGGGAATTGGCCCCGCCCAGCAGATAGTACGCAGCCATGACGAACTGCGCCATCTCAAGGCTCCAGACAGGAGGAACGGTGAAAGCCTTGCTGAACGAGGCATAGAGCAAAATCCCCATCATCACAAAGATGAGGTACATCGCGAACAGGCCGACCGCCCAGCTCACGGCGTCGACATACTTCACGTAGAGGCGCACAGCTTTAGGCATATTCCCCCGTATTGCATTTTTCTGCATATCGTGGACGGCAGACGGACCGCGCCGTGACACTCAGCCTAGGGAAAGTCGGGCACAAGCTGCAAGATGAAAACGTGGTCGGTCGCGCGGCCGGGCTGATAAGAATTCAAGCACCGGCTGATCAGAAAGGACTCAGGCTGGCATATGCATCACAGGGGGCGGGCTTTGGAGAGGCAGGTCGATGATACAGCGCACCCCCTCGGGCTTGAATTCGAACTTCGTCTCGCCCTCTATGGTGCTTCCGATCGTTCGCTCAATAAGCCCCATGCCAAACCCGCGCGATGTCGGCGGGCGGACTGGAGGTCCCCCGATTTCTTCCCACTCCATCCTGAGAATGGTTTTGTCGTCGCCACGGATGGGCTGCCAGGAAACCTGAACGCGTCCTCCCGGTACGGACAGTGCCCCATATTTTCGGGCGTTGGTGCCGAGCTCGTAAATGATCAGGCCGAGATTAAGGGCAATCTGCGGCGGTAGCCAAACCTCCGGGCCGTCAGTGTAGACCTGTCCCGATCCGCAACTTGACGAAAGCTGTTCGCGCAGCAGCTCCGTCAGATTGGCGCCCTGCCATGTCGTTTCATTCAAGAGCTTATAGGCTGAAGCTATCGCCTGAAGGCGGCCTTTGAAATCCTCCACAAAGGTGTGCGGATTGCTTGAGCTTCTCAGGGTCTGGCTGGCGATAGCCTGCACGACGGACAGGGTGTTGCGGACCCTGTGATTGAGCTCGCCCATAAGCAAGCGCTGCTGTTCGTCGAAACTTCGCTGCTCGGTGACGTCGAGCATTGCGCCAATGGTGCGAACCGGGCGGCGCGCCTTTCCTTCGCCTTCGAAAAACGTTCGCGCCTTCACACTCACCCAGCGCACTTCGCCAGTCGAACGGACGATCCGGTGCTCTTCCGTGTAGATGCCATCGCTTTCAGGATCGCTGGCCCGCTTGATGGCGTTGAGCACACTCGGAAGGTCGGCCGGATGGACGCTCGCCAGCAGTTCATCCCTCGTCATCGTCTTGCCGCCGTTCGTCTCACAGACGTTTCCTGTGACCGTGACGATGTCCGTTTCGTGGTCGTGATCGAACGTGCCCAAATTCGTAAGTTCGGCGGCTATGGCGAGGCGCTCCTCGCTGAGCCGCAGGCGTTCATCCGCGGCCCTGCGGAAAGTAATGTCCCGCGTCGCTTCCATGATGAGCGTCTTCTCGCCCGAGGAAACAGGATCGAGCCGCGCCTCCACGATGACCTGCCGGCCATCCCTTGCCGTTTGCACGACTTCGCCAATCCAGGAATGGCCAGACAGCAGGCGTTTGCGGATTTCAGAAAACGTTAGAGGAAACCGGGAGGCCAAAAGCTCGTGCGGATTTTTGCCCAACGCCTCCTCGCGCGTGTACCCATAGACCCGCTCACAGCCGGGGTTCCAATGCAGGAGGCCGCCATCGAGCTCCCAACAAAAAATTGGCTCCAAAGATAAATCGATAAGCTGTTGTTGTTCTTTGAGTCGACGCTCACGCAGCCGCTGTTGTGTCACGTCCCTGACGATGCCGAACAATCTTTTCGGCTCGCCGGTCGCCTTGAAGTCTGGCTCGGCCTCGATCTCGATAATGCGCTCTTCGCCGTCGTCCCGCCAGATACGATACGTGGATTCAAGACGCCGGCGGCTTGCGACGGCATCCATCATTTCGGCGCGCAAGCGCTCCACATCGTCGGGGTGAAAAAGGCGTTTTACTGCCTCTGGATCTGGCTCAAATTGTACGTCACCTACGAATACGCGACGCGCCTCATCCGACCAACTGATCTTCCCGGTCGGAAAGTCGTAGGCCCAATGGCCAAGCTGGCCAACGCGTTGCGCGCGTTCAAGAAGGTCCAGACTTCGTTTCAACTCGCGCCCGAAACGCTTTCTTTCCGTGATGTCGATGCCGGATGCGATGAGGCACTTGAGCTGGCCCGTGTGCTCATCCAAAAGCGGATGTATTTGGACATCCAACTCGTAGATTTCGCCCGTCACGCCTCGCGCAGGGGTCTCAAACCTTACCGACGCCCCACCGATAGCGCGGCCGACTTCTTCCCTGACACGCTGCGATACACCGCTGTCATAGGAGAAACACTCAAGCTCCCAGACTTTCTGCCTGAACCTGGGGCCAAAAGTTTGTGACGCTGCGGCGTTGACTTCGACAAGTGTTCCGTCGGGATCAAGAACTCCGACAAAAGCAGCAATGCGATCGAGTATGTCGCGCGGAAGTACCAATTTCGGATCCAGACGCGGTTACAACAAACTTCATTTTAGCAGGCGCGATGGCATTAACGCTCTCGAATTCGTAATTTGTCGCGTTGGCCCCAGTCACGACGTCAGCCACCCCGCCGGGCAATCGGTCGGTTTGTTGCAAAATTGACACACAATTGGAGAAAGAGGCGGAACCAATCATCCGACGTGGAACCATTTTTAAACCAGTGCGTTCCGCCGACGTCCACTGGTCATGCCCCCTAGTCTCGATCGGTGGCAAACCCGGGCGCCTTGCGGTCTCCCCCCGACAAGGCGCCCATTTTTTTTCCAGGCTAGCGCGCTGGGGCGCTCGGCGGGCGCTCAAGCCTCACTAAACCTGATGCACCTCGATGATGTTGCCTTCGGGGTCGTAGAAGAAGATCTGGTGCCAGCCGTTCATGGCCCAGGCGCCGTAATCGGAAAACGGAATTCCCTTCTCGATAAGACGCTTCTTGAAGGCCTCCAGGTTGTCGGTCCGGAATGCGACATGGCCACGTTCCAGAGGATTGATGGCGTGCCCCGTGCGGAAAGCAACCCCAAGGTCCTTTTCAGCCAGATGAATTTGAATGTGGCCGTCCGTTACGAAGCCGACCTTGCCGGGATAACCCTTGGAAACGACTCGGGTTGCCTGGAGCGACGGCTCATCCTCCAGCCCGAGGACAGTGCGGTAGAACTCGGTCATCCCCGGCACATTGGTCGTGCAGAAGTTCACATGGTGCAGCTTTAGTTTCATCGGCATTGCAACCTATTCTCTCGTTGCGACGCCGAAACTGTACGCTATCGGGCGGGGCTCGCCCAGCATTCGCCTGCTGCTGAAATCCAGTCGGACCACGCTGGAACAGTCAAACGAGAGTTGATTTTTGTTGTCACTATTCGAGGGGGCGGATCGATCCCGCCTGATTTCGGGCTCTCCCAGCGGAGGCCCCTCGATCAGACGCGCCTCGCGCGGGGTCCATTCATGTTGCGATCCACAATGAGGGCAGCGGGCTTTCAACCGGAGGTCTGGAAGCGCCTTGAAACTAAATTCATCGGTTTGAATACCGACGGAGAAATACTTTCCAGTGACATTGCATTTAATGACAACCGTACCCATCAGGTTTCCCCGGGCGAAAATGGAGGCTTCATACCAAATTCCATTGCTCGGGCCTGAACATAACCGGAGGTTGCAATCTCTGCTACCGAGCGCTTGCAAAGGCGGTTAATTCATTGCAACAACGTGCTTCCCGGCTATCATGCCCCAACCGACAATTGCACTGGAGACGATTGCCGAGGTCATCAGCGAACAGAAATTCACTAGCAACACCAAAGACAACAGGTACCCACAAGGGAGAGCAGAATGGTTTTGCAAATCAACAGTACGGCTCCAGATTTCGAGGCCGAAACAACGGAAGGCCGCATCCGTTTTCATGAGTGGATCGGTGACTCCTGGTGCGTTCTCTTTTCCCATCCGAAAGATTTTACGCCGGTTTGCACAACCGAGCTCGGCACCATGGCAAAGCTCAAACCCGAATTCGATCGGCGGAACGTCAAGATCATCGGTTTGAGCGTCGATCCGGTGGACCGCCATAAGCAGTGGTCGGTTGATATCGAAGAGACGCAAGGCGCCGCGCCCAATTACCCGATGATTGCGGACACGGATCTCAAAATATCGAAGCTCTACGGTATGTTGCCGGCCGATGCGGGTGAGACCTGCGAAGGGCGCACGCCGAACGACAACGCGACTGTGCGGAATGTCTTCATCATCGGGCCTGACAAGAAGATCAAACTCGTGCTGGTATATCCGATGAGCACGGGCCGCAATTTCGATGAGATTTTGCGGGTGATCGACTCCCTGCAGCTCACGGCGAAGCACAGCGTGGCGACGCCAGCCAACTGGAAGCAGGGTGAAGAAGTCATCATCGCCGGCTCGCTATCCGATGAGGACGCCAAGAAGAAATTCCCGCAGGGCTGGAAGGCGCCGAAGCCTTATATCCGGATCGTGCCGCAACCGGCTAACTAACGGCTGGCACAGCGGGATTTAGGGGCTAAGGCAGCCGCTTATCGGTAAGAGCCCCCAAGATCAATCGCTCCAGATGCACTCTGTGAAGCGCATCTGGAGTGATTTTCTTTTAGGCCAAGCTCGTTTCTGACCCGTTTCAGCAGAGCTTGCCGCCTTTAAGGGCGCGCAAAACACGCTCGGGCGTCATCGGCATCTGCCAAATGCGTACACCAGTGGCCCGGGCAATGGCATTTGCGACAGCTGCCGCCACAGGAACGATGGGCACTTCGCCGACGCCGCGAACGCCATAGGGCACGTTCGGAACTGGCGTTTCGAGAATGACGCATTCGATCGGCGGCACATCCAGCGCCGTCGGAATGCGGTAATCGAGAAGGCTCGCATTGCGCAGACGGCCGTCGGGGCCATAGTCGAAGCCTTCCGTGAGGGCCCAGCCGAGCCCTTGCGCAACGCTACCCTGAATCTGGCCTTCGATCGCGGTCGGATTGAGCGCGCGGCCAACGTCCTGGAAGGCCGTGTAGCGCAGGATGGTCACCTGTCCGGTTCCTGGGTCGACCTCGACATCGCACACGTGCGCGCCGATCTCGACACCGAGCGGCAGCCTGGTCGAGACGCCGCGGCCAACGATGGCGCCTTCTCCCAACGTTGCCTGCATAAGCTCGCGTAGCGAAATGGCTGCGCCGGCCGACGTCCGCGCACGGAACACGCCGTTCGCATAATCGAGGTCTTCCGGCCTGCACTGCAGCTTTTCAGCGGCCCGTGCGCGAAGCTGGCGCAAAGCGTCCGCACACGCCTCGACGAGCGCCGCCGTCGTGGTGCGTGCCACGCGGCTGCCGGCGGCCACGTCGCTGTAGCCAACCGACTTGCTGTCGCCCGTGACGACAAGCACGTCATCGACGGACAGCCCGAACTCCTCGGCGACCACCTGCGCCATCGTCGTGCGCGTGCCCGAGATGTCGACCGGACCCATGGTCACCATTGGCCGCCCGTCGCCCGCGATGGTGACGTGCGCCGCCGACGTCATCGAGGTGCCACGCCAATAGCCGATCGACAGGCCGCGGCCGCGCGGATGCTTGCCGGGCTGCAGCGGCTCGGTCCAACACGGATGCCGGCCAACAGCCTCGAGAATGTCCGTGAGCCCAATAGTTGGGAACGGCGTCCCGATCGGCATAAGGCTGCCCGTGACAGACGCGTTCCGCTTGCGGAACTCCAGCGGGTCCATGCTGAGGCGCTGGCATAGGATGTCCATCGCCTGTTCGACGGCAAACGCCGCCTGGATGCCGCCCGGCCCGCGATAGGCTTCTGTCCGCGGCTTGTTGGTAACGACGTCGTAGCCTTCGAGCTTGAGGTTGGGACACTGATAAAGCGCTGCCGACGCTTGCATCAGCAGGGACGGGCTCATGCCCGGCAAGCCGCCGGCGTCCATGTAATAGGTGCCCTCGATAGCCGTGAGCTTGCCGTTGCTGTCCGCAGCGACCCGTACGTCGATCATGGCCCCGGCCGCCGGGCCGCTGCCACCCTGCAGCACTTCCTCGCGCGTGAGCACAAGCTTCACCGGCCGCCCGCATTTCTCGGAGAGCCGCACCGCAACGGCCTCGCCGTGTAGCGCGATCTTTCCGCCGAATGCGCCGCCGACCTCCATCGGAACGACGCGGATCTTCGATTGCGGGATCCCGAGAATGCGCGCGATCATCAGCTCGCAGGTGAACTGGCCCTGCGTCGAGGCCCACACAGTTGCAAACCCGTTGGGGTCGACCTGGGCGACGACCACTTGCGGCTCGAGATAGCCTTGATGGGCCGTATCGACCCGGACGTGCGCCTCCCCAACGGCCGCCGCCTCCCGTATCGCCGCCTCCGTATCACCGCGAGCGATGAGAGTGTGCGAGCAGATATTGCTGGGCGTGCGCGGCGCAGGCTCAACACCCTTCGTGAACACGTTGGAATGGAGCACCGGCGCATCAGGCTCGATGGCCTTGGCCAGATCGACGACGGGCGGCAGCGGCTCGTAGTCGACTTCGATGAGCTTCAGCGCCTCTTCAGCAACATGCTCATCAACAGCAGCGACGCCGGCAACCGGCTGTCCGACCCAGAAAACCTTCTCCCGCGCCATGTTGGCCTGGGCGACCACCCACACGTCGAAACCGGCATCGCCCATCGTGACGGTCGCGCCGAACGGAACGTCGACGAAGTCGGCAGCCGTCACGACGGCCAGCACCCCCTTGAGCGCCTCGGCGCGCGAGGTGTCGATCCGGCGGATGCGCGCGTGAGCGTGCGGGCTCCGAAGCAGCTTCGCGTGGGCCATGCCGGGCAGATTGAGGTCGGCGGCATAGAGAGCCTTGCCCGTCACCCGCTCGCGCGCATCGACACGCGGCAGCCGCTTGCCGATGATCTTCAGTTCCTTCTGCTCCTCAGCGGTGCTTGGCTGACCCGTCATTTTTCCACTCCCTCAGCCATTTCCGCCGCCGCCGCTGCGATGGCCGCAACGATCTTGTCGTAGCCGGTGCAACGGCACAGGTTGCCGGCGATCGCGTGCCGGATCTCCTCCTCCGTTGGGCGCGGATTGCGGTCCAGGAGCGCCTTTGCGGACACGACAATCCCCGGCGTACAGAACCCGCACTGCGTGCCGCCGTGCTTTACCAACGCTTCCTGGATGGGATGCAGCTTGCTTCCCTCGGACAGGCCTTCGATCGTCACGATCTCATGGCCTGGCGCCTCGACCGCAAGCATGAGGCAGGCATTCACCGGCTCGCCATCGACCAGCACAGTGCAGGTGCCGCAATTGCCATTCCCGCAGCCTTCCTTGGTGCCGGTGAGGCCCAGACGACCGCGCAGCAGATCGAGTAATCGATCGCGTGGATCGGCGAGCACCGTGTGCTCTTCACCGTTCACGGTGCATCGGATCAATGTCTTCATGGAGCTTCGACCTCCAGGCCAAGGGAACCGCAGCAGGCGGCGAGCGCGCGTGCTGTCAGAACGGAAACAAGAGTGCGGCGGTACTCGGCAGATCCGCGGGTATCAGAGATTGGCCGCGCATCACCGGCCGCGAGCCGGCCAGCCTCCTCGATCAAAGACTGAATTGGTTTTTCGCCGATGAGCCGGGCTTCTGCTGAGGGAGCGCGAAGCGGCGTGGGGCCCACGGACGCTAAGGTAATGCGGGCCTCAGCAATGGCCCCATTCTCATCGAGCTTGATCCAGGTGCCGGCACCGGCCACCGCGATGTCCATCTCACGGCGCGGCGTGAAGCGCAGGTAATGAGCGGCCGAGCAGGGTTCCGGGGCTGGTAAAACAATGGCTGTCAGAATTTCCCCCGGACCGAGCGTCGTCCGCCCGGGCCCTGCAAAGATCTCCTCCAGCGCGATTTCCCGGCGGCCTTCGGGCCCGGCGATCCGTGCCCGCGCCTTGTGGCAGATCACGGCAGGCACCCCATCCGCAGAAGGCGCGGCGTTGCAGATGTTGCCGCCAAGGCTTGCCCGCGTCTGCACCTGAAGGCTGCCAATAAGGCGCACCGATGCAGCAACGGCAGGATAAGCGCTGGCAATCCGCGGATGGCTGGCAATCTTCGTTGCGCTGACTGCGGCCCCGATGGCCAGTCCGCCGTCGGTCAACTCGGAAATGGTGGTGAGCTCGGGAATGCGCTTCAGGTCTATCACGAGCTCCGCGCTGCGCCGACCTTCCCGCATCTGAGGAATGAGGTCCGTGCCGCCTGCCAGCACACGGGCATTGCCCTGTCGCAGAAGGCTGATTGCTCCCTCAACACTATCCGGGCACTCGTATTTGAACGGAATCAATGGCCTGCTCCCCGCAGCGGCTCGATGATGTGTGCGTTTCAGTAGACCGATCGGGTCGGTGCTGTCCATGGCAGCTGGGCCGCAGGCGCTGCGCGGCTGACATGCCTCATGAGCGGCATCACATTCTCCACGGCCCTGGAACGGGGAGCATCGTATGCGACTGGCGACGTTCAATTTGGAAAGTCTTGACCTGCCGCCGAAGTCGAAAATCCCGATTGAACTGCGCGCGGAAGCCTTGCGCCCTGCCCTCGCCCGTCTCGATGCGGATGTTCTGTGTCTCCAGGAGGTGAACGGCCAACACGTTCCCGACCGGCCGGAGCGCGTGCTGTTGGCGCTCGACATGCTTCTCGAAGGCACCCAGTACGCCGACTACCACCGGATCTCCACAACAGGACCGGAGGGGATCGGCGTCGCGGACGTGCACAACCTCGTAACTCTCTCGCGCTTTCCCATAAAGTCATGGCGGGAGGTTGAGCACGAGCTGGTGCCGCCGCCGATGTACAAGATGGTGACGGCTATCCCGCCGGTTTCCAAGCCAGAACCGATTCTGTTCGACCGGCCGCTGCTTCTCGCCGAAATCGAGTTGCCAGACGGCAGGCTTCTCACGGTCATCAACCTGCATTTGCGTGCCCCGCTGGCTGCCGCCATTCCTGGGCAGAAACAAAGCCCGTTCGTCTGGAAATCGATCGGAGGCTGGGCGGAGGGCTATTTCCTTTCAGCGGTGCGGCGAGCCGGGCAGGCGTTGGAATTGCGGTTGCTATTGGATCAGCTGCTTGCCGAGGATCCTCACCGGCTGATTGCCGTTGCCGGAGATTTCAATGCCGAGGATCATGACACGGCGCTGCGCATCACCATCGCCGCGGAGGAGGATACAGGCAACGGAGCCCTGAGCCCGGGGTCGTTCATTCTTCTCGACCGCAGCCTGCCGGCGGATCGGTGCTGGAGCGTTCTCCACCACGGCCGCCCTCAGATGCTCGACCACATCATCGTAAGCCGATCGCTCTACGGATATTTCCGCGAGATCGAGGTGCACAACGAAACGCTCGGCGACGAGCTGGTCGGCTTCGGCAAAGGCTTGCGCTCGGCGGGCTCCTATCACGCGCCGCTTGTTGCAGAGTTCGCACTGTGAGACGGGGAAGGCGATCCGCGATCGCGTCCCTAAAGCTCGATGACCATTCCGTCGTAAGCGGGTTCGACGTTTTCCGGCAGCTCGCGCTTCAAGGTCGCGTAATCGAGCTCCGCCGTGAGATGGGTGAGGATCGCCCGCTTCGGCTTCAGGCGCTCGATCCACTCTAGCGCCTGTTTCACGCTGAAATGGCTGGGGTGAGGTGTCGGCCGCAAGGCATCCACGATCCAGAGGTCGAGCCCCTCGAGCAATGGAATGGAGGATTCGGGCAGCCCGCTGATGTCGGGCGAATAAGCGAAGTTCTCGATCCGGAAGCCGAGGGACTGGATGTCCCCGTGCTCCTGGACGATGGGAATGGCCTCAATCACGCCCCCAGCGCCGGGAATGCGCACCGGCTCCGGCGGATTGATGTCGTTGGCATCAAGAATGGGCGGATAGCTGCCGCCGGGGGGCGTCTCGAAGCAGTAGGCAAAGCGTGTGACGAGGCTCTCGCGCGTGCGCTTGTCGAACCACACCGGCACACGCCGCTTCATGGCGTAGGCCACGGGACGCAGATCATCGATGCCGTGGGTGTGGTCGGCGTGATCATGGGTGTACAGCACGCCGTCCAGCGCCTGCAGACGCACAGAAAGAAGCTGCTCGCGAAGGTCCGGTCCCGTGTCGATGAGCACAGTGGTTACCCCACGCTCACCGAACTTTTCGACGAGTGCCGAACAGCGTAAGCGGCGATTTTTCGGGTTCTCGGGATCGCAACGGCCCCAATCGCCTCCGAGGCGGGGCACGCCGCCCGAGGAACCGCAGCCAAGTATCGTCAGCCGGTATTTCATGCCGCAGGCGCTAACTCCGTACGCGGCACTTTCGTGAACAGGCGGAAGAAATTCTCCGTCGTCGCCTTGGCGAGCTCCTCCGGAGTTACGCCTTTGACCTTGGCGAGCACCTCCGCCGTGTGAACGACAAAGGCCGGCTCATTCGTCTTTCCGCGCAGCGGGACAGGCGCCAGGAATGGCGCATCGGTCTCGACAAGCATTTGGTCGAGCGGAACTTCAGCCGCGATTGAGCGCAGTTCGTCCGAGTTGCGGAAGGTGACTACGCCGGAGAATGAGATCATCACCCCGAGCTTCAGCGCTCTCATGGCGAGGTCACGTCCGCCGGTGAAGCAGTGAAGGATCGCCGGGAAGGGCCCCTTCGCGTGCTCCTCCTCAAGGATGCAGGCCATGTCCTCGTCTGCCTCGCGGGAGTGGATCTCCAGCGGCAAGCCGGTAATGCGCGCCGCTGCAATATGGCGGCGCAGGCCCTCGGCCTGAGCCTCAGGCGTGCTGTTCTTGTAGTGGTAGTCGAGCCCCGCTTCGCCGATCGCAACAACCTTCGGATGCTCCGACAGCCGCACGATCTCCTCGACCGGAATATCCAATTCTTCGTGCGCAACGTGCGGATGCGTGCCGACAGAGCAGAAGACGTTGGGATAGGCCTCTGCGATTTTCAGCAGCTCCGGCAGCCTGCGGATGCTCGTTGAGATGGTGACGATGACGCCCACCCCGGCCGCAGCCGCGCGGGCAATGACTTGATCCCGCTCGGCCGCGAACTGCGGAAAGTCGAGGTGGCAATGATGATCGACGAGCATCAGGCCTTGTCTTCCTTCGCGTCTTCCGGCTCGACGTACCGCGGAAACACTGCCGTGGGCTGAGGTATCTTGGTCCCCGGCTTGAGGCGCCCCTTCGGTCCCAGCGCAGCGAAGGTGCGGGCGTCAGCATCCTGCCCGAGCAGGTCGAGCAGCTTGCTCGCAGAGCTTGGCATCGCCGGCTGTGCAAGAATGGCCACCTGCCGCACGACCTCCGCCGTCACATAGAGGATGGTTTCCATGCGCTTGAAGTCGGTCTTACGCTTGGCCCAGGGCTCCTCGCTGGCGAAGTAGCGGTTCGTATCGGCGACGACCGTCCAGACGGCATCGAGGTATTGCTTGATACCCTGCCGGTCCATGGCGGCCCGCGCCTGCGCGTAAAGCGCATCCGTGGCGTCGAGAATTGCCCTGTCCGCATCGCTGAACGCGCCCGGCTCCGGGATGGTCCCGCCGCAGTTCTTGTAGATCATCGACAGCGAACGCTGGGCCAGGTTGCCAAGGTCGTTCGCCAGATCCGCGTTGATGCGATTTACGATGGCCTCGTGGCTGTAGTTGCCGTCCTGCCCGAAGACCACCTCGCGCAGGAAGAAGTAGCGTAGCGGGTCGACGCCGTAGGCCTTCACCAGATCGAATGGATCGATGACGTTGCCCACGGACTTCGACATCTTCTCCCCGCGGTTGAACAGGAAGCCGTGGGCGAAGACGCGGTGCTGCACGGGCAGCCCGGCCGACATAAGAAAGGCGGGCCAATAGACGGCGTGGAAGCGCAGGATATCCTTGCCGATGACGTGCAGGTCGGCCGGCCAGTAACGCCAACGCGGATGGTTCTCGTCCGGGAAGCCGACGCCCGTGATGTAGTTGGTCAGCGCGTCGACCCAGACGTACATCACATGCTTGGGGTTGCCGGGAACAGGGATACCCCAGTCAAGCGTCATGCGCGAGATCGACAAATCTTCGAGCCCGCCCTTCACGAAGCTGATGACCTCGTTGCGCCGTTCAGGCGGCAGGATGAAATCGGGATTGGCGTCGTATAGAGCGAGCAGCCGATCCTGGTAGGCCGACAGGCGGAAAAAGTAGGATTCCTCCTCCGTCCACTCGACCGGCGTTCCCTGGGGGCCACGGCGAATGCCATCCTCGCCGACGGTCGTCTCGCTCTCGGCGTAGTAGGCCTCGTCACGAACCGAGTACCAACCCGCATATTTCGCGAGATAAATATCCCCCGCCTTCTCCATGCGGCGCCAGATTTCCTCGCAAGAGCGGTAGTGGCGCTCCTCCGTGGTGCGGATGAAGTCGTCGTTGGAAATGTCGAGCGCCTTCACCATGGCCTGGAAGCGCGGAGCATTACGGTCGGCGAGCTCACGCGGGGTGAGGCCTTCCCTGGCCGCCGTCTGCTTCATCTTCAGGCCGTGCTCGTCCGTACCCGTAAGGAAGAAGACATCCTTGCCATCCAGCCGCTCGAAACGGGCGATGGCATCGGTGGCGATGGCCTCGTAGGCGTGCCCAATGTGCGGGGCGCCGTTGGGGTACGAAATGGCCGTCGTTATGTAGAAATTTTTCGGCGCAGCCATGGGTTCGCTTCTATCTGAGAGGCGAGCCGGGCCGCCCTGTCGCAACATGCTCAGCGGCGGGAGGCTCCCTCAAGGCGGGAGAGGGTCTCCAAGATAAGATTCTTGCGATCGAGGTTGAGCGCGAGTGTCTCGGCTTTCTCGCGCACGACTGTTTCCCACAGCTCCGCCCACGAGGCAAGCCTGCCCTCCGGGATCAGTCGCCGCGCGAGGGCAATCTCCTGAGGATCTCCCTCGCCGGTTGCCGCCGCGCGGGCAAGCCGCGCGCTCATGTCCAGAAGCAGGTCGAAAAAGGTTTCGAATCGCTGCTCGTTGGCGGCATTCGACAGCTCCTCCCCGAACGCATGAGCCGCGGCCCAGTCGACCTTCGGAAGTAGCTCGAAAATGGAAAAGACGCGTTGCGCCAGCTCAAGACCGTCGGTCGTCGCGAGCGCAAGCAAGCGACGCACGCTGCCCCGTGCGAGATGAATGAGGCGCGGCCAGTCCGCATCTTCTGCGGGGCTCTGTACATCAGCAGCTGCCAGGGCCTGCTCGGCTGCGGCACGCAAATCCTGAGGTGCCAACGGCGCGAGCGTCAGCGCCCGACAGCGAGAGCGGATCGTCGGCAGGAGCCGTCCGGGCTGCGACGTGATCAGCAGGAAGAGCGTGCGCGGCGGCGGCTCCTCGAGCGACTTCAGCAGGGCATTGGCGGAGGAAACGTTGAGCTCGTCGGCTTGGTCGACGATGACAACGCGCTCAATGCTGCTGCCACTCCCGGTCGTCCCGCCAGCGGTGTGGGCCAGGAACGCCCTGAGCTTCCGCACCTCATCGACCGGAATATTGGTGGCGAAGCGCTTGTTCTTCGGATCCCACGGCCGCCGGATGACCAGAAGCCCAGGATGTGACATGGCCCGCACCATGCGAAGCGCCTGAGTGTTTTCCGGCAGCTCCAGCGAGACTGATACAAAACCACGGGCTTCCGGCTCGGCCAATGCGTAGGCTGCGAAGCGATAGGCGAGCGTCGCCTTGCCGATCCCTTCAGGACCGGCAATTAACCAGGCGTGATGGATGCGGCCCGATCCAAGCGCTGCCGCAAGCTCCCGCTCGGCAGCTACGTGGCCAAACAGCTGCCGCGTCTCACGCGGGTGCGGAAAACCCTCAAGACGGTCCGCCTCCGGCGCAACTTCGATTTCTTGAACACGGGAAGCGCGCGCCATCAGTCACTCTGTTGCTGCTGTTGCAGCAGCCGAATTTCGACGGTGTTCCAGACCTGCGCGGCGACCTCCTCCTGGGATTGCAGCGCATCAACCACGACGCACCGTTCCGGCTCGGCCGTAGCGATCATCAGGAATCCGTCGCGCAGCCTTTCATGGAAGGAAAGCGGCCGGTCCTCGTAGTTGTCGGATGGCCCGCCTGCATTTGCTCTCGAGTTGTTGTTGCCGCGCCCGCGGGCCCGGGCAAGTCCGTCGGTTGCCGGAAGATCGAGCACGATCGTGAGATCAGGCACCGTGTCGTCCACGACAATCCGCTCGAGCGCCTCGATGATGGCCTTGGGAAGTCCCCCGGCGACGCCTTGATACACGCGGGTCGAGTCGGCAAACCGGTCACAGATCACCCACTGGCCCGCCTCAAGGGCCGGCCGTATTGTCCGCTCCAGATGGTCCGCGCGTGCCGCACTGAAAAGCAGAGCCTCGGCAAGCGGTCCGTGATCTGCGGTATTCGAGCCGAGGATCAGCTCACGCACCTGCTCGGCGAAGGCAGAGCCGCCCGGCTCGCGGGTCAGCACCACTTGGATGTCGCGGGCTTTCAGGCGTTCGGCGAGCAGCTGTGCCTGGGTGGACTTGCCGGCGCCCTCCCCGCCTTCGAACGTGATGAACTTGCCTCTCGCCATGGCACGCCTCGTCTGTCACGCGCTAGAGCGCGCCTGTCCCGGGCGCCCACCCTCAAGGAATCCACCGGAAAGCCATATAGGCGAGTGTGTCAAGGCCGCGCCGCATGGGGCCCGCTCTCGCGACGTCCTCGGCAGCGTAAAGCGGAACCTCACTGGTTGTGTTCCACGCACTCTTCACCCGCAGTTTGGCAACGGGGTCGCCCTTCTTGATAGGCGCTTTCAAGGGACTGTCGTAGATAATCTCCGCTTTCAGCTGCTGGTTCGCCACGGCCCGAGGCAGCCACACCTGCACACCATCCGGACCGCCCGTAAGTGGAACGTAGAACTGATCGCCTCCCCAAACGCGGGCGCGCGCGACGACTTCACCCTCGTTGAACAGCCGGAACTCGCCAAAGGCCCGGAAGCCCCATTCCAGCAATTTCCGGGCTTCCTCCCGGCGTGCCGCTGCCGTGTCCAACCCGTTTACCACCACGATAAGCCGCCGGTTGTCCTGTTTGGCCGAGGCGACGATCCCGTAACCGCTCTCTTTAATGTAGCCAGTCTTAAGCCCATCGACCCCGAGATCCGCGTTGAGAAGCGGGTTGCGGTTTATGAAGCGATGCCGCCGGTAGCGGAAATCCGGCTGCGCGAACATGGGGTAAAACTCGGGATATTCCTGAATGACGTGCTTGGCGAGCAATGCGAGGTCTCGCGCCGTCATCAGGTGCTCCGGGTGATAAAGGCCCGTTGAATTCTTGAAGGTCGAGGATGTGAGGCCGATTTCGCGCGCATGCTTCGTCATGAGCTCGGCGAAGGCCTCCTCCGTGCCCGCCAGAGTCTCCGCAATGGCGATGGACGCATCGTTGCCGGATTGGACGATGATGCCTTGCAGCAGCTCGGAGACCGTCACCTTCTCGCCAACGGGCACCATCATCGCCGACGTGCCGGAGGGCGCCCCGCCATTGCGCCAGGCGTTGACGCTCATGACGATCTCGTCCTCCATCTTGAGGCGCCCCGACCGGAGGGCCTTGAAGGCCATCACCAGCGTCATCAGCTTGCTCATGCTGGCGGGGTGCATACGTTCGTCAGCGTTCCGCTCGAAAAGAACGGCGCCAGTGTCGGCATCGATCAGGATGGCTTGCTTGGCCCGCGTCTGAAATCCCTGAGCCAATGCCGGTGCTACGACGAATGTCCACGTGACGACCACAGCCATCGCAAGCTGCATGCAGCGGATGGGCCAAGGCGTTCCCTTCTGCAGTGCAAGTGCAGTCATGGCGCTCCAGTCGGCAGGCTGAGGCGAGACCTGTTAGACTATCATGTCCCCCGACCCAGCGCGTCAATGCTGGCGGGGGTGTAACCTGAACCGATTCTTTCCAGGAAGATCAACGGCGGGAGCTTTCGCAGCCCGCCGGCCTTCAGATGGGGGCAGAACCTTGCCGGCTCAAGCGCGGCGCCACATGCGATTGTTTGATCTAATTGCCGGTGAAACAATCCCCTGCTAAACGACGCCCGATCCGGTCGTGCCGGATCGGGCAGCCCGATGCATCTTCACTTGTATAGAAAATCGTAGGTTCGATGGGGGTATCCGAAGGCTTCGTTCGCTTCGACAAGGTCGATAAGACCTATGACGGTTCTGTGCTGGTCGTCGCCGGGCTGGATCTCGAGGTGCGGCGCGGAGAGTTTCTGACGCTCCTCGGCCCCTCGGGTTCGGGGAAGACGACCACACTCATGATGCTTGCCGGCTTCGAGACCCCCACGCGCGGTGTCATCACGCTCGAGGGCAAGGACATCACGCGGGTGCCGCCTCATAAACGCGGCCTCGGTATGGTGTTTCAGAACTACGCCCTTTTCCCGCATATGACGGTGGCGGAAAATCTCGCCTTCCCGCTGGAGGTGCGTGGTGTTCCCAAGGCCGTCATTCGAGAGAAAGTTGCCCGGGCGCTTGCCATGGTGCGCCTGCCCCAGCTCGGCGACCGTTTGCCCTCCCAACTCTCAGGCGGGCAGCAGCAGCGTGTGGCGCTGGCTCGCGCCCTCGTTTTCGAGCCGGTGCTGGTGCTGATGGACGAGCCGCTCGGCGCACTCGACAAGCAGCTGCGCGAGCATATGCAGTACGAGATCAAGCAGCTGCACGATCAACTCGGCGTGACCGTCGTTTACGTGACGCACGACCAGAGCGAAGCGCTCACCATGTCGGACCGCATCGCCGTGTTCCACGAGGGGCGCATCCAGCAGATCGCCGATCCGCGCACGATCTATGAGCATCCCGATACAGCCTTCGTCGCGCAGTTCATTGGTGAGAACAATCGCCTCGAAGGCACCGTCGAGAGAGTGGCTGACGGCATGGCATCGGTGGTGGTGGCCGACGGCAGCAAGGTTATCGCCGAAGCCGGCCCCGGCGTCGCGGCTGGCCATCGTGTCCTGGTTTCGCTTAGGCCGGAACGCCTGCGCCTCAATCAGCCCAACGGGTCGGCTGCAAACAACTTCTCTGGCCGTGTCCTCGAAGTGATTTACCACGGCGACCACCTGCGCGTGCGGCTCAATGCCCTCGGGCGGGACGATTTTATCGTCAAGGCGCCAGTCATTGGCGGCGAAGGCCTCACAGTAGGGTCTGAGGTATCGATCTCGTGGCGGGAGGTCGACGGACGCGCCTTGCCGCTGTGAAGCAGGAAGAATACTGTGCTTTTCCTGTCTGTGGCCGCACCGGAAATCGGCGTGCAGATAAAGACTTAGGTCCCTTTTGTTTGGGAGGGTGTGTATGACATCGAAAAGAAAAGTATTGCTGGCAGCGGCTGCTGCGGCCAGCGTTGGCTTGGTGGCCTTTGGCGCCTGGGCGAACCGGCCGCTGACTGTCGTGTCCTGGGGCGGCGCCTATCAGGAAGCGCAGAAGAAAGTTTTCTTTGAGCCGTTCAAAGCTGCCACCGGCATCCAGATGATCGACGAGAGCTGGGATGGCGGCGTCGGCGTGCTGAGGTCGAAGGTGCAGGGCGGCACTGACTCTGGCTGGGACGTGGTGCAGGTCGAGAGCGAGGAGCTCGAGATCGGCTGCGACGAGGGCATGTTCCTCACGATCGACTGGGATCGCGTCGGCGGCAAGGACAGCTACATCCCCGAAGCCCAGCATGAATGCGGCGTCGGCAACATTCTCTACAACTTCGTCCTCGCCTACGACAAAGACAAGCTGAAGACGCCGCCAACCAGCTGGGCCGACTTCTTCGATACGCAGAAGTTCCCGGGCAAGCGCGCTCTCCGTCAGGGACCGAAGACGAACCTCGAAATCGCTCTGATGGCTGATGGTGTGCCGCCGGCCGACGTTTACAAGGTGCTTTCCACCGAGGAAGGCATTGAGCGGGCCTTCAAGAAGCTGGACACCATCAAGAAGGATCTCATCTGGTGGAAGTCCGGCGCCCAGCCGCCGCAGCTCCTGGCCTCCGGTGAGGTCGTCATGACCTCTGCCTACAATGGCCGCATCGACGCCGCGAACCGCGAGGACAAGCGCAACTTCGGCATTCAGTGGAACGGCTCGCTGTTCACACTCGACAGCTGGGTTATCCTGAAGACGTCACCGAACGTTGACGACGCCTACAAGTTCATCGAATTCGCCGGCCGCGCCGAGAACCAGGCGAAGCTGCCCGACCACATCGCCTACGGTGTCACCAACGTTAAGGCGAACGAGAAGATCGATCCGAAGCGGCTGACCGACCTGCCGACGCACCCGGACAACCTCAAGAATGCGGTGCACATCTCGGACCGGTTCTGGATCGAGAACATCGATCGCTTGACCGAGCGCTTCAACACTTGGGCAGCTCAGAACTGACGTGATTGCGGCAGCCGGGGGCACGTGCTCCCGGCTGTTTTTGTCGGTAAGCGGATGGATCCACAAAAGGCATTACTTCGAGATCTAAAGCGGGCCGAGCGCCGCCGCCGGCTCATTGCCTTTGCGCTTGTCGCACCGCTTTTCCTTTTCCTTCTTGTCTTTTTCGTTCTCCCCATCGGCGACATGCTGCGGCGCTCGCTGGTGGATACGGAGCTGTCCGAAGTCTGGCCGCGTACGACCGCGCTGACGAAGGTTTGGGTCTGGGATCGCGTCTCGGAGCCGACGCCCGAGATGTATCGGGCACTCGCCGAGGATATTCGGCAATCCGCACAGGAGCGCACGATTGCCGTTGCAGCGCGTCGGCTGAACTATGCTTTGGATAACGGCCGCAGCCTGGTCATGAACACGGCGCGCGAGCTGCGCCGCCAGACGGACGAGCCGGCCGATTGGCGCGCGCGTCTCATCGAAATTGATCCCGCCTGGGGCGACCGCAAGACGTGGATCGCCATTTCCCAGGCTGCGGGGCCATTCACCGACTACTACCTGCTGACCGCGCTCGACCTGGAAAGGAATGAAAAGGACAAGATCGTCCGTCGTCCGCCCGAAAGGTCCCTTTATCTGCAGGTTCTCGGCCGCACGCTGCTGATTTCGGCAACTGTCACGGTGCTTGCCCTGATACTCGGCTTTCCCGTGGCCTACCTCGTGGCCAACGCGCCAAAGCGCATCGCCGGCCTATTGATGATCCTCGTGCTGCTCCCGTTCTGGACCTCCTTGCTCGTGCGATCAGCCGCGTGGATCGTGCTTCTGCAGGACCAGGGGCTCGTCAACGACATGCTGCAGGCGCTCGGCATCACAAGCGGGCCGGTTCGCCTGATCTTCAACCGCACCGGCGTCATTGTGGCGATGACGCACGTTCTGTTGCCCTTCATGATCCTGCCAATGGTCGCGACCATGAAGGCTATTCCGCCTACCTACATGCGGGCCGCCTTGTCTCTCGGCGCCCACCCGGCGATCGCCTTCATTAGGGTCTACCTGCCGCAAACGCTACCCGGCGTCGGCGCGGGCGTGCTGCTCGTGTTCATCATGGCGCTCGGCTACTACGTGACCCCAGCGCTCGTCGGCGGTGCTGACGACCAGATGCTGGCGCACTTCATCGCCTTCTACACGACATCCAGCGCGAACTGGGGGCTCGCCGCGGCACTGGGTGTGTTGCTGCTCACGGCAACAGCCATCCTGTACATGGTCTACGCCAAGCTCGTGGGCATTGGTCAGGTGAAACTCGGGTAAGCAGCGATGCACGGCGCAAGGACCAGAACCGAGCAGGTTGCCCGCATCGTGCTGATCGTTGCGGCCACGCTGGTCTTCTTCTTCCTGATCGCCCCGATTGTGGCGATCATGCCGCTCTCCGTGAACGACTCGGAATTCCTGACCTATCCGCTCCGCGGCTTCACCACTCGCTGGTACGAGGCGGTGTTCTCGAGCGACAAATGGCGCATCGCCGTGATGAACTCGCTTCTGATCGGCATTCCGGCCACGCTGATCGCAACCGTGCTCGGCACTATGGCGGCAATAGGCCTGTCCATGGCCGATTTCCGCGGAAAAGCGGCCATCACAACGCTGCTGCTTTCGCCGCTGGTCGTGCCCATCGTGATCGTCGCCGTCGGGCTTTACTTCTTCTTCGCGCCCTACGGGCTCACGCAGTCATACACTGGCCTCATCATTGCGCATGCGGCATTGGGCGCGCCGTTCCCGGTCGTGACGGTTTCAGCAGCCCTCGCTTCGTTTGATCGTAATCTCGCCCGCGCCGCCGCGAGCCTCGGAGCACCACCGCTCATGGTTTTCCGCAGGGTGATGCTGCCGCTCGTCGCGCCAGGCGTCGCGTCGGGTGCCCTGTTCGCGTTCGCGACGTCCTTTGATGAGGTCGTGACGGTGCTGCTGCTCGGCGCGCCGCATCAGAGGACAATCCCGCGCGAAATGTTCTCTGGCCTGCGCGACAGCTTCAACCCGACGATCGCGGCTGTTGCTGTCATGCTGACTCTCTTGGCGGTGCTGCTGCTGGTCGTCGTCGAGCTCCTGCGGGCGCGCAGTGAGCGCATGAAGCAGCAGAGCGCCGTTTTCTAAACGCAAAATCCAAAAGGGACGTGAGCGTTCGGTTCGTCGTTACGTGGGCACCCCTTTTTCCGCTTGCCTGTTTATCGAGCGTTGAGCCGCACTCCTGCCCTTGCATTTCGCGTCGTGCTCCCACTCTCGATGGTGGGACACGTGCATAGAAAAAGCGGCCGCTAGGGCGCGGCCGCTTTCTGAAGCTCTCAATTGCACCACAGCTCGACGGCCTAGGCCTCGACACTTGCGGCTGCCGCCGGCTTCGCCTCCTCCGGCTGTTGAGCCAGCTTACGCAGCTCTTCCCGAGCGGATCGGTCGAACAAGCGCATGACGAATACGAAGAATGCCGGCACAAAGAACACGGCAAACACCGTGGCCGAGATCATGCCACCCAACACACCGGTGCCGATCGCGTTCTGGCTGGCCGCGCTGGCTCCGGTCGCGACTGCGAGCGGCACTACGCCGAGCGTAAAGGCAAGCGAGGTCATCAAAATCGGGCGGAAGCGCAGGCGCGCCGCCTCGATGGTGGCCTCGTAGATGGACATACCTTCTTTCCGCAGATCCTTAGCAAACTCGACGATGAGGATCGCGTTCTTCGCTGACAGGCCAATGATGGCGATGAGGCCGACCATGAAATAGACGTCGTTCGGCATGCCTCGCAGCGTCACCGCCGTCACTGAGCCGATGACGCCCAGCGGCACCACAAGCATGACGGCGAGCGGAATCGTCCAGCTTTCGTAGAGCGCCGCCAGCAGCAGGAACACGAACAGGATGCTGAGCCCGATCAGCAGTGGCGCGAGCGCACCGGACTGGATCTCCTGCAACGACTGCCCGGTCCACTCGTAGCCGAAACCTTGCGGGAGATTGGCCGCGAGCCGCTCCATTTCGGCAATCGCGTCACCCGAGGAGTATCCCTCCGCCGCCTGTCCGCTGATACGGACTGCCGGATAGCCATTGTAGCCAACCACCTGCATCGGCCCCTTCACCCACTCCACGTGGGCGAAAGCCGACAACGGCACCATTCCGCCGGCAGCATTGCGCACGTTGATCTTAAGCAGATCCTCCGTCTGCATGCGCGCCCGCTCGTCTGCCTGGACGACGACGCGCTGCATGCGCCCGGCATTCGGGAAATCGTTCACGTAGCTCGAGCCAAGGTTGGCCGAGATCGTCGCGTTGATGTCCGAGAAGGCCACCCCAAAGGTGTTCGCCTTTTCGCGGTCGATGATCAGGTGGACCTGGGCCGCGTCGGGCAGACCTTCCACGCGCAGGCCCGTCAGCACGGGGCTCTGCGATGCCGCAGCCAGTAGCTGATCTCTCGCCGACGCAAGCGCCGCCTGTCCCAGACCACCGCGGTCCTGGAGACGGAACGTGAAGCCGCTCGTCGTGCCAAGGCCCTGAATAGGCGGCGGGGACAGGGCGAAGGTTACCGCGTCCCTGATTTGCCAAAGCTTCGCGTTCGCCCGCGCCGCGATCGCAGCTGCCGAATTCTCAGGACCACGCACGCTCCAATCCTTGAGCGTGACGAAGGCAAGGCCGGCGTTCTGCCCGGCGCCGGAGAAGCTGAAGCCCTGAATGGCGAAGATACGCTCCACGGCCTCGTCGGAAAGGAACGCATCCTCGACCTGCTTGATCACATCGAGAGTGCGGTTGGCGCTGGCCTCCGGCGGCGTCTGAATGTCGACGATGAGATAGCCCTGGTCCTCGTTCGGAATGAACGCCGTCGGCAGGCGCAGATAAGCCCATCCCAGGCCAGCGAGGAGAGCGAGATAGATCACCATCAATCGGCCAGCGCGCCGAACGACCCGCGCAACGACACTGGTGTAGCCCCGGGTCGTCCTTTCGAAATTGCGGTTGAACCAACCGGCAAAACCGCCCCTCGCGTGGTGGTGACCTGCTGGCACCGGCTTGAGCAACGTCGCACACAACGCCGGCGTCAGCGACATGGCGAGGAACGCCGAGAACAGGATGGAGACCACCATCGTCAGGCTGAACTGTCGGTAGATGACGCCGACTGCGCCCGGGAAGAAGCCCATAGGCACAAACACCGCCGCGAGCACCAGCGTGATGCCGATGATTGCGCCGGTGATCTGCCCCATCGCCTTACGCGTTGCCTCGCGCGGTGGCAGGCCTTCCTCCGACATGATGCGTTCGACGTTCTCGACCACGACGATGGCGTCATCGACGAGGATGCCGATGGCGAGCACCATCGCGAACATGGTGAGCACGTTGATGGAGAAACCGGTCGCCAGCATCACGGCGCAGGTGCCAAGCAGCGCCACCGGCACAACGATCGTAGGAATGACCGTGTACCGGAAGCTCTGCAGGAAGAGCAGCATCACCAGGAAGACAAGCACCACCGCCTCAACCAGCGTGTGCAGCACCTTCTCGATGGAAACCTTGACGAACGGCGACGTGTCGTAGGGGATGGAGTACTCGAGGCCCGGCGGGAAGAACTTGGCCAGCTCTTCCATCTTCGCGCGAATGGCTTGGGACGTGGCAAGCGCGTTGCCCGTCGGCGAAAGCTGCACGCCGATGCCCGCCGTGGGCTGACGGTTCAATCGCGTAGAGAAGTTGTAGCTCTCACCGCCGATCTCGATTGTCGCCACGTCACGTAGGCGGACGAGCGAGCCATCCGGATTGGCCCGGAGCACGATCGATCCAAACTCTTCAGGCGAGGTAAGCTGCCCTTTGACGAGGACGTTCGCCGTAATTTGCTGGGTGAGCGGGTTCGGCTGAGCACCGATGCGGCCGGCGGCGACCTGTGCGTTCTGGGCGCGGATGGCGGCAATGATGTCGCCGGCCGTCAGGTTAAGGCCTAGCATCTTGTCCGGATCCATCCAGACGCGCATTGACCGCTGCGTGGCGAAAAGCGTGGCGCTGCCGACGCCTTCGATACGCCGGATTTCGCCGATCACGTTGCGGTTCAGGTAGTCGCCGAGGGCAACGGCATCGTAAGAGCCATCGGGCGAACGAAGCGCGATCACCAGTAGGAAGCCCGCGCCAGCCTGTTCGATGCGCATCCCCTGGTCGACGACGGCTTGGGGCAGGCGCGGCTCGACCCGCCGGACGCGGTTCTGCACCTCGACCTGTGCTTCACCGATCGGCGTGCCGGGCGCAAACGTGGCCGTGATATTGATGCGCCCCGAGGAGTCCGAGGTGGACTCGAAGTAGATCAGCCCAGGAACGCCGTTGAGCTCTTCTTCGATCGGCCGCGTAACGCTGAGGTACATGTCCTCAGGTGACGCGCCAGGGTAGTTGGCAGTGATCGAAATCTGGGGCGGGGCCACCTTCGGGTACTGCGAAACTGGCAGGAGCGGAATGGCGATGATGCCCGCCAGCATGATGAAGATGGCCACGACCCAAGCGAAGATGGGCCGATCAATGAAGAAACTCGGCATCGGAAGTACTGCCTTGCTATTCGACTATTGAGGGCTGCCCTGCCCAGGATCAGCCCTGTTGGCGGTGCGCGTCGGCTGGTTTGGGTCCTGCTTCCACGCCTGAGCGTTGACGACGGCACCCGGGCGAATCTTCTGGAAACCCTCGACCACGACACGCTCGCCCTCAGCCAGCCCCTCCTCGATGACCCATCTGTTGCCAGTGACACGACCAGTGCGGACGGTCCGCAGCTCAACGGTGCCATCCGACCTCACGACGTAGACCTGTGACCGGCCGGAGGGATCGCGCTGCACGGCCTGCTGCGGAATCGCGATGACATCGCGCTGGATGCCCTGCTCCAGGAGCACGCGGACATACATGCCGGGCAGCAGATCCCCTTCCGGATTCGGGAATTGGCCACGCATGATGACCTGACCCGTGGTGGTATCTACGGTCACCTCGGAGAATAGCAGCCGGCCGGGGTACGGGTACTCGCTGCCATCGTCGAAGCGAAGTTGCACCTTCACCTCGTCCTCGCTGATGCTTGCAACAGTACCTTCCTTGACCGCACGGCGCAGAGCCCGAAGCTCATTCACCGACTGCGTGAAGTCCGCGTAGACCGGGTCGAGCTGCTGAATGGTGGCCAGCTTGTCGGCGCTGCTCACCAATGCGCCCTCGGTGATGAGCGCACGTCCGATACGGCCCGAGATCGGTGCGCGAACCTCAGTGTACTGGAGGTTGAGCTGGGCCGCTTTCAGGTTGGCTTCCGCCGCAGCAACATCCGCATCGGCCTGGGCGAGCGCCGCCACAGCTTCCTCAAGCTGCTGCGAGCTCGAAATGTTACGCTCACGCAATTCCCTTTGGCGGTCCGCCTGCTGGCGGGCACGCAGCTGCGCGGCCTTGGCGCGGCTCAGTGTGGCCTTGGCGCTGTCGACCTGCACTTTGAAGGGCTCCGGATCGATCCGGTAGAGCACGTCGCCCTCGTTCACGAGGCTGCCCTGCGTGAAGACCCGCTCGATCACGATGCCGGAGACCCGGGGACGCACCTCCGCGATCCGCATCGGCGCGATGCGGCCGGGAAGCTCATTCATGATCGGAAGGTCTTCCTTCTGGGTGGTGATGATGCTCACGGTGACCGGAGGCGGCGTGGCCTTAGGGTCAGCGGCCAGTGCCTGGGCCGACACGGCAAGAAGGCCGACCGCGGCCACTCCATACCTGAACCATTTGAGGACGGTCATCGGTGAGAATTCCTGATATGCAGCGAAACGAAGGGTCGACGCGAAAAGCGCCGCTACCTCATGCGATCAGCCAGCCTTGCGCGCCACCCCAAGCAGTTTTCACCTGCTACTCGCTCGCACGAGTGCGATGGGATTTTTAAACAGACGCCCGCGCTCGTGATCCGGGCCCAGAGTAGATGCCGAAACCCTCGCGAAGCTTCAAGCCCTCGTATGTGCGTGTGAGATATGCCCGCAAGGCACACCGGGGGGAGCGTAGACATTCCATAAATTCGGCAATTTGTTGGCGCTCCGCGTTCGGGGCCGGTGACCGCTGCGATTGGTCGTACCTTGCTGCCGCTATGCCTATTCATTGGGCAAGTTTGCCAAGCGGATCTAAGGAACTTCACCCGCAACTTGAACACAGCCTAAGTTGCTTGTGGGCCTCTAAAATCGCACCCTTGGGAACAGGCACACAAAAGCACGCCCAAGCCGAAGTTTGCTATGTGCCTGATTGGCCACGAAGGAGAACAATTGGCGGGGGAGCTTATCCTTGCCAGTAATTATGGAGTTATCATATCATCTGACAACAGATGCTCGAACTGACCATAAGTTGTGGGAGCCGCTTCATCGAGAAGTTGAATTGCAGGCCGGTCGCAGAGCTCTAACCCAGGGAGGAAAAACAGAATGAAGATCACCCGAAATCAACTGATCCGCGGATCACTTGCGCTCGCTGCGCTGGCCGTAACCGGCCTTCCAGCAGCCGCGCAGACAACGCTCAAGTGGGCGCACGTCTACGAAGTCAACGAACCCTATCACACAGAGGCGTTGTGGGCCGCCGAAGAGATCAAGAAGCGCACCAACGGCAAGTACGAGATCCAGGTCTTCCCGGCCTCACAGCTCGGCAACGAAAACCAAATCAATGAAGGGCTTGGCCTCGGCACTGTCGACATCATCTACACCAGCGTAGCGTTCGCGGGCTCCATCCATAAGCCGATTTCGATTTCGAACACGCCGTTCATTCTCCGCGACTTCGATCACTGGAAAGCGTATCGCGACTCCCAGCTCTTCCGCGAGGTGGCCAAGGGCTACGAGGACAAGACGGGGCACAAGGTCGTCTCGATCACCTACTACGGCCAGCGCATGCTGACGGCCAACCGCGAGATCAAGAAGCCCGAGGACATGAAAGGCATGAAGCTCCGGGTACCGCCGGCGCCACTGTACCTCATGTTCCCCAAGGCCGTCGGGGCCAACGCGACGCCGATCGCCTTCGCGGAGGTCTATCTGGCTCTGCAGCAGGGCACCATCGATGGCCAGGAGAACCCGCTGCCGACGATCATGGCCAAGAAGTTCTACGAGGTGCAGAGCCACATCATGCTGACTGCCCACATCACAGACTCTCTCCTGACAATCGTCGGTGGCCACGTCTGGCCGCAGCTGACTGACGACGAAAAGCAGATCTTCAATGAGGTGCTGATGGAGGCGGCCAGCAAGGCGACTGAAGCCATTCGAGCTTCCGAGCAGAAGCTAGTGGACGAGTTCCGCAAGTTGGGCAAGACGGTCGTCGAGGTGGATCGGGAAGCGTTTATTGCAGCAGCGAAGCCCCTTCATAACGACCCGGATGCCGGAGCCGGTTGGACGAAAGAGCAGTACGAAGCGTTCCTAGCGCTGAAGTAGCGAGCAGAGAACATGGCTGGGGCGGGCGGCAGCGATGTCGCCTGCCCTGAAGTTATTGCACTCAGCTGGCAGGGAGGACGTCTCGTGCAGCAACAGGAAGGGCACCCGGACGAGCATCTAATCCACGTTGAGGACGAAGAAATCCAGATTGAACACTACCCGGACGACTGGTTCGCCTTCGGCCTCTTCTGGGTGCTCGCCTTCATTGTCTTCCTGCAGTTCTTTACGCGCTACGTCCTGAACGACAGCCTCGCCTGGACCGAGGAAATCGCGCGGTACCTGCTGATGGTGCTGACATTCCTCGGCTCGGCCATCGTGGTCCGCAAAGGCGCTCACATCGCAGTAGAGGTCTTCTTTCATTTCCTCCCGCCGCGCGGCGCGCGGATTCTCCTGGCGATCGTGGAAGTGATCCAGGCCGCCTTCATCGGGCTGCTCTTCTACTTCTCCCTCACGGTCACCCAGCGCATGCATCTCCAACGGATGACAGTCATCGATCTGCCGATGAGCCTCGTCTACGGGCCAATCGCTTTCGGCTGCCTCCTGATGTTGCTGCGCGCTTTGCAGCGCCTCTGGCGCAATGCCAGGGATGGCTGGCAGACAGCTTACGCCTCCATAGGCAGCACCTCCAACATCGACTAAGGGGAGCGACGCGTTATGGGGCTGCTGCTGATCTCCTTCCTTGTTCTGCTCATGCTCGGCGTGCCGATCTTCATTGCGCTCGCCGGCTCCTCCCTCCTCTACACGCACTTCCTCACGGGAATTCCCGACTTCGTGGTGCTGCATCGGATGGCGGGCGGCGTCGACAGCTTCCCGCTGCTGGCTGTGCCGTTCTTTATTCTCGCCGG
>PKEY01000023.1 GCA_002919265.1 Hyphomicrobiaceae bacterium | reverse complement strand
CGTGAAGAACATTTTCGATTTCAGGTACGAGGACTTCGAGCTCGTGGGCTATGATCCTCATCCCCACATCAAGGCGCCGGTGGCGGTATGACGGATCAAGACCAGGGACGCCCGAGCATCGAAATCGCTCTCGTCGTCGCCGCCGCTGAGAACGGCGTCATCGGCCGCCAGGGGGCGCTGCCGTGGCACATACCGTCCGACCTCCGCATGTTCCGGCGCATCACGATGGGCAAACCCGTCATCATGGGGCGGAAGACTTTCCAGTCCATCGGCAAGCCGCTGGCTGGGCGGGACAACATCGTCGTGAGCCGCGATCCGCATTTCGCGCCAGAAGGCGTGATCGTTACCAATTCGCTCGCCGCTGCCATCGAAAGGGCTCGCGCCGCGGCTGCAAGCTCAGGACAAAACGAGATCATGGTTATCGGCGGGGCGGAGGTTTTCCGGAAGGCCCTGCCGCTCGTTCATCGCATCTACCTCACGCGCGTCCACGGCAACCCAGACGGGGATACCTTCTTGCCTGAACTCAACCTCGCCGAATGGTGTGAGCGAAGCCGGGAACCGCTGCCGAAGACGGACCGAGATGAGTTCGCTGCAACTCTCCTGATCCTTGAGCGGAAACGCTAGCTTAACCCGATTCCCGTTGAACAATGCTTGAAGCCCCGACGGGCCTCACCACATTTGCTGGAGTTCAGTTTGCGCGGGCGAGGCCTGTCCCCTATAACTCGTTTTGACGAATACGCTCGATCTGGCGCCCCGCGGCCCGCGGCAGGCGCGATTTGGCACACCCAGCACACAGCAGGAAGTGAGAACACTGTTCGATGCCTTGGAACAATCAAAGTAGTGGTGGCGGCGGTTGGAAAAGCGGTGGCGGTAGCGGTGGCCCGTGGGGCAGCGGCCCCTGGGGTCAGGGCTCCGGCGGAGGCAACCAGCCGGATCTCGAGGAGATCCTAAAAAGGAGCCAGGACAAGGTCAGGCAGGTGATGCATGGCTCCGGCGTTCCGGGGCCACTGATCCTGCTTCTTGCTGCCGTGGCCCTTGCTGTGGTCGGGTTCTATGCCTTCACGTTTACCGTACGCCCCGATGAACTTGGCGTCGTGCTGCGCTTCGGCAAGTTCGATCGGCAGGAGCCGCCGGGCCTGCACTTCCGCCTGCCCTACCCCATCGAGGAAGTGCTGCTGCCCAAGGTAACGGTCGCTAACCGGACCGAGATTGGCTTCCGCGGCGCAACCGACAACAGATCCAGAGCCGTCCAGTCCCAGGAAGTTCTCGATGAAAGCCTGATGTTGACCGGCGATGAGAATATCGTCGACATCGGTTTCGTCGTGCTCTGGAACATCAAGGACGCCGCAGCCTACCTGTTCAACATCGAGAACCCGGAAAAGACCGTTAAGGAAGTGGCTGAAAGCGCCATGCGCGAGGTCGTTGGCAAGAGCCGAGTTCAGGACGTGCTGACCGAGAAACGCTCACAGATCGAGCAGGAGGTGCGCGAGCTCGTTCAGCGGGCGCTCGACAGCTATAACTCGGGCATCAACATCACCCAGCTTCAGATGCAGCGGGCCGAGGCGCCTGCCCAGGTGATCGACGCCTTCCGTGACGTTGCGGCAGCGGCCATCGACCAACGGCGCATCATCAACCAGGCCCACGCCTACGCGAACAAGGTCATCCCCGAGGCGCGCGGTGAAGTGCAGCGCATCCTCCAGGAAGCGCAGGCCTACAAGGAGCGCGTCATCGCTGAGGCCCAGGGTGAGGCCGACCGCTTCCTCAACGTTCTCGCGGAATATCGCAAGGCGCCGGACCTGATGCGCCAGCGGCTCTATCTGGAGACGATGGAGCGCGTGCTGTCCTCGACGGACAAGATCATTCTCGACAGCGCTGGCAGCCAGGGCGTCGTGCCTTACCTGCCGCTGGACCAGTTGCAGCCCAGAAGACAACCACAACAACAGCAGTGAGGGCTCCGATCATGCGCGCAAGTTTGACTGCACTTCTCGTCGCGCTCGGCCTCGCGGCAGTTGGTGTCTACCTTTCGGCTTTCGTCGTGAGGCAGCACCAGCAAGCCCTGGTGCTTGAGTTCGGCAAGCCGAAACGCATCGTCGATGTGGCCGGCCTTCACTGGAAGCTGCCGATCGTGGAAACGGTCGAGTACTTCGACAAGCGAATTCTGGACCTCGATACCACCCCGCAGGAGCTTTTCTCATCGGACCAGAACAAGCTGATCGTCGACAGCTTCGCCCGGTACCGCATCGTCGATCCGCTCAAGTACTACCAGACGGTCCGTAACGAGCTGGGCGTCAAGTCCCGCGTCGGTCCCATTCTGGACAGCTCGCTGCGGCGCGTGCTCGGTTCGGCTTCCTTCGCTGACGCCGTTCGCGATCGCCGCGCCCAGCTCATGAACATGATCAAGGAGCAGGTAAACAACGAGGCGCGGAACTTTGGCATCGAGGTGGTTGACGTCCGCACCAAGCGCGTGGACCTGCCACCGCAGAACTCGGCCTCGATCTATGAGCGCATGAAGACCGACCGCCAACGCGAGGCGGCTGAATTCCGCGCCCGTGGTGAAGAAGAGGCTCGCCGCATTCGCGCTGAAGCCGACCGGCAGGTCGCCGTCATGAAGGCGGAAGCCGAGCGCGACGCACGTCGTCTGAAAGGTGAAGGTGACGCCGAACGCGCGCGGATCTCGAACGAGGCCTTCAGTCAGGATCCGGAGTTCTATCAGTTCCTCCGGTCCATGGAGGCCTATGAGACGGCTTTGCGCCGTGGCGATACGCGGCTCGTGATCTCACCGGATTCCAACACCTTCCGTGACTTCTTCCGGTTCTTCTCGGAGTCGATCACGGACACAAAGCCGGCCACTAATGTGCCGGCTTCCACAGCAGGAACATTGAAACCGAACGTCGCGTTGCCACAACAATGAGCGATCTCGCTGTTGCCCTCGGCCTTGTGCTGGTGATCGAGGGATTGCTCTGGGCTGCAGCGCCCGATTTTGCAGTACGCCTCCTCACGGCAGCGGCGGAGGCCTCACCACAGGCGTTGAGGACGGCTGGGGTGACCGCCGTGGCCGCGGGGGTGTTCATAGTCTGGCTGGTTCGTGGCTGAGCAGCACCCGCATCGCCAGGGAAACCCGGTCGATGATGATTCGTTGCTGAGCACGAGCTCGCCGGTGAAGTGCGCATGCTCGTCGAAAGGATACGTGGGATGACGACCCTGGCGCATCTGAGGAATACAAACGCGGTATTCCGGACCTTTCGGGCAACGCTCCTCGCTCTCGGCACGCTTGCGTTAGCGGGCGCCGCCGAAGCACGCGGGCCCGCCTCGGTCGCGGACGTGGCCGAGGAGCTCATCCCGTCCGTTGTCAACATCTCCACGACCCAGACATTGAAATCGCCAGAGGGCACGCCACTGCCGAGCGTGCCGGAGGGCTCACCCTTCGAAGAGCTGTTCGAGGACTTCTTCAACAAGGATGGCAAGAATTCGCGCCGCGACCGCCGCGTTTCCTCCCTAGGCTCCGGCTTCGTCATTGACGCCGAGGAAGGCCTGATCGTCACGAACACTCACGTTATCGAGGGCGCCGACGAGATCATCGTCAATTTTGCCGACGGCTCGCGGCTCAAGGTCGACAAGGTGGTCGGCAAGGACGGCAAAACCGATCTCGCCCTGCTGAAAGTGACGCCCAAGAAGCCGCTCAAGGCGGTGAAGTTCGGGTCTTCGGATGCCATCCGTGTCGGCGACTGGGTGATGGCAATCGGCAATCCGTTCGGCCTCGGAGGATCGGTGACGGTCGGCATCATCTCAGCCAAGGCCCGCGACATCAATTCAGGGCCGTATGACGACTACCTGCAGACGGACGCCGCCATCAACAAGGGCAACTCGGGCGGTCCGCTGTTCAACATGAATGGCGAGGTCATCGGCATCAACACCGCCATCATCTCGCCCACCGGCGGCTCGATCGGCATCGGATTTGCCGTGCCGTCGGATATTGCCGTGCCCGTAATCGAGCAGCTGCGACTTTACGGCGAGACGCGGCGCGGCTGGCTAGGCGTTCGCATCCAGTCGGTCAGTGAGGATATCGCGGAAACGTTGGGCGTCCCTGAGAACACCGGCGCGTTGGTGGCGGGTGTAACGCCTGACAGCCCTGCGGCGAAGGCTGGCATCGAGCCCGGCGACCTGATCCTAAAATTTGACGGCAAGGAGATCACGAGTATGCGTGGGCTGCCGCGCATCGTGGCTCAGACGCCCATCGGCAAGACCGTCGAAGTCGAGGCACTGCGCAAAGGCGAGAAAAAGACCTTTAAGGTCGTCGTCGGACGGCTCATGGAGGACGAGAAGTCAGACGTGAACGTTCCCTCGACCACTCCGGATACAGGCGACGTCAAGCCGGCGCCCGGGCCCGGGCGCGGATTGGTGGGCCTGAAGGTCACTCCACTGACGGACGAGTTGCGGCGTAAACACGGCATCGACAAGAAGATCAAAGGTTTGCTTGTCACCGAAATCGATCCGGACAGCCCGGCCGCGCAAAAGGGCGTCAAGGTCGGCGACGTCATCGTTGAGGTGGCCCAGGAGGAAGTGTCGACCGCTGACGATCTGAACAAGAGCGTGGAGAAAGTCCGCCGCGCCGGCAGGAAGGCGGTGCTGCTGCGCGTCGAGGACGGCAAGGGCGACATGCGGTTTGTGGCCGTGCCGATCGAATAGCTCGGTCTCAATTTCGGACGAGGTGGCTGGTATTTGCGGTTGCAGATGCCTGTGTGTGCGGGGCGACATGCCACTGGCGAGCACCTGCCCTCGGCGTTAAACACGATCAACTGATTTCTTAGCGCTGGAGACCATAGCCCCGTGTCCGAGAACCGCAGCCTTCTCAGCACGATCGCGGATTCGTTCGCTCCGATTCACCGCGACGGCCACAAATTCGTGGCCATCGGTCTTGGCGTAACTCTCCTCTTTTTTCTGCTCTGGCCGCCGCTCGGCTGGGTTTCCGCGGCGATCACGGTGTGGGTTGCCTATTTCTTCCGCGATCCGGATCGGGTGACGCCCCTGCGCGAAGGCCTCGTCATCGCGCCCGCCGATGGCCGCATCTGCGCCATCGAGCGTGTTCGTCCACCGCAGGAACTGGGGCTGGGCGACGAGCTTCGCCCTCGGATCTCGATTTTCCTTTCCATCTTCGACGTGCACGTGAACCGGTCACCCGTCGCCGGTCGCATTACCCGTTCGGTTTACACGCCAGGTGCTTTCTTCAACGCCGAGCTCGACAAGGCGAGTGAGGAAAACGAGCGCCGCGCTCTCGTCATCATGATGCCTTCCGGTGCCGAAATCGGCGTGGTGCAAATCGCCGGGCTCGTGGCGCGGCGGATTGTGACGTTCGTAAGTGAAGGTGATACCGTTGGCGTCGGCCAGCGCATCGGGCTGATCCGATTCGGCTCCCGGGTTGATGTGTATCTGCCGCCTGAGGGGCGTCCGCTGGTTGCAGTCGGCCAACGTGCAGTTGCCGGCGAGACCGTGCTCGCAGACCTGAAGTCGGATGAGCCGGAGCGCGAGGCGCGCCGCCACTAAGAGGCAGGGCTTGCTGCTGAGAATTCGGAGCCGCTGACGGGATGGACACCATGGACCCGCTGGTGACGAGATTGGAGGAGGAGACGCGCCGCCGCAGGCGCCGGCCGCTGTTCAAGTACCGGCAGGTGCCCGTCCGCATGCTCATCCCCAATTTCTTCACGCTTGTGGGCCTCTGCGCGGGCCTGACCGCCATCCGCATGGCCATCGAGGGCCGGTATGAGCTGGCACTGGCTGCCATCGTCTTTGCTGCTCTCCTGGACGGCGTAGACGGGCGGGTTGCGCGCCTCTTGAAAGCCTCCTCGCGTTTTGGAGCGGAGTTTGACAGCCTCGCTGACTTCGTAAACTTCGGCGTTGCCCCGGCCATCGTCCTGTTCACCTGGGGGGCCTGGGAAACGCCCGGCATGCGCGGGCTTGCCTGGATCGTGGTGCTTCTGCTGGCCGTGGCGTGCGGACTGCGGCTCGCCAGGTTCAATGCAGTCCTCGACGTCGAGCGGCCCAAATGGCAATCGAACTACTTCTCCGGCGTGCCTGCGCCGGCAGGGGCCATCATCGCTCTCCTGCCAGTTTATCTCGAGCAATTGGGCTTGCTCACCACCCGCAGCGGTTGGGCGATCTACGCCATGCTCGCCTACATTCTGCTTGTGGCGTTTCTCATGGTGAGCACGATCCCGACCTACTCAGGCAAGTTGCTGGGTGAGCGCATCTCGCGCGAATGGGTTATGCCGGCTTTCGTGCTGGCAGGCGCTCTTGTGGCTCTGCTTGTCACCTACCCCTATGCGACGCTGAGCATTGGAACCCTGCTTTACCTTGCCATGATTCCGGTGAGCGTTCGCCGTTTCAGGGCTCAGATGCAACTGCATGGCGAAGAGGAAGCGCGGCCCAACCCTGCACTCCCCGCCGTCGTGGTCGAGCATCCGAAATCTGATAGGGCTCATCGCTGACGCTGGTCGGCTGTGGAAAGGTGGTACGTTGACCGTCCACTTACCGCTACCTAATATCCAACCGACCTTCAGAATGGGGTGGCTTGGGCGCGAACACGTCCGCCGCAATTGACGTGATCGAAATACTTATCGTCCTGGCTCTCATCCTCCTCAACGGCCTGTTCGCGCTGTCGGAGCTCGCGATCGTCTCTTCGAGGCTTTCGAGGCTGAGAGCCCTAGCTGCTTCCGGGCGCCGGGGCGCCAACCGCGCTATCAGTCTGGCTTCCAACCCGGGGCGTTTTCTCTCCACCGTCCAGATCGGCATTACCCTCATCGGCATCTTGAGCGGCGTGTACTCGGGCGAGGCCTTCGGCGGCAGCCTGGCCGCACGTCTCTCTGAGGCCGGAGTGCCAGATCGCGTGGCCGTACCGCTTGGCTACGGCCTCGTCGTGGTCATCATCACCTACCTTTCTGTGATCATCGGAGAGCTGGTGCCGAAGAACCTGGCGCTCCGCAATGCGGAGTCGGTCGCCTGCGCGGTAGCTCCCTTCATGATCGTGGTCGCAAAGATCGCGGCCCCAGCTGTCTGGCTGCTCGATGCTTCAACGCGCTTGATCTTCAAGGTCCTCGGCCTGCCGACGGAACGGGAGGTCCGGGTGACGGACGAAGAGATCAAGGCCCTGATCGCCGAGGCGGAGCGCGCCGGCGTTTTGGAAACGGGCGAGCGCGAAATGTTGTCGGGCGTCATGCGCCTCGCCGACCGTACCGTCGTCGGACTGATGACGCCCCGCACCGACGTCGACTGGATCGACATCACTGGCTCACAAGAGGAAGTCAGGGAGCGGCTGATCAGTACACCGCACTCGCGTCTGCCGGTTGGCGAAGGCTCGATCGACCAGATGATCGGCGTCATCCAGACGCGCGAGCTGCTGGCCGCGATCCTTTCCGGCAAGCCCTTCGAAATCCGCGAACTCGTGCGCAAGGCTCCTATCATCCCTGAGACGACTGATGCGCTGGATGCACTTGCGACTCTGCGGAACGCCGATGTGCCGATGGCGCTCATTCACGATGAGTACGGAAATTTTCAGGGGCTGGTGACCCCAGCCGATGTGCTGGAGGCGATCGCCGGCGCATTTCGATCAGACACCGCCGGTGAAGAACCCCTGGCTGTGGAGCGCGAGGACGGCTCCTGGCTACTTTCCGGCTCCATGCCCGCCGACGAAATGGCGGACAAGCTCGGAATCAAACTGCCTGAAAAACGCGCTTACGAAACGGTGGCAGGCTTTGTTCTCGCCCATCTCCAGCATTTGCCGGAGACAGGCGAGTTCATCGAGACGAACGGCTGGCGCTTCGAAGTTGTCGATCTCGACGGGCGGCGCATCGACAAGATCCTCGCCAGCCGCAGCCTTCCCCGCCGGCGCAGCGCGCTGGCGTGATCTGCTGCACCGAAACGCAGGTCAACGCGTCTCTTCCGGCGCGCGATGATAAACATCATCCGCGCGAATGATATCGTCCTCCCCGAGATACGTGCCGATCTGAACCTCGATGATTTCCAGCGGCACCTTTCCAGGATTTTCCAATCGGTGCCATTGCGTGGCAGTGATGTAGACACTCTCGTTCTCCTGAACGAGCTGTTCACTGTCCCCAATAGTCACCTTGGCCGTGCCCTGAACCACCACCCAATGCTCCGAACGGTGATGGTGCATTTGCATCGAAAGCTTGCCGCCCGGCTTTACGTGAAGGAGCTTCACCTGGAAGCGCGGCCCCAGTGAAAGCGTTTCGAAATAACCCCACGGGCGATAGTTCCGCAGATGCTGTTCCTGCTCTCGCCGGTTCGTTTGCTTCAGTCGTGAGACGATCTTGGAAACGTCTTGCGCGCGATCCTTGTCGGCAACGAGTAGCGCATCAGGCGTGTCGACGATAACCAGATTTTTTACCCCTATCGCAGAAACCAGCGATTTTTCACTGTGCACATAACAATTTTCGGTATCCTCGAACAAAACATCGCCGTTGCTGACGTAATTGCCTTTCTCATCGCGCGGGGCAATTTCCCACAGCGATGACCACGACCCGACATCATTCCATCCGATGTCAATCGGAACCATCGCGGCACGGGCCGTTTTTTCCATCACTGCGTAGTCAACGGAAATATTGGGGCATTTTACAAAGGCTTCGCGATCGAGGCGCAAGAAGCCAATGTCCTCGACGGCATTGTCCAATGCGAGCTGAGCGAATTCAAGGATTTCAGGCGCCAGCCGCTCCAACTCACTGAGGAATGTCCGCGTGTTGAGAACGAAAATTCCGCTGTTCCAGAAATAATGGCCGCTATTGATGTATTCCTGTGCCGTGGATGCGCTCGGCTTTTCCGTGAACGCCTCGACGAGAAATGCGTCCCGCTCGAACCCCTCGATAGCTTTGCCGCGCCGAATATAGCCATAGCCCGTATGCGGTGTTTCCGGTTTTATACCGAAAAGCACGAGGCGCCCTGTCAAAGCGACCTGTCTCGCAACCTGCACAGCTGCGAGAAAACCGGCCTCGTCGGCAATGACGTGGTCGGAGGGCATGGCGACGATGATGCTGGAAGGATCCTCGCGGAAGACGCTCAGTGCAGAGACGGCAATGGCAGCAGCCGTGTTTCGGGCTACCGGCTCCAAAATAATTGCCCGCGCAGCCGTACCGCTGGCCTCAAGATTTTCCTTAATGAGAAATCTGTGGTCCGCGTTGCAGATGATTGTTGCTGGCTGAAAACCGGCATCCGCCTTCAGCCTCTGCAAAGTCGCGCCCAGAAGGCTTGTTTTGCGACCGTTAAATCGAATGAATTGCTTCGGATACATGGCCCGCGACAGGGGCCACAGACGGGTCCCGGAGCCACCGGAAAGAATTACTGGGTAAAGGCCGCTCATGGTTGTTTCCCGATCCGTTTCGGATCCCGCCTGACGCGCAGAGGTCATAGTGACGAACGCTGAAGATGCCACCTCGTTCTGCCCGAACGAACGTGGCAACTCAACGAGAGCGCGGCTCAGGCTTGCCGCACTTGTCGACTGTGGACCTTGCGGCAACCCTACCCGTTCTTAATAAAGCGTTAACGTGTGGAATTGGAGCGCATGAGGCGCTCGCGCAGGGCACGCAAAGCTTCAGCGGCCTGCTGCGTGGGGTCGGATGTTGACGACGGCGACCGGAGCCCAGTGCGCAACGCACCTGCTGTTCCTTCGCGACGTAGGCCGTTCGTTGCGACTTGCGCAAAAGGTTGGGAGTTCAGGCCGCTGTGGGCTGTCAATGGAGGATCCTGAATTTCGCGAGATCTTAAACCCCCAATATCCGCAGACTGCGCTGCGATCGCGTCGGATGCCGGCGATGCCGCCGTTGGAGCGTGCTCATTGTTCACGTCCAGCATGCTGGCGCCACACGATCTCCAGCGTTCCACAATTTGCTCGAGGAAGCCTTCGTCGCCCACGGACTTTTGCCATTTCTCCGTGAACCGTGCCGTCGAGCTTCGCGGCAACGCGGAGCGGGGCAATTCGTCGAAAATGATGCGCACTGGCAGGCTCACGCCGTCACCGAAAGCGATAGCCTCGCGCTGACCAAGCGCCGGCAGGAACTCAAGCAGTCCGGAGCCGGTATCGGACACAGCGGACTGCACGATCTGCTGGTCACGATCATTCGACATGCGCAGCGCGAACACCGTGTTGCACTGGGACAGGATCGTGGGATCGATCTCTGCCGGCCGCTGCGTAACGATGCAGAGAGAAGCACCATATTTGCGGCCTTCCTTGGCAATGCGCGCGATAGCCCGCCGGCACGGCTCAAAGCCGACATTCGGATTAGCCGGGACGTAACGGTGCGCTTCCTCGCAGACCAGCGTCACCGGCACCTGCCCTTCGCTCCACAGGGCAAAGTCGAACGTCATCCGGCAGAGGACCGAGACGACAACGTTGACCACCTCTGATGGTACGCCGGTCAACTCGAGGATCGTGATGGGCTTGTTGTTGACCGGGACACGGAAAATCTGCCCGAGGATTTGCGCCATGCCGTCATAGACGGTCAGCGAGCCGAACATGAAGGCGTAGCGCGCATCCTGGCTGATCGTATCGAGGCGCGTCTTGATCTGACGATACGGGTGCAAATCGCGCTTGTTTTCCAACCTGCCCATGCGCTCGTCGATGAGCGCGATCAGGTCCGAGATGCGGTACGGGACAGGTGTGTCGACGGTAAACCGGCCTGGATCCAGCACGCCGCGCCGCATTGCCTGGACCTCCTTGGCGCGGCCCATGGCGTACCGGGCTTTGGCGATCGGAATAAGCTCCTGCAGAATCTCGACCTCGGCTTTGCGGCCTTCCGTATCACCGATGAGCACTTCAAGAATTTCCTCGAACGTCAGCAGCCAGAACGGAAGCTGCATGTTCCGAGGAGAGAGGACTTCCGCCCATTCGCCGAACGCGGTCGCGTACTCGCTGTGGGGATCAAGCAGGACGATGTGGGCGGCAGGGTTTTTCTCGAGGATCGCGCGCAAAATCAGCGCCGTTGTGCAAGATTTACCTGTGCCCGTCGTGCCCAGGATCGCGAAGTGCTTGCCGAGCAAGTCGTCGACCTTCACCATCGCCGCGATGTTGGGGTCCTGACGTAACGAGCCAACCCGCACGCTTGTCGCCGGATTTCCGCAAAACGCCATTTCCAGCTCGGCGCGCGAGGCAACGCGCACGCGGTCGCCCAACGCCGGATAAATCGTCACGCCGCGATTGAAGGATATCGGATTTCCGGACGCATCCTTCCAAAGCTCACCGACCAGCCCAAGCTCTGCAATCCATAACTCGTTATCCCCCTCCCGCTGGGCCGGTACCGGCACGCAAAGAGCAGAGACAATCGCCAGAACTGAGGTGTTTGCCTGCTCGACCACGAGCAGAGTTCCCATCTCGGGCCGATGCTCGGGCCTACGCTGGGCACCATTCGGAGCCGAATCCAGAAGGACGACGGCTTTCGATCCGTTGACGGATACGATCCTTCCGATGGAAGCGTCCCGCGCCCAAAGCTCGCGATCCGACGAGGCATAACTCAACTGCATGGTCTCCCCCTACCCAAGCCGGTCTTTTCAGAGCCGTGTCCCGAGTGCTGTCTCTCTCGCTTCGGCCATCGCAAGATGATGGTTGCCGGGCAGCGTGATGGTCACCTCGGTGCCCTCGTTCTTCACGCTGCGGATGTCGAGCCGCCCGCCGTGCAGCTCCACAAGCGCTTTGGCAATCGGCAATCCGAGACCAGTGCCTTCGCGCCAGCGCGACCGCGTCCCATCCACTTGCCCGAACGGTGTCAGCGCAATGCGAATTTCGTCCTCGCTCATGCCGATGCCAGTGTCCCGCACGCGCACGGCCACGCTGCCATCGGCCAGGCGGAACGCCTCCACCGTGACCTTCCCGCCCTCATGGGTAAATTTGATCGCGTTGCTGATAAGGTTCGAAATGACTTGCCGAATTTTCACGGCATCACCGGGAATAAGCTGCAGCGAAGGTTCGATCGCGTACTCGAGTTGAACCCCGGCTTCCTCGGCGGCCAGCCTGAACCCGGACAGCGTCGCTCGCAGCACCTCTTCGATGCTCAGCTCCTGCCGGTCGAGGGCGTACTTGCCACTCTGAATTTTCGAGATGTCCAGGATGTCGTTGATGATGGACAGCAGGTGGCTCGCCGCGTCCTGGATGAGGTTGGCGTACTCGACGATGTTCTCGTCCTTCAGCCGCCGGTGCTGATGCTCGGAAAGCAGCTTGGAAAAGCCGATGATCGTGTTGAGCGGCGTGCGCAGCTCGTGGCTCATGTTGGCGATGAACTCGGACTTGACCTTGTTCGCGAGCTCCGCCTCGACCCTCGCCGCTCGTTCAGCGATCAAGGCCCGCTGCCTCAGGATCGCCTTGCCGAGCATCTCCGAATACTGACTGATCAATGAGTTGGATTTGCTCGCCTCGAGCGCGTCGGTCAACATGACTACTCATGAACGGCTGGTCGTGTCTTTGCGCACGTTAGGAGCCATTCGATAAACGGAAGTTAATTGCGGGCCAGGAAGCAGCGGTTTAATTGCTCATCTCGATGGCAGCCGGGCCAACGAGTGCCGGGCGCCAGCGCCCTAACCATCAAGCGCCTCAATGAATTTTCTGCCCGATACCCCTGCGCTTCTGGCCTACACAGTCGCCTGTGCGGTGCTGTTCATCACGCCCGGGCCGGACATGAGCCTGTTCCTGGCGAAAACGGTCTCCGGAGGCCGCCGGGCCGGGATTGCGTCCATGCTGGGGGCCAGCCTGGGCTGCATGGTCCACACGCTGCTTGCCGCGATCGGATTGTCCGCACTGCTTGCAGCATCGACCACGGCTTTCACGATCGTGAAGGTCGTCGGTGCGCTCTACCTGCTCTGGCTGGCGATCGACGCCATTCGCTCGGGATCAGCCCTGAACGTGAAAGCCCAGAATACAGGCGGTGAGCCCTTTCTTCGAACCCTGTTGCTCGGTGCCGGCGTCAACCTGACGAACCCCAAGGTTGTTCTGTTCTTCGTGACGTTCCTGCCCCAGTTCGTGCGCGCAGGGGATCCGGATGCAGCCGCCAAGCTCGTGTTTCTTGGCCTCTACTACGTGATCTTCTCCATCCCGTTCGCGATCATCATGATTCTGGGGGCCGAGCGCCTCATCAATTTCCTAAAGGGACGGCAACGTGTGATGCGGGCCATCGATTGGACCTTCGCTGGCGTGTTCGGCTACTTTGCCATCCATATCCTCGCGACGCAGAACCGCTGAAACGCGCGGCTTTCCCTGCTAAACTGATAAAGGAAGCCTGCAGGCGCCCACGCCGAGCAGCCATCAATTGATGGGAGGAAACCGTGTCGATCACCTACAAGCCACGGGATTGGGCAAGCCAGCCTCACTTTATTGATTCAGGCTACAAATCGACAGCGCTCCGAGGACCTACAAAGCCGCTCATTCCGATTCCGCAGTCGCTCTCCGAACTGACTGGTCCGGTCTACGGCCACGAGAGCGTGGGCCCACTCGACAATGACTTGACCCGCAATGCCCGTCGCGATGGCGAGCCGCTGGGTGAACGGATCATCGTGACGGGGCGCGTGCTCGACGAAGATGGCCGGCCAGTGCCCAATACGCTGATCGAGATCTGGCAGGCGAATGCCGCCGGCCGCTACATCCACAAGGCCGACCAACATGACGCGCCCATTGATCCAAACTTCTTCGGCGGCGGCCGCTGTGTGACAGATGCGGAAGGTCGCTACATGTTTTACACGATCAAGCCGGGTGCTTATCCGTGGGGCAACCATCACAACGCTTGGCGGCCTAACCACATTCATTTCTCGCTGTTCGGACCGAGCTTTCTCACTCGGCTCGTGACGCAGATGTATTTTCCGGGCGATCCCCTGCTCGACTACGATCCCATTTATCAAAGCGTGCCCGCAGGCGCGCGTGAGCGGCTGGTTTCCCGCTTCTCCCTTGATGTGACGCAGCCTGGTTTCGCGCTCGGCTACGAGTTCGACATCGTACTGCGCGGGCGCCATCAAACGCCGATGGAGGAATAAGGCGATGGCGCTGAAGCAGACACCGTCTCAGACCGTAGGCCCCTTCTTCGCCTATGGGCTGACGCCGGAGCAGTACGGCTACCCCTTCACCGGCATTTCCGGCGGCGATCTCGTTACAGGCGAAACCGACGGCGAGCGCATCCGCATCGAAGGACGCGTGCTCGATGGTGCCGGCGAGCCCATCGACGACGCCATGGTCGAGATCTGGCAGGCGGATGGACAGGGCCGCTACGCGCACCCTCACGATCCGCGTGGCTCCAACACCGGCTTCAAGGGATTTGGCCGCGTTGGCACCGGCGTTGATCCTGAGCGGCGCTTCATTTTTCACACGGTAAAGCCGGGCTCTGTCGACGGGCGGCAGGCGCCGCATATCAACGTCACCGTCTTCGCGCGCGGCCTGCTCATGCACGTCAACACGCGCATTTACTTCGCCGACGAGGAGGAGGCCAACGCTCGTGACCCTGTTTTGGCCCTGGTTCCGCCGGAGCGCCGATCGACCTTGATCGCCCAGCGTGAGGTCACACCCAGCGGGATTGTCTACCGTTTCGACATCCATATGCAGGGCGATCGGGAGACGGTGTTCTTCGACGTCTGATTCTTTCGACTCGACCGCCTCCGCTTTTTGACAAATGCGTTCGCGACATCGCGAACGCTGCAAATTGCGGACGCCTTCGCTCCCACCCAATGAACTAAAGCCGTTCGCTGCGCTTCCGCCCGAGTGATCCCCGGAAGTGCTAGACCGCGCTCGCCCATCCCTCCTTCAGCCGTCCGCATCCCGCGCGGAACAAGTCCGCCGCGAAACGCAAGCCGATTCCTCACAGGCGCGCCGACTGGTCGCCGCAATTGTGGCGTTCTTGCCACAATCCACGAGAAGCCCGCTTTGCTCCAAAGAAGTCGTTAACATCCCGTTGACGCCCATAAGATTCCATGCGATCCCATAAATGCCCGTCCGCACCGGGCGCGGGACTGTGGCTGTGGCGCCGGCCTCGTTGAGGGCCCGAGGCCCCGAGCGACCGCCACGTCCCAGTCCGGCGGACGAGTCCCGACCTCTACCGGGAGTTGAGCGCACGGCGTCTGGAGAGGAGAAGTGCTGGCGTCGAGTACGTGCGTCAGGTGAGGTTCAGACCGGGGAATGGATCGCTTTGTCTCGACATTCACGAACAAGATCGACGCCAAAGGACGCGTTTCCGTACCCGCATCCTTCCGCGCCGTGCTCGAACGCGACGGCTATGCTGGAGGAATCTATTGCTATCCCTCGCTCGATTCTCCGGCGCTCGATGCTGGCGGCGAGAGACTTGCGAAGAAGATCGATAATCTACTCGCGCATCTCCCGGATTATTCGGACGAGCGGGACGAGCTCTCTGTCGCGCTCTACGGCGACGTGCAGATCCTCACCATCGACCAGGATGGACGCATCGTCCTTCCTGAGTCGCTTCGCGCCCATGCCGGCATTACCAATCAGGTCACTTTTGTCGGCCTGGGTGACAAATTTCAGATGTGGGAACCGTCACGCTTCGCGGAGCGTCGGCAGCGGGCCCGCGACAAGGTGCATGAGCACCGGAAACTTTTCGCAGCGGGGAGCCGTCGCAATAATGACGGGGGAATATAAGGCGGCGGCACAGGAGCACGGGAGCAATGGCGGCGCGCGGAACTCAGGGGGGACTGAGATCCGCCGGCGGAGAGGCCACGCAGGGCAGCCGCCACACTCCCGTGCTGCTTTCATCCGTTCTGGAGCACCTTCAGCCGAAGGACGGCGGCGCGTACATTGACGGCACTTTTGGAGCCGGCGGATACACCCGCGCAATTCTGAACGCCGCAAATTGTCGTGTCTTGGCCATCGACCGCGATCCGACGGCCATAGCGGACGGCGCCGAGCTCGTCGCAGCCTATGCTGACAGGCTGGTCCTTCGTCGCGGTCGGTTCAGCGAGCTCGAAAACATCGCCGTCGAAGAAGGCTTCGACCACGTTGACGGCGTCGTGTTCGACTTGGGCGTCTCATCTATGCAGCTCGACCAGCCCGAGCGCGGCTTCTCCTTTCAGAATGACGGCCCGCTCGACATGCGCATGTCGCTCGAGGGTCCGACGGCCGCCGATTTGGTGAACACGCTCAGCGAGGAAGAGCTGGCGAACATCCTCTTCCATTTTGGGGAGGAGCGGAAATCCCGGACCATCGCCCGCGCCATTGTCCGTGCCCGGAAACAGAAGCGGATCACACGCACTTTCGAGCTGGCGGAAATCGTTTGTCAGGTGCTCGGCTCCCGGAAGATCGAAGGCCGTCATCCGGCCACCCGCACGTTCCAGGCCTTGCGAATTGCCGTAAACGGAGAGCTGGACGAAGTCGCCGCGGGGCTGGCGGCGGCCGAGCGACTTTTGAAGCCTGGCGGCCGGCTTGTCATCGTAACCTTTCATTCACTGGAAGACCGGATCGTTAAGCGCTTTTTAGCCGAAAGGGCCGGGAAAACTGGCGGTTTCTCGCGTCACCTGCCGCAGGCCGCCCAGCAACGAACCGAAAGTTTCCGAATTGTTAACCAGCGGCCTGTTACACCTGATCAGAATGAGACTGCGGCTAACCCACGAGCAAGATCTGCCAAGCTGAGAGCTGGCGAACGCACCGAAGCGCCGAGCTGGCCTCTCGATCCTGTCGCTCTTGGAGTACCGCAGATCGCCCGTTGAGCGTGGCTATCGCGAAAGGCATGTAATGCTTCGCCTGTCGTCCGCTATCGCCGCCGCTGCGGCCATCGTCAGCGCTGTTCTGCTCTACGCGGTGAGCTACGACACACGGCACTGGATCAGCATCGTGCAAAGCCAGGAGCGGCAGATCGAGCGTCTGCGCAGCGACATCGCCGTGCTGAAAGCGGAACTCGCCTACCTTGCCCGCCCAGAAAGGATCGAACCGGCCGCGCGCTCGCTCGGCTTCGTGCCAGCAGCTGGGGATCAGTATGTTGACTTGCACTCCGTCGAGCCTGTGGGCAGCACGCAACGTTCGGACGTCGAGTCCGCAGCCCCCAGCCAGCGTTCGAGCCAGTGAGGTGGCCCATGTCACTGGCAGCAAGTCAGAACCCGCGAGCCTCCCCTGCGGCACGGGCGTTCGTCGTGGCCCTTTCGGTCGTCATTGGATTTTCGGCCATCAGCATCCAGCTGGTCCGGCTTGCCCTCCAGGGGCAATTCGCCGAGCCGCGCGTGGCCATGACACAGCCGCTGACAACGGCAGTCTGGCGGCCCGACATCATCGACCGCAACGGCCGCCTGCTCGCGACTGACATTGAGGCGCCAACCCTCTACGCCGACCCAGCCATGATCATTGACGTGGACGAGGTGGTCGAGCGACTGACGGAGGTCTTCCCGGAGTTCAATGCCGCCGAGCTGCGCCGTTCGCTCTCAGACCGTAACCGGCGCTACGTGCGGCTCAAGCGCGGCATCTCACCTGCCGCTGCCCAGCGCATCCATAACTATGGTTTGCCGGGAATTGCCTTCAGAAACGAGCCAAAGCGCGTTTACCCAAACGGGACGCTGGCCGGGCACGTCCTTGGTCACGTCAACATCGACAACCAGGGAACGTCAGGCCTTGAACGCTATATCGACGAAACCATCGGCGTTGAGGCAGTCCATGCCGGCACGCCGGGTACGCTGAAGCCACTCCAGATCAGTCTCGACATTGCTGTGCAGCACGCTCTTGAACACGAGCTGCGCTCAGCAGTGCAGACCTACAGCGCGAAAGGTGCGGCAGGAGTCATTCTCGACGCCAATACGGGCGAAGTGCTTGCAGCAGCTTCCCTACCCCAGGTCGATCCTGCCGACCGCATGCAAGGTCTTGATCCGCAACGCCTGGATAAGCTGGTCGACGGCGTTTACGAGCTCGGCTCGATCTTCAAGACGCTGACGATCGCCATGGCACTTGAGGCCGGTACCGCACACCTGGACAAGGTCTACGACGTGCGGGTTCCGTTGCGGGTCGGAAAGTACACTATCCGGGATCTCTACCCGCCCGGCCGACCACTGACGGTGCGGGATATCTTCGTCCTCTCATCCAACGTCGGCGCCGGCATGCTTGCGCTTGAGCTGGGCTCGGAACGCCAGCGGGCTTACCTGGAACGATTCGGACTCACGAAACCCATTCGCACAGAGGCGGGCCCGGTCGCGGCACCGAAGCTACCCCGCTACTGGGGGAAAGCCGAGACGATTACGATTTCCTATGGCCACGGGATGGCGCTGGCACCCATTCAGTTCGCTGCGACGGCGGCAGCGCTCGTCAACGGTGGACACTGGGTGCCACCGACGTTCGTCCAGCAATCATCGCCAGCTTGGGAGCGTGGCGAACGAATTGTCAGTCGTGAAACGAGTTTGGCGATCCGCGAGTTAATGAGGCGGAACGTTGTCTCCCCGCGCGGTACTGGCCGCCGTGCCGACGTGCCCGGTTACGAGGTGGGTGGCAAGACGGGCACGGCCGAGCTTCCAAGCCGCGGAGGCTACCGTGAAGAAGCGGTTATCGCCTCCTTCGTGGCGGCCTTCCCCATGAGTGACCCCAAGTACGTGGTGCTGGTGATGCTGCACGAACCGAAACCGACGGAGGAAACGAAGGGTAAGATTACAGCCGGTGTGAACGCGGCGCCGGTGGCGGGTCAGATCATCGCGCGGACCGCGCCTCTGCTGGGAGTACTGCCTCGTCACCACGAGGAAGCTCAGCTGCATCAGTAAAGTTGGAAAGCGAACGGTTGCAGCATATTTGATGGTTGCATTCGCTTCTGAGATGAACTCTGATTAACCAATCAAGCTCCCCACTAACGGCGTTGAGCCGGCCTGTCTCATGCGGCTTGTAGACCTCCTTATTCCCGAGCTGAGCCGGCCGCCCGGCACAGATGATCTCGAAATCACATCTCTGACGGCCGACAGCCGGGCTGTGACGCCCGGCGCGATTTTCGTTGCGATACCCGGCACGCGCGTCGACGGCACAAAGTTCATTCTTGACGCGGTCAACAAAGGCGCCATCGCGGTTGTCGCCGCTCAGGACGCGGACGTGCCCGACGTCAGCGTACCGGTTCTGCGAACATCCGATCCGCGGCGGGCGCTCGCCTTGATGGCGGCGAAACTCTTGCCCCGGCGCCCAGAAGTCGCTGTTGCGGTGACGGGCACGAACGGCAAGACGTCTGTGGTGGAGTTCACCCGCCAGATCTTTGCTGCGCTTGGCCGGAAAGCCGCGTCGCTTGGCACGCTCGGCGTGGTGAAGCCGGATGGGGCGCGGTACGGCTCGCTCACCACGCCGGACCCGATTGCCCTCCATCAAATGCTGTCGGATCTGGCGAAAGAAGGCGTCACCCATCTCGCCTTTGAAGCCTCCTCTCACGGTCTCGACCAGCGCCGATTGGATGGGGTGCCCTTGTCGGCAGCTGCCTTCACCAACCTCGGGCGGGATCACCTCGACTATCACGCGGACATCGACGACTACTTCTCTGCCAAGCTGCGTCTGTTCGAAGTGCTGCTGGAACCGGGTCGGCCTGCCATCATCAATGCCGACGACCCGCGAGCAGAACAGGTGGCCAAGGTCGCAAGGAGGCGTGGGCAGCAGGTCGTAACCGTCGGCCAGAAGGGAGAAATACTCACCCTCGAAGGGCATGAGCGCGACGGCTTCGGCCAGATGCTCCGAATCCGTCACGGGCAGGTCGTTCAGAAAATTCACCTGCCATTGCTCGGCTTCTATCAGGCCTCTAACGCCCTCGTTGCCGCTGGCCTTGCCATTGCCACCGGCGAGGAGATCGACGAGGTGGTCGACACTTTGTCGAGCCTCAAGGGCGTCAATGGCCGGCTAGAGATCGTTGGGCAAGAGAACGGGGCGCTGGTTGTCGTCGACTATGCGCACAAGCCCGAAGCGCTGCAGGCCGCCTTGCAGGCCCTTCGCCCCTTCGTCACGGACCGTCTGATCTGCGTTTTCGGCTGCGGCGGCGACAGGGACCGTGGCAAGCGCCCAATCATGGGCCGTATCGCCACCGAATTTGCTGACGTCGTGATCGTAACCGATGACAACCCGCGCACCGAAAGCCCACCGGCCATTCGCGCCGAAATCCTGGCCGGAGCCCCAGGCGCCAAAGAAATCGGCGATCGCCGCACCGCTATTGAAGAGGCGATCGACATGATGGGTCCGGGGGATGTGGTGCTCATCGCTGGGAAAGGCCACGAAACAGGCCAGATCGTTGGCGACACCGTGCTTCCTTTTTCGGACCATGACGTAGCGCGGGAGGCACTCGCCCGGCGCTCGCGCAACAGGACTTTTTGATGGCGAAGGCACTTTGGACGTGGGATGAGCTCATTGCGGGTTGCGGAGCACAAGCAGATGGCTCCACCGACAATGAGATCACCGGAGTTTCGATCGACAGCCGCACTCTGCAGCCGGGCGATCTCTTCGTTGCGCTGAAGAGCGTTCGGGACGGACACGAGTTCGTACCAGCAGCTTTCTCCGCCGGCGCGGCGGGCGCGCTGGTCTCCTTCGGTTACGAAAGGAAACCTGAAGACGGTCCCCTATTGCGGGTCAACGATCCGCTTGAAGGGCTCCAGAAGATCGCCCAAGCAGCCCGCACGCGAACATCCGCGCGGGTCATCGCGGTGACCGGCAGCGCCGGCAAGACGGGAACCAAGGAAGCCTTGCGGGCCTGCCTTTCGCGCTTGGGACAGACACACGCGGCTGAAAAATCCTACAACAATCATTGGGGTGTGCCGCTGACGCTCGCCCGGATGCCGGCGGACGCGGAGTACGCCGTCCTCGAGATCGGCATGAACCATCGGGGCGAGATTGCGCCGCTGGCCCGACTCGTCCGACCGCATATTGCCATCATCACGACCATTGAGCCCGTCCACCTGGGTTACCTCGGATCACTCAAGGCCATTGCCGAGGAAAAATCCGACGTATTCCTGGGCCTTGAGCCCGACGGTGTGGCGATCATCCGGCGAGACAGCCCGCAATTCCCGATCATGGAAGCGGCCGCCAAACGCCAAGCTGCCCGCGTGCTCACCTTCGGCCGCAGTGCAGAGGCAGACGTTCGCCTCATCGCGGTTGAGCCCAACGCGACAGGATCGACCGTAATGGTGGACGCGCTTGGCCGCCGCTTAAGCTACGAACTCGGAACACCCGGTGCGCATATCGCAGAAAATTCTCTGGCTGTTGTCGCCGCACTCCTGGCGCTCGATGCCGACCTGGACAAGGCGCTTACAGCCTTGGCGGGCGTGACACCCCCACCAGGCCGAGGAGCGCGCACGATCCTGAAAATCGACGGCGGCGAGTTCCTGCTTATCGACGAAAGTTACAACGCCAATCCCGCTTCCATGCGGGCCGCCCTGCTCACGCTCGGCACCATTCCCCGGGACCGCTTTCCGCGAAGGATTGCCGTTCTCGGAGATATGCTTGAACTCGGCCCCAGCGCCCGTGAGTTGCATATAGGCTTAAGAGACGCCATTGACGAAGCAGGTGTCGATCTGATCTTTGCTTGCGGTCCCAATATGGAACACTTGTTCACGATCCTTGAACCGGATCGCCGGGCGGCATGGGCGCCATCCTCGGAGGGGCTGATGGATCAGCTCTTGGATGCTGTTCGGCCCGGGGATGCGGTGATGATCAAGGGCTCACTCGGCAGCCGCATGGCGCTGCTGGTCGGGGCCCTGAAGGGTCGGTTCTCGGCCTGACAGGGCTGCGTCGGAAGACAAACGCCGCCATCAGAGTGGCGAAACTGGGTGTGCGAAGGACGAATACATGCTCTATGAGCTCGTAAACTTCAGCGACTACATCAACGCCCTCAACGTCTTCCGCTACATTACTTTCCGAACCGGCGGCGCAATCATGACGGCGCTGCTTTTCGTCTTTTTGTTCGGCCCGATCATCATCGATCTTCTTCGCATCAAGCAGGGTCGCGGGCAGCCGATCCGGGAAGATGGCCCGCAGACCCATCTTGCCAAGCGCGGCACGCCCACCATGGGCGGGCTGATGATCCTGTCGGGTTTCACAGTGGCGACGCTGCTGTGGGCGAACCTGTCCAACCCGTACGTCTGGGTCGTGCTCTTCGTGACGCTCAGCTACGGCGCGATCGGATTCTACGATGACTACATGAAGGTGACCAAGCGAACGGTCGCCGGGTTCTCAGGCAAGCTGCGTCTCTCGCTCGAGCTTGCGATTGCCGCCGTAGCCACGTTCATCCTGATGCGGCTGTCCACGCCCGAGCTGAGCACCGCGCTCACGGTGCCGTTCTTCAAGAACATCATCTTCGACCTCGGCCCGCTCTTTATCCTGATGGGGGTACTCGTGATTGCTGGAGCCGGCAATTCGGTCAACCTCACGGACGGCCTTGATGGGCTTGCGATTGTGCCTGTCATGATCGCGGCGGCGACGTTTGGGCTGATCGCCTATCTGTGCGGCAACGTCAATTTTGCGCGCTACCTGCAAATCCACTACGTGCCAGGAACCGGCGAGCTGGCCATCCTGTGCGGCGCCCTCATTGGCGCAGGGCTCGGCTTCCTGTGGTTCAACGCCCCGCCGGCGATGATCTTCATGGGAGACACGGGATCGCTGGCATTGGGCGGCGCGCTGGGCACCATTGCGGTGGCCACCAAGCACGAGATCGTGCTCGCCATCGTCGGTGGCCTTTTCGTCATCGAGACGCTGTCGGTCATCATTCAGGTGGTGTCCTTCAAGTTGACCGGAAAACGCGTCTTCCGAATGGCCCCACTCCACCACCATTTCGAACAGAAGGGATGGAAGGAATCGACGGTGGTGGTCCGGTTCTGGATCATCTCCGTGGTCCTTGCCCTCATCGGCCTCGCCACGCTGAAGCTGCGTTAACGTTACTTTGCCTGACTTCAGGGCAAGATGGTCCGGGTGCCTCCGACGAGGCAGCCGATTCGCGCTAGTCGATTTGAATTGCACGATGATTCGCGTCCGCACATTCGCCGGCAAAACGGTTGCCCTTTTCGGCCTCGGAAGCTCGGGGCGCGCGACCGCCCTTGCCTTGATGGCCGGCGACGCGACGGTGGCAGCCTGGGACGACAAAGAGGAAGCGCGTGCGAATGCGGCTGCTGAAGGCGTGCCTGTGGTCGACCTTTCGTCGGCAGATTGGAGCGCGTTTTCGGCCCTGATCCTCGCGCCAGGCGTTCCGCTCACCCATCCCGCGCCTCACTGGACGGTGGAGAAGGCGCGCGCGGCCGGGATCGAGGTGATTGGCGATATCGAGCTGTTCTGCCGCGAGCGCGCAGCCTCTGCTCCCGATGCGCCATTCCTGGCGGTCACTGGCACCAACGGCAAATCGACAACCACGGCGCTTCTGGCCCACCTGCTGCGGTGCGCGGGGCGCGACGTCGCCTTGGGCGGAAACATCGGGACACCCATCCTCGCGCTGCCCGAGCCGGCGCCCGATCGCGTGCACGTGATCGAGATGTCGTCATTCCAGATCGATCTGACGCCATCCCTGGCTCCCACTGCCGGTGTTCTGCTGAACCTTACGCCGGACCACCTCGACCGCCACGGCACCATGGAGAATTACGCCGCGGTCAAGGAGCGGCTGGTAGCCGCCAGCCGATATCCGATCATCGGCTACGACGACGATTACTGCCGTCGAATCGCCAGTCGTTTGCGCGAGTGCGGCAAGGAGCCGGACGTTTTCTCGGTGCTCGGATCGCTCGAAAACGGCTGGTTTGCGGAGGGATCATCCCTCGTCTGCAATACCACGTGGCCGGGCTTTCAAGGCCCGTTTGCCGATCTCGCCGGCATCCGATCGCTCCGTGGTCGTCATAACGCGCAGAATGCGCTGGCAGCATGCATAGCCGCCTTGCGGCTCGGCGTACAGCGCGACCAACTCGGGCCAGCGCTCGCCACGTTCCCCGGCCTCCCCCACCGTATGGAAGAGGTCGGGCGGGCTGGACGCGTCATTTTCATCAACGATTCCAAGGCGACCAACGCTGACTCGACCGAGAAAGCGCTCGCAGCATTTCCCAAGGATATCTACTGGATTGCCGGCGGCCGGCCAAAGGAAGGTGGCATCACCTCGCTGCGCAGCTACTTCCCGCGGATCGCGAAGGCTTACCTCATCGGCGAGGCGGCGGAAGATTTTGCCAAGACCCTCGGCAACGACGTGCCGTACGAGCTTTCCGGCACCCTGGACCTGGCGCTGGAAGCAGCCACTCGGGATGCGATGCAAAGCTCAGGCAGTGAGCCAGTGGTGCTGCTTTCTCCCGCCTGCGCCTCCTACGACCAGTTCAAGAGCTTCGAGCACCGCGGCGACACTTTCCGCCGGCTGGTAGCGGCCCTACCGGGCGTCGAGAGCGCGAACCAATCATGATGCAGGTGGCACCATGAAAATCTCGCGCGCGGACCGCAGCCTGGTCACGGAATGGTGGTTCACGGTCGACCGCGTTCTGCTCTCTTTCATCTTCATTCTCGCGGGAAGCGGCCTCGTGCTCTCTCTGGCAGCCAGTCCTGCCGTCGCCCTGAAGAAGGGGTTGCCCGCGTTTCACTTCGTCGAGCGGCACGCAGTCTTCTTCGTCATTGGCACCGTGCTGATGATCGCGGTGTCCATGATGCAGCCGCGTCAGATTCGGCGCCTGGCGCTTGTCATCTTCCTCCTTGGACTGGCCGCCATGGCTGGTGTTCTGATTGGTGGCGAGGAAGTGAACGGCGCACGCCGGTGGCTGCGCCTCGCGGGCTTCTCCATCCAGCCCTCCGAGTTCGTAAAGCCAGCGTTCGTCGTGCTTGCAGCCTGGGCCTTTTCGGAGGTTCAGAAGCAGGTCGACATGCCGGCACGATCCATCGCTGTCGGGCTCTACGTCGTTTTTGCCGCCCTACTTCTCATGCAACCCGACGTAGGCCAGACGTTCCTCATCAGCACCTTATGGACCGCGCTGTTCGTGCTAGCCGGCCAGCCGCTTGCCTGGGTTGGTGTGTTTGCGGTTATCGGGGTGTTGGGGCTTGTGGGCGCTTACATGACGCTCGATTATGTCCGGTTCCGGGTGGACCGCTTCCTCGCCCCCACGGGTGACGAGTACTCCCAAACAGCACGCGCCTTACAATCATTCGTCGAAGGCGGATTTTTCGGCCGTGGCCCGGGTGAGGGCACCATAAAGACGGCCCTGCCGGACGCCCATACGGACTTCATCTTTGCGGTCATTGCCGAGGAGTATGGCGCGGTAACCTGCCTCGCGCTCGTTGCCTTGATTACCTTTATTGTCCTGCGCGCCTACTTCAGAACGTTCACTGAGACCGATCCATTCACGCGCCTTGCAGTCGCCGGCCTCTCGCTGCTGTTCGGCTTGCAGGCCGCGATCAACATGGGCGTCAACGTTGGCCTGCTGCCAGCCAAGGGCATGACGTTGCCGTTTATTTCAGCAGGCGGGTCTTCTCTCGTATCCACGTTCCTGGTGATGGGCATCATCCTGGCACTCACCCGACGTCGTCCTGATGCCCTGCGCTTGAGAAGGCCGCATTCTGCGTTCAATACAGAGCCAGGCATGACAGCATTGGGGTCAGCAACGCGGTGAACTCGCCCTCGGTAGTGCTCGCAGCCGGAGGTACCGGCGGCCATCTCTTTCCTGCTTTGGCGCTTGCGCAAGAGCTGGGGCGGCGGAGCATTGCGGTTGATCTGATGACGGACATGCGCGGCGATCGCTATGGCAGCGATTTTCCCGCGCGGCACGTCTATAAGATTCCTGCAGCAACGATTTCCGGGGAACGGCGGTCGCCCATCACGATCGCTCGCACCGCGTTCACGTTGGGGCGTGGCATCCTCAGCGCATATCGCCAGCTGGGCTCCATTCGACCTGGCGCTGTCATCGGCTTCGGCGGCTATCCGAGCTTTCCGCCGGTCCTCGCGGCCAGTTTACGGGGCATACCGACCGCCATTCACGAGCAGAACGCCGTCCTGGGTCGGGCCAATCGCATGCTCGCATCACGCGTGACAGCAATTGCGACCGGCTTTCCGACGGTCCGGCATCTCGACCCGGCCGCGGCTGGCAAGCTCCGCTTCACCGGCAATCCCGTTCGCGACGCGGTCTTCGAAAGTGCAAAGCGTGCCTACGTGCCGCCGAGCCCGGACGGCGAGTTCATCCTGCTGATTTTCGGTGGCAGCCAGGGCGCCCGCTTCTTCTCCGACGTCCTTCCTGCCGCCATCGAGTTGCTGCCACCACAGCTGCGCCAGCGCCTTAGAATCGTCCAGCAGTGCCGCGAAGAAGATTTACGCCGTGTTGACCAAGCGTACACGGCACTCGGGGTCCAGATGGAACTTGCGACCTTCTTCCGCGATTTGCCAGAAAGGATGGCTGCGGCGCATCTGGTGATCGGGCGTGCCGGGGCATCCTCAGTTGCAGAACTGACTGTCATTGGACGCCCTTCCATTCTGGTGCCCCTCCCTCACGCCATCGACAACGATCAATTGAACAACGCGAAGCAGCTGGCCGAAAGCGGCGGCGCGTTGTGCATCGAGCAGAAGGACCTGTCTCCCAACCGACTGGCTCAGGAGATCGAGCGGTTGGCAGGAGACCCGGATACGTTGGCGAGAATGGCGGGATCGGCCAAACGCGTCGGGAAGCCCGATGCCGTTGCGCAGCTCGCCGATCTAGTCGAGGAACTCATGGGCCTGCGTCCGCCGCGACAGGATGGGCGGGGCACAAACTGAGGAAGACACCTGATGGAAATACCCCGCGGTATCGGGCCTTTTCACATCCTGGGCATCGGTGGCATCGGCATGAGCGCGATCGCTGAAATCCTGCACGCCAAGGGCTTCGCCGTGCAGGGCAGCGACCAGAAGGAGAGCACCAACGTCAAACGGCTCCGCGCCAAAGGCATCCGCGTCTTCGTCGGGCATGACGCCAGCAATCTGGCTGATGCCAAGTACGTCGTCATTTCGACTGCGGTGAAGGATGGAAATCCGGAGCTGGAGGCGGCACGCGCAAAAGGCCTGCCGATCATTCGCCGCTCGGAGATGCTGGCCGAGCTGATGCGGCTTTACTCGACCGTTTCCGTCACAGGCACCCACGGCAAGACAACTACCACCTCGCTCATCGCCCACATTTTCAATGAGGCAGGCCTCGATCCGACGGTCATCACGGGCGGCATCATCAACAGCTGGGGCTCCAACGCGCGCCTTGGTGCCGGGCCATGGATGATCGTCGAAGCGGACGAGTCGGACGGAACTTTCGTGAAGATCCCGACGCAGATCGGCGTCGTGACGAACATCGATCCGGAGCATCTCGACTACTTCAAGACCGTCGAGAACATGCACCGCGAGTTCGAGGCGTTCTATCGGAACATCCCCTTCTATGGACTGGCGGTGACCTGCACGGACCATCCGGTTGTGCGGGAAATCGTCGAGCGGCTGCAGCTGCGCCGTAACGGGCGTCCTCTCGTAACCTATGGTACGCGCCCGGATGCGGATATGCGGCTGGGTGAAGTCCGCTTTGACGGCCTTCACACCATCTTCGATGCCGAGCTCGGCGAGCGTGTCCGCGGCGGCGCCCGTAGCCTCCGGGGCTGGCGTGTTGCCGTGCCAGGGCATCACAATGCGCTAAACGCTCTCGCCGCCATCGCCGTGGCGGCAGAAGCGGGCATTCCGGACGATGTGATCCGTCAGGCCCTCGCGTCCTTCAGCGGCGTTAAACGTCGCTTCCAGCTCACCGGCACCTGGAACGGCGTCTTCATCTTCGACGACTATGGCCATCACCCGGCTGAGATCGCCGCCGTGCTCAAGGCGGCGCGAGCTGGCGCACGTGGGCGCGTCATCGCCGTCGTCGAGCCCCACCGCTACACCCGTGTGCGCGATCTCTTCCAGGATTTCTGCACGGCGCTTCAGGGCGCCGACAGCGTGATCGTGACGCCGCTTTATTCCGCAGGCGAGGCGCCGATCGAGGGGATCAACCATAGGGCACTGGCGGAGGGCATCCGCCGCACCGGGCACGATTCAGTTTATCCCGTCGATAATGATGAAGGCGTCGTCGAGGTGCTACGCGCGATCACGCGGCCGGATGACATGGTGATTTGCCTTGGCGCCGGAAACTCGACGGATCTCGCTCACGCGCTTCCCGAGCTGCTCGGTGGCGAACCCAAGCGGGCGGGGGCGGCGCTATGAGTTTTCCCGACATTACAGGCGAGCTCGCTGCGCGTATGCCGAATCTTCGCGGTCGGCTTGTCGCGAATTTTCCGTTGTCTTCCATCACCTGGTTTCGCGTCGGCGGGCCGGCTCAGGTTCTGTTTACGCCCGCTGACGAGGCAGATCTCGCCTACTTCCTGGCGCACGCGCCGGCTGATCTGCCGGTGATCGTGCTTGGTCTGGGATCCAACCTTCTTGTTCGGGATGGCGGGGTCCCGGGTGTCGTTATCCGCCTCGGAAAAGGATTCTCGGAGATTCAGGTTGAGCCTGACTGTAGGCTGCGCGCAGGGACTGCAGTACCAGACGTGAAGGTCGCGCGCGCTGCGGCCGAAGCAGGCATCGCGGGCCTTGCGTTCTACCGCGGCATCCCTGGCTCAATCGGTGGTGCACTGCGCATGAATGCCGGTGCCCACGGCTCAGAGACCAAAGACGTGCTCGTGGAGGCGCGGGCGGTCGATCGGCAGGGCAACATTCACGTGCTCTCTCTGGCCGAGATGGGTTTCAGGTACCGCCATTGCAGCATTTCGAAGGATTGGATCTTCACGGAAGCGGTGTTCCAGGGCCGACCTGGCGACAAGGCCGAAATTTTGGAACAAATGGAGGCGGTTGCTCAGTACCGCGAGGAAAACCAACCGACGCGTGAGCGCACGGGCGGCTCCACCTTCAAAAACCCGCCGGGGCACAGCGCCTGGAAACTCATCGACGCCGCGGGATGCCGTGGTTTGCGCATCGGCGGAGCGAAAGTTTCCGAGATGCACTGCAATTTCCTCATCAACGACAACGATGCCACCGCCGAGGACATCGAGCGCTTGGGCGAGACCGTCCGTGCGCGAGTGAAGGCAACCTCGGGAATCGACCTGCAATGGGAGATCGTGCGGCTTGGCCTGCCGCTCCCCGGACGACCGATTGGCGAAGCGCTGGCGGCGTGAGCCTGTGCGAAGAACATATTCGCTCATCTGCGCTCGCCTGAAGGCGCGGCTCATTGAACAACTTGGGACAAAAGACTGAGGCAATTCGATCATGACTGCAGCCCGCAAATACGAGCACGTCGCCGTGCTGATGGGAGGCTGGTCTGCCGAGCGGGAGGTGAGCCTAAACTCGGGCAATGCGTGTGCTGCAGCTCTTGAAGCCGCCGGCTACCGCGTGACCAAAATCGACGTCGATCGCGATATCGCCAAGCGGCTTAAAGAAGTCTCCCCGGACGTTTGTTTCAACGCCCTTCACGGCCGTTGGGGCGAGGATGGCTGCATCCAGGGATTGCTCGAAATCATGGGCATTCCCTACACGCACTCCGGCGTCCGCGCTTCCGCGTTGGCAATCAACAAAGAGCAGACAAAGCGGATTGTTGCGCCTTTGGGTGTTCCGGTTTGCGAGCATCGGGTCGTCAACCGCACAGAGGCCATGCGCACTCACGCGATGGAGCCGCCCTACGTGGCAAAACCCATTTGTGAAGGCTCCAGCGTAGGCGTGGTCATCGTGCGAGAAGGCGCCAACCGCCCGCCGGAGGCTATTGGCTCAATTCCTGCAGTCGAAGACGAGATTCTCGTCGAGCGTTACGTCCCGGGGCGCGAGCTGACGTGCGCCGTGATAGGCGATCGCTCCACGGACATTATCGATATCGTCCCGGCGGAGCGGCTCGCGTTTTACGACTATGAAGCCAAATACGCCCCCGGCGGGTCGCGCCATATTCTGCCAGCGAACATTCCGGCCGACATCTATAAGGCCGTTCAGCAGCACGCGCTGACGGTGCACAAGGCCCTCGGCTGCCGTGGCGTTACCCGCTCGGATTTTCGCTATGACCCGGAGACCGGCAAACTTGCGTTTCTGGAGATCAATACTCAGCCCGGAATGACGAGCACGTCCCTCGTGCCAGAAATGGCGGAGTACGCGGGCATGAGCTTCACCGACCTGGTGTGCTGGCTCGTGGAGGATGCATCCTGCAATCGCTGAGGCGCTAGGGCCTCAGCGGATCGCCGCGTTGAATGCAGCCTGCAACTCGGCGATTTGTGCAGCCACGGGATTACGCGCCGGTTGCTCGTTGCTGCTCTCTTGTACCTGATGCAAAGAGCGGTCGATGCGCATGATGCGATCGCTCAGCGCGAAGCTTTCCTTGATGAGCTCCTGAAGCCGCGGCGGCAACTCGGAGAAGTGCGCGATATGGCTCGGCCGACCGTTGGCCCTGAGCTTCAGGCGGGCACGTTTGCGGCGGGCCTCTTCCTCCGTGATATCACCATCACGAAGCGAGCGCTGGATGAGAAGCCACGAGGCAAGATCAAGAAGCCGCGCAGTAAGGCGCATGCTTTCGGTGGAGTAGATCAGCGCCACAGTGGAATTGAGCTGCTTCGCTTCCTGGCGCCCGGGACCGTCGAGATAGGCAGCCGTTTGCTCGACCAGCTCCATTCCGTGGCGATACAGGGCTTCGAAATATTCTGATGAGGTGAGATGTTCGCCGAACGATATCACGTCGACGTCGGACTGTTCCCAAGCCCTTGATGTGCTACCCATGACTCACTCACGCCACCAAAACTGACCCGACACTAACACGAAAATACGCTCAAGGGAGTCAATCATCTCTGCAGCATTGCGCGTTTTTCGGGGCAGCAACTGGAATCCCCCTAAAAAAAGAGCCGCCCCGTGAGCGGCTCCACAGTGACAGGGAGGCGTCAAACAGAGTGGCGGGCCACTCGACATCCAGGTAACTGGATGAGTTCAACATACGCCTCCAACTCCTAACATTGGGTAAACCGACGGTCCGAATTGGTACGGCGACCCTCGAGCGAGAGCGCGCCAATGCCATGGCAATCCCTGCCCTGCGCATTGGCGCAAGTGTTTCTCAACGCTTGAACAACGCGGCGGCCGCCTCGGTGTGGGCGCGCTTGGCGGCAAGCTCCCGCTCGACCCTGCTTATTTCCTCCCGCAGTGCTGCGAGCCGCTCCTCCAGATCGCTTACCGAAAGGTGGTGAAGGGGTTCGCCGATCGTGATCGTGTTCGCTACTTTCGGCCGGACCTCGTCCCAATCCATCATTCGCAACTCCCGCCGCATGACAACTGCAATTGACCGGAGGATCAGTCGTGATCCCAAGGCTAACATGGACGCCTTGGAGGCGAGGGGCAAGCCGTCAGGACTATTTGAGGTAGCTACCAGACCAGGGCGGGAAGCGCTGCGATGGGCTTGGCGTCACTCGAACCGAAAAGCTGTTCGACTGTAACGATGTCGAGCTCGCCTGCCACATGAATGGCACTGGCGATGAAGACCGAGTCGATTCCGGCGTCAGCGGCTCCCTGGATATCGGTGCGCACGCCGTCACCAATCGCAAGTACACGCTCACGAGGAACGGGCCTACCCTTCAGCTCGGCAAGCCTTTCGAAGGCCAGGTCGTAAATGGGGCCGTAGGGCTTCCCAGCATAAGTCACCTTGCCACCGAGCCGCTCGTACTCGGCAGCGAGAGAACCAGCGCAGTAGACGATGCGGGAGCCGCGCTCAACCTTCAGATCGGGATTGGCGCAGATCATAGGCACGCCCCGCCGTGCTAACGGCTCCAGCATGGCCGTGTAATCGGAGGGGGTCTCGACGTCGTCGTTCAGCAGGCCCGAGCAGATGACCAGCTCAGCCTCATCAGGAGCGACGAAGTTCAGATTAAGCCCCTCGAACAACGGCTTGTCGCGCTCGGGACCGAGATGGAACAGGCGCGCCTGCGCCCGTTCAATAATCAGCTTCCGGGTAAGATCGCCGGACGTGACGATGCCGTCGTAGGCATCCCTGGGAACGCCGTAGCGATCGATTTGCGCGGCTACCGCCGAAGCCGGTCGAGGGGCGTTCGACAGCAGCAGCACAATGCCGCCACGTTCGCGGAAATTGCGGCAGGCCTCGACCGCCGAGGCGAACGCCTCGACGCCGTTGTGCATCACACCCCAGACGTCGCAGAGCCAAGCATCGTAGGCGGGCGCGAGCGGAGCGATAGAAGAAAGAAGGCGAGTGGGCTGGGCAGTCATGGTGCTGCCCCATTAGCCCGTGCTGTCTGCGGGATCAAGCTGCGCTCTTGGCCGGTTGCAACGCCTCCGCCCGAATCGCCCGAGGTACGCCGAACAGCGCGCCCTGGCCAAGTGTCACACCCGCCGCCTGGAGCTGCGTGAGCTGATCCTCGCTCGCGAGGCCGACTGCGACGACAGTCATCTTCGCGTCTCTCAAGCGCTTGCAAGCCTCAGCACCCGAGACGACGCCGTCCAGCCCCGCCAACCCGTCAATCATCGACTGAGCCGGCAAGCGCACGAATATGAAGCCTGAGGACTGAAGGTCAGGCAGGTCGAGATCGAGGCTCGTCACCTCGTCGACCGCAAAGCGGAACCCATTCTCCGAAAGCTGCCGGATGGTCTTCCATTGCCCCTCTGTGAGCTCGCCCAATTCGGACTGGGTGATGGCCATCACCAGCCGCTCGCGCAGGCTGGGCACCTGACGGAATGCCTGGCCGAACTCTTGGAGGAAGCGCTCATCCGCCAACGAGTCGGCCGTTACGATCGCAAACAGGGAACCGTTGGTCTTCCGCTCGTCCATGTGCCGCGCCACCATGGCGGCGCGCGCGATGCACGTTGCGTCGATGACAGGAAGCAGCCCTGCTTTTCGTGCCATCGGGATATAGTCCCGAGGACCCAGCCCGTCGGCAGTTCCCTGACGCAGGCGCAAGGAAACCTCGAAGTGCCGCGCTTTCCGGTCCGCGAGACTGACGATCGGCTCCAGGAACACGTCGAGCTTGTGCGCGGCAAGAGAACCGGCCATTGCCGCCATCACGGTATGTTCCGGACGAAGCGCCGGCGGCAGAGGGCCTTTGGCATTTGGGTTTTCGCGATAAGGCGGCAACTGCCCCTTTTCGATTGCAGCGAGGGCCGCTTCGCTGGGCTTCCGCATCTCGTCGGCTACTGCCCGGAGTGCGCCAACAGAAGCCGAGATGGCATCCTCCTGGCTGAGGGCCGGGACCGTCTCCTTCTCCTCCGATGCCTCCCCCGTGGTTGCCTCATCGGACTTGCTCCGCGGCTGGGAGATCTCCTCCGCGAACTTACGGATCATCTTGCTGATCTGTTCGACCTCAGCCTCAGCAGGCGCATCATCCGTGTCTGAGGGCGCGGGCGACGACGAGGAGGCTGAAGTTTCCCCCGAGGTGAGCGTTGCAGATGGCTTTGCCGCCTCCAGCGGTGAGGCTGGCGCGGTTGCGGTCGATTGCTCCGCCATCGTCGGTGCCGGGCTTGGAGGGGCCGGCGGCGCAGAAGGCGCGCCGCGGACGACATCACTTGGCCGCATCGACCAGAGCTGAGAGGGATCTGGCTTCTGTGGGCTCGTGGCTCGAAGCCCGGGCTGCGGCCCCGCAGGCATTGGTGGCTGAGCGCCGGGAGCGGAGCGACGAGCAGCCATCGCAGGGGTCTGCAATTGGGCGTCGGGACGCGGAGCACCGCCCCCTCGAACTAGACGGCTCAGCTCGCCTTCGAGACGATCGATCTCGTAGGTCAGCTCACGAATCGCATCTGAGCGCCGCACGAGGACATGCAGGCATACCAGCCCGACCCAAACGGCGAGCGCAGCGAGGATAGCATTCACCTCCGGTATACCCAGCTGCATATGGAAGCCTAGTCCAGCAGCTAGGCTGACCAACGTGATCGCCAATAAAACGAACGCATTACCAGCCGGCTTCCGCCGTCTGTGGTCACGGTTCGGCATGTTGTCGAGTGTCATTGCCCGGCGCCCAAGGGGTTGATTCTGCGACTCGTTTGCCGCGAAGCATTCAACCCACCTCCGGTGATTGCAATCGGCGCCCGGAGGCTTCTCACCAAGTTTTGCACCGCTTAGGGCTGTGCTGAAAGTCCAGTTGCACAAATGCATCGCGGCGAG
>PKEY01000054.1 GCA_002919265.1 Hyphomicrobiaceae bacterium | reverse complement strand
CTGCTTGAAGATGCGGTTCTCCATGACGAGGTCGTGGATGTCATCGAGAACCTTGGGATGCGTCTCGCAGAACTTGGCGATGTCCTCGATCAGGTCCGGCGGAAGGTCCGCCTTGACCCCGCCGAAGCGGAAGTACTTGGCGTGCATGCGGGCACCCGAGGCGCGCTCGTAGAAGATCATGAGCTTCTCGCGCTCCTCGAAGCCCCAGAGCGGCGGCGTCAGCGCGCCGACATCCATCGCTTGCGTGGTGACGTTGAGAAGGTGGGAAAGCAGGCGGCCGATCTCGCAATAGAGCACCCGGATCAGCTGCGCGCGGTAGGGCACCTCGATCCCGAGCAGCCGCTCGACCGCCAGACAGAACGCATGCTCCTGGTTCATCGGAGCCACGTAGTCGAGCCGGTCGAAGTAGCCGATGTTCTGTAAGTAAGTGCGCGACTCGATCAGCTTCTCGGTGCCGCGGTGCAGAAGGCCGATGTGCGGGTCGACCCGCGTGACGACCTCACCATCCAGCTCCAGCACAAGCCGCAACACGCCGTGCGCGGCCGGGTGCTGCGGACCGAAATTGATGGTGAATGGGCGGATGTCGGTTTGAGCCATTGGTGTCTCGGCCGATAGCGAATTGCGAACTGGTGGATCTGCTAGCCTGGTTCCCTGCAGTCAGAGCGAAGACCGGAGCCCTCGCGGTTAACTCGCTTTTTCGTCTCCCGGCAGGAACCGCCCAGTCATTTCCCACGGGCTCTCGAAATCGAAGTTGCGGAACTCCTGCGTCAGCCGCACAGGCTCGTAGACGACGCGCTTTTGCTCGTCGTCATAGCGCACCTCGACGTAGCCGCTGAGTGGGAAGTCCTTGCGCAGGGGGAAGCCCTGGAAGCCGTAGTCGGTGAGGATCCGGCGCAGATCGGGGTGGCCCGAGAACAGGATCCCGTACATGTCGTAGGCTTCCCGCTCGTACCAGTTGGCAGCCGGGAAGACGTCGACGACGCTCGGAACGGGATTGATCTCGTCGGCCTGGATCTTGACCCGGATGCGCTGATTGAGCCGCGGTGAAAGCAGATGGTAGACGACGTCGAAACGCTTCTCCCGGCCCGGCCAGTCGACGCCGCAGATGTCGATGAGGATCTCGAAGCGGCAGCGGCCGTCGTCTCGCAAGAGCTTCAGCACTGGCACGATCTGCGCGGCGTCGACGAACAGGGTCAGCTCGCCCCAGCGCACGTGCCAGTTCTGCAGCGCCGCATCGAGCTTGCCGCTCAGGTATTCCCCCAGCTCCTGCAGCGATTCGTTGTCAGCCGCCATGTCGCTTCTTCTCCCTCACCCCACGCCGGCTCAGCGCTCGATCGTGCCCGTGCGGCGAATCTTGCGTTGTAGCAGCAGCACGCCGTAGAGCAGCGCCTCTGCGGTCGGCGGGCAGCCAGGCACGTAGACATCCACGGGAATGATGCGGTCGCAGCCACGCACCACCGAGTAGGAGTAGTGGTAGTAACCGCCGCCGTTCGCGCAGCTGCCCATGGAGATGACGTAGCGCGGCTCGGGCATCTGGTCGTAGATCTTGCGCAGCGCCGGCGCCATCTTGTTGGTCAGCGTGCCGGCGACGATGATGACGTCGGACTGGCGGGGCGAGGCACGCGGCGCGAAGCCGAACCGCTCCGCATCCCAGCGCGGCATCGACATCTGCATCATCTCGACCGCGCAGCAGGCGAGGCCGAAGGTCATCCACATGAGCGAGCCGGTGCGCGCCCAGTTGATCAGCTCGTCAGTCGCGGTGACCAGGAAGCCCTTGTCCGCAAGCTCGCTGGAAATCTGCTCGAAATAGGGGTCCGTTGGCGTGGGAGCTGTCCCACCGCCTTCACGCGGCTTCTCGAAGACGGGCTTCGGGGGCAGGATCAATCCCATTCGAGTGCTCCCTTCTTCCACTCGTAGATGAAGCCGACCGTCAGCACGGCCAGGAATGCCAGCATCGACCAGAAGCCAAACGCCCCGACATCCCCGAACGCGACCGCCCACGGGAACAGGAACACGATTTCGAGGTCGAAGATGATGAAGAGAATCGAGACCAGGTAGAAGCGCACATCGAACTTCATGCGCGCGTCGTCGAATGCGTTGAAGCCGCATTCGTAGGCGGAAACCTTCTCCGGATCGGGGTTCCGTACCGCAATGAGGAATGGAGCGATCATCAACGCCGCGCCGATCAGGAGCGCAACGCCGATGAACACCGCGAGCGGTAGATAGTCCAGAAGAAGCGGGCTCATGGGTCGGATCTTCCTGGTAGCGGTGCCGGCGAACAGAGGCACCGGTGCACGCTCGTAACCCACGAGCGGCGAGCGCGCAACAGTCTGCCTTGCATCTGGGACCAGCTTTCGCGCCAGCCGAGGGGGCCTAAGGTCGCACCGAGCGTTTTCCGGGGCGAGCTGCGGTCCGGTCGCCCGGACGAAGCTACGATCGCCTAACCATGAGCGACCTTCCGGCAGGCCGTCAGGAACCTAGGGGATACCCCCCGCGTTCCGCTAAGCGGATCACGGCCTATTGGGCCTGCGCCGCGCCTTTCCCATATAGCAAAAACGTCTGCAACCCGGGTGGGGAGGGACTGGAGCCAATGATGAGTACAGGCGTCCTCTACACAAGGCCGACGTCGCTCGCGGCCCGGTGGAAAAAGCGCACCCCATACATCCCCCGCCGCGTGGAGCCGCTTGCTCCGACGACGGTGGTTTTTGTCAGGCCCGGCCACTATGAGTTCATGGACAAGGTGCTTGTGGGCCGGATGCCGGATATTCCGCTGAGCCCCGAGGGGCTCGACCAGGCGCACACAATCGCCCAACGCTTGTCGTCTCATGGCATCTCGCGTGTCCACTCGAGCCCGCGCCAGCGCGCCCTGGAGACGGCGACCATTGTCGCGCGAACGGCGCAGGTGCCGCTCGAAATCTCCTTTTCCCTCGACGAGGTCGACTTCGGTGCCTGGACGGGGATGAGCTTCGAGGACCTCGCAGCGGACGGGACGTGGAACTTCTGGACCATGCTCCGCAGCGTTGCCCGGCCGCCCGAGGGCGAGACCATGCGCGAGGTGCAAGACCGCGTCCTCCGTTATCTCGCCAGAGCGCACAAGAACCACCCCGGTGAGCGTATCGTTGTGGTGACTCACCTGGAGGTGATTCGCGCCGCCGTTCTCGCCTGCCAGGGCCGTTCGCTGGATGCTTACGCGGAGGTCTCTGTTGCCCCGTCGGGAGTTGTCGAGGTCACCCTTAGCGACGAGGGTGCGCAGCTCGTGGTAGAGGCGGCCGGCTGAACGCGCCGGACGCGAGAGCAAACGCGATACGAGGTACAAACATCGATGCCGTCTGGTAGGCGAGATCGGGCGGCGTTTCTGACCCGTTGCGGATCAGGTCAGATCGATCGCCTACCGCAACAGTTATTAATCAGAGGGATCGAGATCTCCGCCCATTCCTCCGAACTGCTTATTTCTCCAACTTCAGTGAGCCAGTTTGATGTCCGCGCACGGGCGCATTCTATTGCGTCTTGAAGCCGCGCGGCTCGCCTATCATCTTCAACTATGCCAGAACACCTCGCAGGAAGCTGACCTGAAGTCCACGACCGGGCGACTGGTATCGTGAGACGGTCTCATCCATCTGATCCCGCCGCGTGGCCTGAGAGGTCACGCATCTCCTAGGTTTTAAATCATATCGCAGGGGGTGACACGCACATGCCACGCGCTGCTGTCCTCGTTCTCGATTCCGTCGGCATTGGCGGCGCACCAGACGCTTCGCGCTACGGTGACGAGGGCGCGGATACGGTCGGCCATATCGCCGAATGGTGCGCGCGTGGCGATGGCGACAGACCCGGGTTGCGTTCCGGCCCTCTTCGCGTTCCCAACCTTGTCAGTCTTGGATTGGGGCACGCGTGCGCGTGCGCCACGGGCCGCATCCCGCCCGGATTGGAGGGCGAGGTGAAGCGCGCATGTTATGGCTCGGCGATTGAAACCTCGCGGGGTAAGGACACGCCCTCCGGCCATTGGGAGCTCGCAGGCGCCCCGGTCACCTTCGAATGGGGCTATTTCCCCAACACCAAGCCTTGCTTTCCGCGCGATCTGGTCGAAGCGCTTTGTGCCGAAGCCGGCCTGCCCGGCATTCTTGGCGATTGCTACGCATCCGGCACAGCCATCATCGATGAGCTCGGCGAAGAGCACCTGAAGACCGGCAAGCCGATTTGCTACACTTCCGTGGACAGCGTTTTTCAGATCGCAGCACACGAGGAAGCTTTTGGCCTGGAGCGGCTCTATGAGGTCTGCAAAATTGCGCGCCGCCTCCTTGATCCCTTGCGCATTGGCCGGGTCATTGCGCGTCCGTTTGTCGGCACACCTGAAACCGGCTTTCGGCGCACGCCAAACCGGCGCGATTTTGCAGTGCCGCCGCCCTCACCTACCATTCTCGAACGAGCGGCATCGGCTGGACGCGATGTCGTCAGCATCGGAAAAATTGCCGATATTTTCGCTCACTCTGGTACAGGCCGTGTGCTGAAAGGTGCCGGCAACATGGCTATGTTCGACCGTACGCTGGAGGGATTTTCGTCGCTTGCCGACGGCGGCCTGCTCTTCGCCAATTTCGTCGATTTCGACACCGAATTTGGCCATCGGCGCGATGTTCCTGGCTATGCGGCCGCGCTTGAAGCCTTTGATGCACGACTGCCCGAACTGTTCAACCTGATGCGGCCGGGCGATCTTCTCATCATCACGGCGGACCACGGGTGCGATCCGACCTGGAAAGGCACCGATCATACGCGCGAGCAGGTGCCGATCCTGGCGTTGGGGCTCAACCGGGAACCGGGCTCGATCGGGCGTCGCGCCACCTACGCCGATGTCGGCGCGACTGTTGCGAAACATCTCGGCCTCGAACCGCCGATCGCGGGGACTTCGTTCGCTTAATCGCAAACGAACGTTAATCCGAAATCGCTTCGCCTAACACCTACAGAGCAAAATTAAAGGGCGCCTTGGTGGTCGAAAAAAGCACTTTCACCGCCGAGCGCCCTTGTTTTATGCCCAATTCAAAAACCGATCCAAAGCCGTCCAACACGCGCATCATGTCTTCACACGGCACTTGAATTCTGCCGGAGGAACTAAATCTTTTGCCATGCGTTTTTATAGTCAGGCAACGTATCGGTGCGCGGCGCGTGAGACGGGTCAACAAGCGCCTGACCACGATGACGCACACTTGGCGAGCTGATCTTCGTAAATGAAGACCGATGTTTCGCGTTTTCTTTCACGACTTTTCAGCAAACGTCTTGATCACAGCTCCCCCGCTCAGGGCTCCAGCACAAATGACATGACTAGGACATCATCAATCACTGGGGCGGCGGATACAGCAGACATTGTTTATTCCCATTCCGAGAGGCTAACGCCCATGCGCTCGATAGCTGCAGTAAGCGTGTGCGTGGGAATGGCAGGAATGGCAAGGCACGCGATCCCCAAACCATTTCTCGTCCGATGTCTCTGTTTATCACCAGCCTTCGGATCAGCTTCGTAATTAACACCGGGAGCAGGCATGCGCGCTTATTTCCCCCAGTTTGCTCCGAGTAGCGACGTTATTGGTGCGCCTGCCTGCTTTTCTTCGAATTGGAGGCGACATGCTGCCAGAATTGACGCAAGCGGGCACACTTCGCGTTTTCATGACGACGGACGCCGTTGGTGGTGTCTGGCAATACTCACTCGATCTCGCACAGGGCCTTAGAGCCTACGATACGCAAACAACACTTTGCGTTATCGGCCCTCGCCCTGAACCCGAACAGCTCGCAGCAGCGCAGCGCATTCCGGGATTGAAGCTCATCCATCTCGATTTGCCCCTGGACTGGACAGCCGCAAATCCTGAAGACGTTCTCGATACTGCAACAGCGGTCGTCGCTTCTGTCGAAGAACACGACTGCGATATCGTGCATCTCAACAGTCCAATTCTTGCCGCCGGCCGTCCTTTCCCTGTGCCTGTGGTGGCCGTCTGTCATTCCTGCATGGCCACGTGGTGGCAGGCCATGCGCACGCGACCTCTTTCTCGCCAATTCCGATGGCATCGCGACCTGCTTGCCCGGGCGCTTACCAAAGTCGATGCTGTCGTGACTCCGACCAAAGCGTTCGCAACAGCTGTCGCGCAAACCTACAACCTGCCATCGCTTCCGACCGTGATTTATAATGGGCGGCGTCCCTGCATTCGAGAACCGTTACCTGAGGGTACAATTCCGGAAGGGCCCTTTGCTTTTACCGCAGGGCGCTTATGGGACGAAGGCAAGAACGTTCGCACGCTCGATGAGGCCGCAAGTCGTCTTTCCATTCCCGTTTTTGCTGCTGGTCCAGTTAAAGGGCCGAATAAAGCGAGCATCAAATTCAATCATCTGCAGACGCTCGGCAACCTGACCGATAGTCAGATCGCGGAATGGCTGGCGGCCAAGCCGATATTTGTCTCCACCGCTCGTTATGAGCCTTTCGGGCTAGCAGTGCTCGAGGCCGCAGAAGCCGCTTGTCCGCTTGTGCTTTCCGACATTCCCACGTTCCGCGAGCTTTGGGATGGCGCTGCCATTTTCGTGCCGCCAACCGAAGACGCGGCTGTCGCCGAAGCCGTCGAAATGCTGGCCTCGGACATTCGCCAGCGGACATTAATGGCGTCGGCAGCGCGCAGACGGGCGCGGCGCTATACGGCCGAAGTCATGGCTGCGAAAGTGCGCGCCCTCTACGGCACCCTCCTCGCGAGAAACAGGCCGCGCGTCCACAGCGCGGCTTTGGCATGAGGCGCCTTCCGGCCTCATGCCCGATCACAGAATCGTTTGGAAAAGTGGGCACGCTCCAGGGGCTCAAGCCGAGCGCAGTGCCCCGCAAGAACGGCTCCGAAAAACTGAGCGAAAGGAAATCGATGTGAGGAGTGGTCTGCTGCGGATCGTCATCCTCGGGCCGAGCTTGGCCTCCACGTCGGATAACGATTACGCAACGATCTTTCGGCCTCTCTTAAGAGCACTGGCAGCTCGCGGCCACGATATTCTGTTCCTTGAACGCACCGGCGAATTCGCTACGACAGCCTTCAATCAGCCGGATTATTGCCGCCTGGAATTCTATGACGGCCTAAAGAGGCTCGAACGTTTTCGAGATAAAATCATCACCGCCGATGTCGTCATCGTGAGCTCACATCTCTCGGAAGGAAGTGCTGTCGCACAATTCGTCCAGAAAATCGCGCGAGGCGTCGTTGCGTTCTACGACCTCGATACGCCGACTACGTTGGAACAGCTCGAAGCCGGGACATGTACGTATCTCACCTATCCAGTTGTCAGGGGATACGATCTTTATTTGTCCGCCACCGATGGCCCAATTCTAAGGCAGATCAAATCAAAATATGAAGTGCCATTCGTCCGACAGCTCCATTGTTCGGTCGAGCCAGAAGCTTTTGTTGCTTCGCAGCGCCCGTTCCGTTGGGATCTGAGTTTCGTCGGAGACTACAGCGCGGATCGACACTCGGTTTTGCAACGTCTTATCATCGAACCGGCGCGACGAGCACCGCACCTACGGTTAGCTGTTGCTGGTGCTCACTACCCCAGCGACATCGATTGGCCGGGAAATGTCGAGCGTTTTGCCCATGTCACCTCGGATAACACCCCGGAGATTTATGCTGCGAGCCGCTTTGCGCTGAACATCTCGGGAGAAACGAACCGAACGGCCTTCGTCGCCACCGCAAGCATTTTCGCTGCAGCAGCTGCGGGGACGGCCGTCATTGCGGATCCATGCCCAAGCCTCGCTTCCCTCTTCAAGCCCGACCGCGAGATTTTGATCGCAACGCGCCCTGAAGACGTGCTCGCATTCCTTCTGAGCATTCCGGAGTCTCGTCGACGACGTCTTGCGCAGGCCGTACGGCGGCGCGTACTTGCCCATCACACTGCCGATCGCCGGGCGCACGAGTTCCAAAACTACATCGCCGAGGCCATGCAATTTCGTCAGCAGCGAGAAGTCGCTGGCCTCAGTGCTACGCGATGAGCGAAACCGGGGTCGGTGCGACCTCAACCGCCTGCTCTCCCCGCTTACCACTTCAGGATTGGACGCTCGCGGCAACTCGGCTAAACCGTGACCAACCAGAGGCGGCATCTCGCACGACAAGTGCTCGCCTCGTGTTAGCGCAATTTGGGAGCAGCGGGCATGGCCACCACGAATACAGAGCCAAAGAAGCGCATGAAGATCGCCGTCATCCCGGGCGACGGCATCGGCAACGAGGTCGTCCCTGAAGGAATCCGTGTGCTGGAGGCTGCCGGCAGCCACTTCGGGCTCGAATTCCAGTGGGACCATTTCGATTGGAGCTGCGAGCGCTTCCACAAGGTCGGCAGCATGATGCCTGCCGATGGCCTCGATCAGCTCCGGCCCTATGACGCCATCTACCTCGGTGCCGTGGGCTACCCTGGCGTACCGGACCACGTTTCGCTCTGGGGCTTGCTGATTCCGATTCGGCGCGGCTTCCAGCAGTACATCAACCTGAGGCCCGTGCGCATGTTCGAGGGCCTGAAGTCACCCCTCGCCGACCGCAAGCCAGGCGACATCGACTACTGGATCGTCCGCGAGAACAATGAGGGCGAGTATTCATCGATCGGTGGCCGGCTTTACGAAGGCACGGAACTCGAGGCGGCCTTCCAGCAGGCCGTTTTCACCAGGAAGGGTTGCGACCGGGTGATGCGCTATGCCTTCGAGCTTGCCAAGACGCGAGAGCGCAAGCAGGTGACCTCGGCGACCAAGTCCAACGGCATTTCCATCTCGATGCCCTACTGGGACGAGCGCTTTGCAGCAATCGCCAAGGAGTACCCGGAGATCAAGACGAACCAGTTCCACATCGACATTCTGTGCGCGCACCTTGTGCGCAACCCGCACTGGTTCGATGTCATTGTCGCTTCCAACCTGTTTGGGGACATCCTGTCTGACCTCGGCCCCGCCACGACCGGAACCATCGCCATCGCGCCGGGCGCCAATATCAACCCCGAGCGCGAGTATCCCTCCATGTTCGAGCCAGTGCACGGCTCCGCGCCAGACATCGCCGGCAAGAACATCGCCAACCCCATCGGTCAGATCTGGTCTGGCGCGATGATGCTCGAGCACCTCGGGCACAAGGAGGCGGCCGACGCCATTGTTGCCGCGATCGAGGAGGTCATCCGCACCGGGGAGACGCTCACTCCCGACATGGGCGGCAAGGCCTCCACACAGGACCTCGGCAAGGCCATCGCCGACATCGTGCGCGGCTAAACCCTGCGCAGGGTGGGGTTCTTTGCTTCTGGCTAACCTCCGCGTTAGTCCGCTATCGGCAACAACCACGCCCTGCATTATATTGTTCGCTCGGATCATGAGCCGGCGAAGGAGCGTCTGGACCCGACATGCTCAAGGCAATCACTGCCCGGAATGTTGTTCTGACCTTCGCCGCGCTCGGCGTATTGCTCCAGGCGCCGGCCAACGCCGCCAGCGTGAATGCCGCTGCCAAAACGCAGGAGGCCGCCTCCGCCCTCCTGCGCGGCAACGTCGAACAGGCGATCAAAGCCTATTCGGAAGCGCTTCGCGATGAGGACCTCCCAAACGACCGGCGCGCAGCCATTCTGAACGACCGCGGCGTCGCGAACAGCCGGCTTGGCAACCACAGGGCCGCGGTCGAGGACTTCAACCGGGCCGTACAGCTCTTTCCCGAGTACGCGCCGGTTTACAACAATCGGGGCAATACCCTGCTCGCCCTGGGCTTCACCGAGGAGGCCCTTCGGGATTTCGAACGCGCGATCGCCCTCGCCCCCGGCTTTGCGGCGGCCTACAACAACCGGGCGAGCGCACTGCTGAAACTTGGCCGGACAGCGGAAGCTATCGAGGATTACACGCGCGCCATCCGGCTCGCCCCGCAGAGCCCGGCGTCACTCATCGGCCGCGGACAAGCATACCTTCTGCAGAACCGTCCCTTTTCTGCCCTTCGTGAATTCGGTCGAGCCATCGTCGTCGACAGCCGCTCCTCGGCTGCGCTCAGGGCAAAGGCTGCTGCGGCCATGCACGTGGGGCGTTTCGACGAGGCAATCGAGGATCTGGGCCGCGCCATCGCCTTCGAGCCTGAGAACGTCGAGTTGCATATCGAGCGCGCTCACGCCTACCGGTTCGCCGACAACCCGAATGCCGCGTTGCGGGACTTCACACGTGCGGTCGAGCTCGACCCGCGGAACGCACGCGCTCTGGCTGGGCGTGGGCTTGCACTGACCAAGCTTGCCTCATTCGAGGAAGCCGAAGCAGATCTGGCGAGTGCCATCGAGATCGACGCCCGCTCCGCCGAAGCTTTTGCCTATAGGGCTTGGCTCTATAAGCAGCTCGAACAGCCGGAGCTTGGCTTGCAGGAAGTCGAGAAGGCCCTCGCGATCAACCCTGATCTTGCCGATGTTCACTGGGCGAAGGGTGAAGTCGAGCATGCCTTGGGGCGGACGGATGCCGCGATTGCCAGCCTCCGCAAGGCCTTGGCGATCATGCCCTCGCACCGGGACGCAAGCACGGCCCTTCAGGAATTGGGCGTTGACGTCAACACCGAGCGGGACATTCCAGCCGCTGCCATAGATGGCTGGCGCGTGGTGCTGGAAGAGGATCAGCGGTATACGGCCTATCTTGAAGGCCGGGCGAAGGTCCGAGTGCCTCTCGAAGTCGTCGGGAAAGGCCCGCCGCGACTGCTCGAATGGGACGTCAAGGACGGCGTGCTGCGGGGTATCGGCCTGCTCCGGTACCACGCAGGCACGGTCGAGACGTCCAGTGGCTCAGAACCGGTTGAGCTGATCGCAATTGTCGATACGACCGCAGGCAAAATGGTGAGCCTGCAGCTTCACCGGCAGGGTGACCGGCAGTCTGTCTGGACCTGGAACGAGGGAACGGTGACCATCGAGAGTATCGATGGGGTTACGGACGTCATCGTGCTTCGGGACAACAAACCACCGGCCGCCGTCGCCCAGCGCCGGCCCGAACCATCGGACAGAGGTTTCTTTGGTGGACCATTCTGGGCGCCGTGGAACCAGCAGCCGAGCTACCGCCGGCCGTCGCGCCAGCAGCAACGCCGGCCGCCCAAGACAATCTTCGACTTCCTGTTCGGAAACTGAGCCTCAGGAATATGTTGCGGCCACTCGGCCGCGACTCTGTTGTCTGATGTGATCAACGCGTCACTTCTGCCTCAGAGAAGGCTTGGCGCGAGCGCGCAGTGGCTGCTAAGGTCTCCTAAAAAGACAATAAGATTCTAGGGAGTGAAATCTGCATGCGCGCACTCGCGGGCTTCGTGCGTTTCGCCGAAGCCGTGAACGACGTGGTAGGCCGCACTGTCGCCTACTTCACGCTCGCGACGGTGCTCATCTGCGCCACCGTCGTGATCATCCGCTACGTTTTCGAAACGGGCTTCATCTGGCTTCAGGAACTCTACGTCTGGACGCACGCTGCAGCGTTCATGCTTGGCGCGGGCTTCACCCTCATGGTGAATCGCCACGTCCGCGTCGATATCCTCTATGCCACGCGATCTGAACGAACACGGGCCTGGCTCGATCTTCTGTCCACGATCGTCTTTCTGTTCCCGTGGCTCATCGTGCTTTGGTACTACGCCTGGCCGTACGTCGCCTCCTCGTGGGCATTGGGGGAAGAGTCGCCCCAAGTCGGCGGAATGCCGGCGCTGTACCTCTTGAAATCCGTCATTCTCGCCTTCTGTGTTCTGATGGGCCTGCAGGGATTGGCCATCTGCGCGCGCAGCCTGCTCGTGATCGGTGGCCGGCCGGATCTTCTGCCTCCGCTCAGATCCGCAGAATGATTCAATCAACGACATCATCCCCAGCAACATAAGCACCGAGCCCATCGCCCATGCTTTCAGCTTTCAGTGTCGGCGACCTGCTTTCGATCCTCCTGTTCCTGTCGATCATGGGTACGCTGCTGATCGGATATCCGATCGCCATCACACTTGCCGGCACGTCGCTGATATTTGCCTTCATCGGAAATCAGCTCGGCGCATTCGACTACGCTATTTTGAACGGATTACCGCTCCGATACCTCGGCTCCATGACGAACGAGGTGCTGGTGGCGGTTCCGCTGTTCATATTCATGGGGCTTGTGCTCGAAAAATCGGGCTTGGCCGAGGCGCTGCTGACGACGATGGGGCAGTTGTTCGGCCCGCTGCGCGGCGGGCTTGCGTTTTCCGTCATCGTGGTCGGCGCGTTGCTCGCGGCCTCGACCGGCGTGGTGGGCGCAACGGTCATCACCATGGGGTTGATCAGTCTGCCGGCAATGCTGCGGGCAGGCTATTCACCGAGCCTAGCGACTGGAACGATTGGCGCTTCCTCGACACTTGCACAGATTATTCCGCCGTCCACCGTGCTGATTTTCATCGGCGACCTGCTCGCCGGCGTGAACCAGACGGCGCAGTTGAAGCTTGGCAATTTCGCGCCCACGCCGATTTCCGTCGGCGATCTTTTTGCAGGCGCGCTCGTTCCGGGCTTCATTCTCGTCGGTCTTTTCCTCCTGTGGATCGTCTACAAGGCTGTTTTCCAGCCGGAGACTGTGCCGGCCCTCGTCATGACGCCGGAAGAGCGCAAGGGGCTTCCCCTGCGGGTCATCGGAGTTCTCATACCGCCCCTCATTTTGATCGTGGCGGTCCTCGGGAGCATTCTGTTCGGATTTGCAACGCCGACGGAGTCTGCTTCCGTCGGGGCCATTGGCGCCATGTTGCTCGCAGCGATCAATCGCAGGCTTTCGTTTGCGACTATTCGCTATGCCGCCCTCAATACGATGATCACGACGTCGATCATCTTCACGATCGTGCTCGCGGCATCGCTCTTTTCGCTGGTTTTCCGCGGCCTCGGCGGTGAGCACATGGTCGAGGAGGCACTGAGAAACCTCCCGGGCGGCGCGTTTGGCGCGATGCTCGCCGTCATGGCGATCATGTTCATCCTGGGGTTCTTCCTCGATACGTTCGAGATCATCCTCATCATGCTGCCGATCTGCGGCCCGCCGTTGATCCTGCTGGGCCTTGATCCGCTGTGGATCGGCGTCATGATCGCCATGAACCTGCAGACCAGCTTTATGACGCCGCCTTTCGGCTTCACGCTGTTCTATCTCCGTGGGGTCGCGCCGCAGACCGTCAGAACAGGACAGATCTGGAGCGGCGCCCTGCCCTTTGTTGCGCTCCAGCTCTTTGCGCTCAGTCTGCTGTGGGCGTTCCCGCAGGCTGCAACCTGGTTGCCAAAGCAGCTGTTCGCACCGGCAGCGATCGAGCGTTCGGCTCCGGCTGGTGAAGGCAGCAGCTCCGGCATCGGCTCCTTTATTGATGACAGCTTCACAATCGACGACGAAGGAATTCCCCTCGAAGAGGATGATCCTTTCTCGAAAAATCGCTGACGGAGCGGGATCGTCATGGATAACCTGACGACGATTGAAATTGGCGCGGGCTTGGTCGTTTTCTGGTTCGTAACCCTGTTCGTTCTTTGGAAGCTAATCGACCGAAAGGATCGCCCGGGCCCCATTACCAGCAACTTCGCGAAAGAGTGCCTGATGCTGGTGCACATGGGCGTGCTCGTCGTCGGAATTGCAATGCTTGTCAGCGGCCTGCAATTATTTGGGTGAAATAAGAAAGCGGGGGCTTCGAAAGCCCCCGCCCATTTCTCTCGACCTTGGATATTCTCAGGTCGGGAATTTGATGTCCAGGAGACGCGCGTTCATGAAGCCCTGGTCCGCAATGCGCGCCCAGTTCATCAGATCGCGCCGCGCCTTCAGGAAGGACTCGACGACCTTCTTTGTCAGTGGATCGCCGCTGTCACGCATTTCCTGAATCACCTCGCCAGCAGCGTTGCCATAAGCCTGCAGGAAGTCGTTCGGGAAACGCTTGAGCTGCACGTTGTGCTGCCGGATCAGCGTTTCAAGCGCGGCGCCATTGCGTGCATTGAACTCCGATGTCAGCAGGTTGTTTTCATTCCGGCAGCAGGCTTCAAAGATCCGCTGCACGTCTTTCGGAAGCGCGGTAAACTTCTTCTTGTCCACCGTCACCTCGATCTGCGTGCCGGGCTCATGCATGCCGGGCCAGTAATAGTATTTCGCGACCTTGTAGAATCCGAGCGCCAGATCGTTGTACGGACCGACCCACTCAGTGGCATCGATGGCGCCGGACTGGAGGGCTGCGAAAATTTCGCCCGCCGGCAGGTTGATGATGGTCATGCCGAGCTTTGCCAGCGCTTCGCCGCCAATACCCGGAATGCGCATCTTCATGCCCTTCACGGAATCGACGCTGGTGATTTCCTTGTTGAACCAGCCGCCCATTTGCACGCCCGTGGAACCGGCGTGGAAAGCCTTCAGGCCGAACTGGTCATAAATTTCATCCCATAACTCCTGGCCGCCGAGATGATTCATCCAGGCATCGAGTTCCGGAGTCGTCATGCCGAATGGCACGGATGAATAGAAGTTCAGCGCCTTGCTCTTGTTCGGCCAGTAATAGGGCGTCGCGTGCATGAGGTCCGCGGCACCGCGAATGACAGCGTCGATGCTTTCAAATGCCGGAACGATTTCGCCCGCAGCGTAGACCTTGATGACCAGGCGACCCTCGGTCGCTTCCGTCACGGTTTTGGCGAAGCGTTCCGCGCCCGTTCCCTGCCCTGGAAAGTTTTTCGGCCACGTCGTGACCATTCGCCATTCGACCCTGCTTTGCGCAATTGCCGGCTTGGGGAATGTCGAAGCGCTGGCGGCTAAGCCTGCCGTTGCGGCTCCTGCAAGGAACTGGCGGCGCTTGATGGTCATAGATATCTCCTTGGGCTGCCCTAGACTTTTCTTGACACATCAGTGATGTGCCGTAGGCCGAGTATGTGTGGAGTGAGGAATTTTCGCAACTCGGAGAATGCATTAGCTCGAGAGCATCCAGCCAGCATTCCGCCTGCTGCTTGTCCGTTTGCTCGTTCATGCTGGTGCCGGGATTCTTGCTGGACCTTGATCTCCAGGTCCGTTTAACTATCTGCAGGGGAAGGCGGCAAATCGCGAGATTTGTTGCACTGCAGAAACGAAGACTGACGAAAATCAAGAATGAGCTGCCGCCGTTATGCAATTCTCACGTTGCATGGTGACCCAGGTGAAGGGGCGGAGGAAGCAGTAACAAGGATGAGGAGAAGTCGATGGGCAAGCGTAGCGAAGGCCTGCCAGCCGACTGCGTCGAGCTGTTATCGGAGCTCGACAATTTCGATGACTTGCGCGATGCCTATGCCCGCGTGAAAGACCGAATTCGCGAATACTCGGCCGCCGGGCGGCCGGTACCCGAAGCACTGCTTCGTTGCGAACGCCAGTTGATGACAGAACTTATGGCGGAGTCGCAGGGCCGCTGATCAGTGACGCGAAGGATTTGCGGCTCAGGTCACAGAAATAAACCAATCCCAATTGGATGGCTGCGGATTAAAATTCGCAGCCTTTTTTAGTTCCGCACGTTGAAAACAAAGCTTTCACAAAAAAGAAGGCGCCTTTCGGCGCCTTCCGATGACCCGTTGGCAGCGGATTACATCTGCTCGTAGGTAATCTTGCCATCTGGCATCTTCTTCCAGACGTACATGGTGTAGTCGGCGTCCGTACGGTCGCCCTTCTGGTCGAAGCTGATGTCGCCGAGCACCGTCTTGAACACGACGCCGGAGCGCGCGACCTCACCGACCTTCTGCGGATCAAGCGTGCCGGCCTTCTCGGCAGCCTGCGCAATGATCTGCAGCGCTGCGTAGGCGTAGAGCGTGTAAGCCTCCGGCTTGAAGTTCTGCGCGAGGAACTTCTTCACCACTTCGGCCGCCTCAGGCTTCTTCTGAGGATCGGGCGCGAAGGTCATCAGCGTGCCCTCGGCGCCGGGACCGGCGATGGCAGCGAACTCTTCGGTCACGATGCCGTCACCCGACATCATGGTGGCGTTGACGCCCTGGTCGCGCATCTGGCGGAGGATCAGACCACCCTCAGTGTGCAGACCGCCCCAGTAGACGATCTCGGCTCCGGACTGCTTGATTTTGGAAACGAGCGCCGAGAAGTCCTTCTCGTTGATGTTGATGCCCTCGTAGAGGACTTCCTTGATGCCGCCTTCGTTGATCTTCTTCTTGGTCTCGTCCGCAAGACCCTTGCCGTAGGTCGTCTTGTCGTGAATGACGGCGACCTTCTTGTCCTTGAAGTTGTCGAGGATGTACTGGCCGGCGACGATGCCCTGCTGATCGTCGCGGCCGCAGACGCGAAGCAGGTTCAGCCCACGCTCGGTAACCTGCGGGTTCGTGGCACCCGGCGTGACCATGAACATGTTGTTTTCGGCGTAGACTTCCGAAGCCGGGATCGTGACGCCCGAGTTGAAGTGGCCGATCACGAATTGCACGCCGTCACCAACGAACTTGTTGGCAACAGACACACCCTGCTTCGGGTCGCCCTGATCGTCACCGACAAACAGCTCGATCTTCTGACCCAGGATGCCGCCGGCCTCGTTGATGTCAGCGACCGCCTGCTCAGCTCCTCGCTTCAGCTGTGCACCGAACGCTGCGTAACCACCGGTCAGCGGACCCGCGACGCCGACCTTTACTTGGGCGTTTGCACTGGCAGCCAGGGCGATACTCGCCACCAGCGTCAGTCCTGATAACCATACTTTCCGCATGGAATTCTCCCTATTGACGGACACGCTTCAACTATACCCGGGGCCCCTTTGACCCCCTCGGGCGTGGTATCCTGACACGCCCGATCATCCAACGAAACCTCGCCGAAGTCATCCGGAATTCGGATGCTTCAGCACGTATTATCCGCCCTTTCTCCGCCAGCCCAATAGACCGACAGTTGAATAAAGCCACGGATATTGTGTCGAAACCTGAACGGCGCGCATACGGCGGTGACCGATAATGGCAAACACGAGAAGAACAGCATAATCCACAATCCAATTTTGGATGGGAAACAGCGGCTCCCACCACAGCGCGTAATGGAGAAAGCGCACGCCGCCCGTCAGCAGAAGCGTGTACCAGGGCAACTGCCAGAATGGCCGCCACGTCTGAGCAATCGCCTTGCCCGTCACCCAAGCGGCTGAACCGCCAATGATGACCGTGAGCAAGATGAACACCCAGACGGGATGTTGATCATCGCCGGTAACATAAAGCCACTCGGGCATTAGCCTCCCCTCCTAATGGCGTCCCCCTTCGAGATAAGCGGCCTTCACTTCCGGCCGCGCCAGCAACTCGCGGCCTGTGCCTGTCATTGTGATGAGGCCGTTCACCATCACATAGCCGCGATGGGCCAGCCGAAGCGCGTGATAAGCGTTCTGCTCCACCAGAAAGATGGTCACCCCATCCTTCCGGTTGAGCTCGCGGATCGCCTCGAAGATCTGCTTGACGATTAGCGGCGCGAGACCAAGCGAAGGCTCATCGAGCAGCAACAGTTTCGGCCGGGTCATGAGCGCGCGGGCGATGGCAAGCATCTGCTGCTCGCCTCCCGAAAGCGTTCCGCCGCGCTGATCGAGACGTTCCTTCAGCCTGGGAAAAATCGTGCAGACGCGCTCCAAATCCTCCTGGAAATGGATACCCCCGTTTATTTCCGCGCCCATTTGTAGATTTTCGAGCACGGTCATGCGCGGAAAAATGCGGCGCCCTTCAGGGGATTGGGAAATGCCCATCCGCGCGATTTCGTGCGTGGGCTTCCGCGTAATGTCGACGCCGTCGTAAATGATCTGGCCATCCCGCGCCCGGGGATTGCCAAAAATGGTCATCATCAGGGTCGACTTGCCGGCGCCGTTGGCACCGATGAGCGTCACGATCTCGCCGCGATGCACATCGAGATCGACGCCTCGGAGCGCCATGATGTTTCCGTAGTAGGCAGTGACGCCTCTTACCGAAAGAAGCGGCTCGTTCAAATTCCTACCTCCGCTTCCGCCTGCTCCACCTCTTCATCCTCGACACCCAGGTAGGCCGCAATCACCTTCGGGTCGTCGCGGATCTGAGCGGGGGTCCCATCGGCGATCTTCATGCCGTACTCGAGCACGACGATGTGGTCCGAAATCTCCATCACCACGCTCATGTCATGCTCGATGAGCAGGATGGATGTTTTCTCCACGTCGCGAATGTAGCGCAGTAGCTCATTGAGCTCCGCCGATTCGCGTGGATTGAGGCCGGCTGCCGGCTCATCGAGGCAAAGGAGAACCGGCTCGGTGCACATGGCGCGCGCAATTTCGAGCCGGCGCTGATCGCCGTAGGGTAAGTCGCCCGCCGGATCATCGGCGCGGTGGATCAAATTGATTTTCTCGAGCCAATGGCACGCCCGCTCGACAGCCGCGCGTTCCGCGGCCTTGTAGTGGCCGGATCCAAGCAATCCGAGGATCGAATAGCCGGACGCGCGCATCAGCGGGTTGTGCTGCGCAACGACCAGGTTCTCGAGAACCGTCATGCCCGAGAACAGCCGGATATTCTGGAACGTGCGCGCCACGCGCGCCTTCGCCGCGATCTCAAAATCAGGCATCCGCTCCAGGAGAAAGAGCCCGCCCCCGTCGTGCGCGGAATGGCGATGACCGCTGTCGGTGAGTCGCTGGATCTCCTCCTCCGTTGCCGGTGTCGGAAATGCCAGCGACATACGCCCGCTGGTCGGCTTGTAGAAACCTGTGATGCAGTTGAAGACCGTCGTCTTGCCGGCGCCGTTCGGTCCAATGATGGCGGTGATGTCACCACGCTGAGCCACGAACGACAGGTTATTGACGGCGAGCAGACCGCCAAAACGCATCGTGAGGTTTTCGACGATCAGCAGCGGGTCGGCCTGTTTTGCCATTATCCGTGCCCCTCGCTTACATGCTCGACCGACACACCTTTACGGCTCTTGAGATAGACCGATGGTTCGCGCGTGGAAATTAGCCCGCGCGGTTTCCAGACCATCATGACGACCATCGCCAATCCGAACAGCAGCATGCGGTATTGGGTCGGGTCGAAGTCGGAGCCGAACACCATCTTGAGCCAATCGAGCTCACGCAGAATCTCGGTACCGCCGATCATCACGGTGGCCGCAATGGCCACGCCAAGCGGACTGCCCATGCCGCCGAGGACCACGATGGCGACGATCACCGCGCTCTCCATGAAGACGAAGGACTCAGGAGAGATGAACCCCTGTCGGGCGGCGAAGAACGCGCCGGCGAAACCGCCGAACATCGCACCGATGGCGAAGGCCGTAAGCTTCGTCGACACCGTGTTGATGCCGAGCGCGCGGCACGCAATTTCATCCTCTCGCAGCGCCTCCCATGCGCGCCCCACCGGCAGGCGACGCAGCCGGATCGTGACCCAATAGGTCAACAGGGCGAGGATGAGGATGAGGTAATAGAGAAAGATCGTTCGGTGTAACGGGCTGAACGGGATTCCGAAGAATGCAGCAAATCCCTGATTGCTCGCGTTAAACGGCAATCCGAAGAAAGTGGGACGGGGTATCCCGGAAATCCCCGCATATCCGCCGGTGACTTCCACCCAGTTAATCAGGATGAGACGGATAATCTCGCCGAATGCCAGCGTGACAATGGCGAGATAGTCACCGCGCAGGCGAAGAACCGGAAATCCGAGCAAAATTCCCCAAAATGCCGCGAGGATGCCTGCGAGCGGCAACACCGTCCAGAACGACAGGCCGAACGTTTTTGTCAGCAGCGCCGTGGAATAGGCACCAACGGCGTAGAAAGCGACGTATCCGAGATCCAGCAATCCGGCGAGGCCCACCACGATATTCAGGCCCCAGCCAAGCATGATGTAGATAAGAATTTGGATGCCGAAGTTGTCGATCCACTTTACGGATCCAGATGCTCCCGAAAGCCCAATGGCAAGGAACGGGTAGGCGACAAGCAGCACCAGGCCAAACGCCTTGGCGATTATACTCGCCCGATCCGAAATGGCGATTGGCTGCCGTTTCGCCTTGACGATGCCAGCCCGCCGCTGCGCGATGATCGAAAGAACCAGTTGCCCGAAAAAGGCGGCCGCAACGAAGACAAGTACGAGGCCCCAGCGCGGCAGAAGAATCAGCCTGTTGCTGATGTCGACCTCGGTCCGGAAGGCCACGACAGGGAAGCAAAGGCCCAGCGTGATGAGTGCAGCGAAGGCCGATTTTTTCAGGGCTTCGGACCAGGAAATGGCCGGCACTGCAACGGTTTTGACTTCAGCGATCGTGGCCATACGTTAGACCTTCTCCACTTCTGGACGTCCTAGGATGCCGGAGGGGAGAAAGATCAACGTGATAGCGAGGATCGAGAACGCCGCCACATCCTTGTAGTCGATCGAGAAATAGGCGGACCAAAGAACCTCGATCAATCCGATCAGCAGCCCGCCAAGCACCGCTCCGGGCAGCGAGCCGATTCCGCCAAGAACGGCCGCCGTGAAGGCCTTGATTCCGGGTACGAACCCGTCGGCGAAGTTCACCACGCCGTAATAGAGCATGTACATGACGCCCGCGACAGCCGCGAGAGCAGCGCCCATCACGAAGGTAATGGAAATTGTGCGGTCAACGTCGACGCCAAGCAGGGCGGCCATCTTGCGATCCTGCTCGCAAGCCCGCTGCGCCCGCCCCAGCGGCGTGTATTTCACAACGTACCAGAATGCCGTGAGCAAAATGGCCGTGGCGACGACAATCAGAATTTGCCGATAGGAAAGAACGATCGTTCCGCCGCCCGTCTGGAAAACAATCACTTCGCTCAGCATCGGCGGCAGCGGCTTGTTCCGCGGGCCCTGCGTGACCTGCACGAAGTTCATGAGGAAAATGGACATGCCGATGGCCGAAATCAGCGGCGCCAATCGGAAAGAGCCTCGCAACGGCCGGTATGCCATTCGCTCAATGGTCCAGCTCCAAAGCGAGGTCAAAAACATACCGGCGAACATTACCAGTAAAAGGGAAAATAGAAGAGAGCCGAGGCCAAGTATTTGCGTCAGGATCAGATAAAAAATCAGTGCGATGAATGTCGACACCATGAATACATCGCCATGGGCGAAGTTCACCATGCCGATGATGCCGAACACCATCGTGTAACCGATCGCGATCAGCCCGTAGATCGAGCCGAGCGTCAGGCCATTGATTATCTGCTGGACGAAATACTCCACCGGCTGTCTCCTCCTCTAGCGCGCTACGTTGTATTCGCGCTTCCGCCTTAGTTAAAGCCTGTTTTTCGTGCTGCAATGCAGCATTATTCGGCGAAATGCAAGCCCCCGGAAACTTATGCTCATTTCCTTGTACCACCAGGAGCAACGTAGGCGGAAGCTCTCCCTCGTGACGCTCGCCGAAGCCGCGCCATTACGACGTTTTGATGGCAATGAGCATTCTGATCCAGTAGCCGCCGTTTACAGCGAGCTGTGGTGTGATTTCGGGCAACAATTGGTGGGAAGCGCGTTGGCCAAAACATGCACGCGCATACGACCATCGTCTAATTCGATGTTGGTCGATGCGCGACCGTCAAAATCGAGACTTGTCTAAGACGCGGCCCCTTCTTCAAGGGCTTCGCGAATCACGCGCGCAAGATCAGCCTGCTGATAGGGCTTTCTCAGAATTTTGAGGCCGAGCCTGTCGACTCGCTCGCGACCGATAAGGTCCGGCGAGTAGCCCGAGGTCAGAACGACGCGGATTTTCGGATATTTTTCGCGAATGACCTCCGCCAGATCCAGGCCCGAAAGGCCGCCCGGCATGACCTGGTCGGAAAAAACCAGCTTAATTTCCGGCGACTTCTCGAGAATGGCGAGCGCCGCGGGGCCGTTTGGCGCTTCCTTTGTTCCGTAGCCCAATTCCTTGAGGCGTGTGCAGGTGAGCCGCCGGACGCGGTCATCGTCCTCCACAACGAGTACGGTTTCACCCTTGCTGGGCTGCACGGTGGTCGTTTTCGCTGTACCCTCCCCGCTGGGCTTCTCCTCGCGTGCGCGCGGGAGATAGATGTTCACCGTCGTGCCGCGGCCAGGTTCGCTGTAGATGGTGAGATTACCCCCTGACTGGCGAGCGAAGCCGTAAATTGTCGAAAGGCCAAGCCCGCTTCCCTTCGACGGGCCTTTGGTGGTGAAGAATGGCTCGATACAACGCGCCTTGACCTCCGGTGTCATTCCCACACCCGTGTCCGCCACGGAGAGGACGACGTAGTCACCCGGGGCAAGCCCGGGGATCAAGGCCACGGCTTCATCATCGAGCGACGCGTTCCGCGTTTCGATGATAAGCCGGCCGCCATTGGGCATGGCATCGCGCGCGTTGATGGCGAGATTGAGCAAGGCATTCTCGACCTGCCCCGGGTCAGCCTCTGTCAACCAGAGGTCGGACGCGAGTGAGGTCGACAGATCGATGTCCGTCCCGATCGTACGGCGGAGCAGCTCCGTGAGGTTGAGGACGAACTCGTTGAGATCGATGCGGCGCGTCTCAAGGCGCTGACGGCGAGCGAATGTCAGCAAGCGATCTGTCAGCCTGGCGCCCATTTCCGCCGCCTCCCGGGCTTCGCGGGCAAGGCTTGCGGCGAACTCATCCTCCAGCTTCGGTTCGAGCAGCTCAAGGTTGCCGAGGATGACCGTCAGCAGGTTGTTGAAGTCATGCGCCACGCCGCCGGTGAGCTGTCCAACAGCTTCCATCCGCTGCGCCTGTTGGAGGGCCATCGCCTGCTCGCGCTCTTTCGTGACGTCCTGAATGAGCGCGAAGGTGCCAACCTCGTTGCCATTCCGGTCGACGATGGGGCGGTGTACTGCGCGGGCAGGAAACGTTCTGCCGTCGCGCCGCCGGAATTCGAGGATGCGCGGTTCGCTATTTCCGCCTTCCCGCGTGGGCTTGAAGTACTCGACGTCCTCGGCATTGGCGCATAGGCTTGCGCAGCTTTCCCCGGCGACCTCTTCCTGCGTGAGGCCGAAAGTCTTGATGAAGGCCGGATTGACGAGCTTCACGTGGCCTTCGGTATCGGAAATGGCAACGGCATCGGGAAGATTTTCGAAAATCGACCGAAGAAGCGCTTCTTCGCGGTCGAGCCGCTCCTCGATCGCCCTCTGGGCGCTTAGATCGTAAACGATACCGGTGAAGTAGCGCTCGGAGCCAATCGAGTATTCGCCAATCGACAGGTGCATCGGAAACTGGCTGCCGTCCCGGCGCAGTCCCACAACCTCGCGGCCGATGCCAATGACCTTTCGCTCCCCGGTTTGGAGATAGCGGCGGATATAGTAATCGTGCTTGCTTGCGTACGGCTCAGGCATCAGGGCCGACACGTTGCGGCCAATGAGCTCGGTCGCGCTGTAGCCGAACAGGCGCTCGGCTGCCTGGTTGACTGTCTGGATCAGCCCGTTGCTGTCGATCGTGAGGATGCCCGCGACGGCCGAATCCAGAATGGCCTTCAGCCTCAGCGATTCCCCATCGGTGCTGCGTAGCGCTGAATCAGTCATGAGCCTGCCGGAAATTCCCCAACCCGTATTTGGGGTGTTGGCCATCGCGTGTCGAGGAAACGAATGCTGCAGTGACAACGGGCCTCATACGTCTACGCCGACAAGGTTGCGAAGCAGATAACCGACGGCATAGGCGAGCCCGGCTGCGCTCATTCCAATGATAAGCGTCTCGAGCCCGGACCGCCACCAGGGGGCCAGGGACCAGCGGCTCTTTATCGAGCCTATGGCGAAGAAGACGACCCCTGTGGCGAGCACCGACCATCGGAATGCGTTCGAAACCCCGAGAACGAATGGGATAAGCGGCACAATTCCGCAGGTCACGAACGCCCAGAACGTGTAAAGCGCGGCAACCAGGGGATTCGGCACAGACGGAGACAGGCCGTACTCCTCCGTCAGCATGGTATCGATCCAGACCTTCTCGTTCGAGGTTATGGCGGCGACGGCTTCCTCAAGTGCCGAACCGGTGAGCCCCTTGTTTGCGAGGATCTGACGAATTTCCTCGCGCTCGCCCTCCGGCACGAGAGCGATGTGTTTCTTCTCCACTTCGGCGAGGCGGAGCATGTCGTCATATTCCGTCTTGGTGCCGCTGTAGTTGGCGGCAGCCATGGAGAATCCATCGGCGATCAGATTGGCTAAGCCCAGGATCAACACGATGGTGGGAGAGAGCGAAGCGCCGGCGACACCAGCTGTGACGGCAAACGTCGTCACAGCCCCGTCGATGCCGCCGTAAATCCAGTCGCGGAGGTAGTTGGGTCGATGCCCCTCCTGCAGCCGCTCGCGGATGGCCTTCGACGTGTGCTCGTGCTCGAGTTCCATGCCCTCCTCCTTGCCGAGCCAACAGGGAAGCCAATGTGCAGTTCCCTGCGGCCTCTCTCCGCAGCAGCGATCATCCTTTTAGGAACCGACGTCCGCAAACTGCCGTTGATGCGGGTCAAAGCCTGACGCCTGGGGCGAAGCTAACGTCGGAGCCAGCGAAGAGTCGGGCGCTCCTTGCAATTAACCTTCGGCCTGGGCCAGGATCTTCCGAGCGAAGCACCTTATCAGAGGGAGAAACTGCGTGTTCAAACATATCCTCCTTCCGACCGACGGATCGGAATTTTCGGAGCGCGCCGCGCTCTACGGAGTGAAGCTCGCGCAATCCCTCAACGCGCGCATCACCGCGATCACGGTAACGGCGCCCTGGCAGGCCATCGCGATCGGCGAGGTAGCGGTCGTGGTTCCGGAGGCGGACTATGAAATGCGCGCCGAAACAAACGCGTGGAACTTCCTCAACAAGATCACCGACGCCGCGAAAGCGGCCGGCGTTCCCCGGAATGCAGTGCACATCCGCCACGCGAGTCCTTACGAGGCCATCATCGAGGCTGCCAATTCGCACGGCTGTGACCTGATCGTCATGGGTTCGCACGGCCGGCGCGGTATTGCAGGGCTGCTGTTGGGCAGCGAAACGGTCCGCGTGCTCACGCACAGCAAGATCCCGGTGCTTGTCTACCGCGAATAGCGCAGGAGGCGTGAACAGAAAGCGGAGTTCGCGGCCTGGCCCCGCGCCAGGCCGCAATTCTTTTGTTCGAAGTAATATTTGTGCGCGTTTACCCTATTGCTCCAAGTAAACCTTCTGCCCCCGATCAACCGTACTTTCAGCTGCTGCGTGTTTTCACCAAAAACTACACCTGAATACCTTGCGGATGGTGGAACTCGGGTGTTAGATGACGCCTGAGAGGCGTTGGTGGATGTTTCGTCGCGGCGTCATAGTCCCTTTGTTTTTTGCGGCACTGCCCGTAGCAGCGGCGGCGTGGGTTTTCTCGCCCACGATTCTCGAGCACCTGCAGCCGCCGCCCGAAACAACGACACCCATTCCTCAAAAATCAGCCATTGAGGTTCCCGACCTCGAGGCGCTTACGCCCCGGAGCGGGAACGCTGAGCAGGCTTTGGGCTTTGACGTCGCCCGCATTAGCCCGAACGGGCCATCCGTTTTCGCGGGTCAAGCTCCACCCAATTCTCTGGTCACGGTTACTGTCGACGGAAAGCCGGTTGGGTCCACCAAGGTTGACGAACGCGGCGAGTGGACCCTGGTTACGGAGCAGCCCATCACAAGCCCCGATCCGGTCCTCGGCCTTACCTCGAAGCCAGCCGACGATCCGCGGGTTGCCGGGAATGCCTCGCAGATGGCGGGGTACGACAGGCGCAGCGAAACCAAGTCAGCTGCCTCAAGCAGCGCTTCAACCCGCATAATGCGGGAATTCGAAGATCTGGTTTCGGAAGCCCGCAAGGCCGATCAGCCGGTCAGGTCGCAAGCTGCGGCGCGCGCACCGGTTCCGATCCCCATTCAATTCGTCTACCGCGAAGCGTCGTTTACGGAGCAAGGCCGGAAGGCCGCTGAGCTTCTCGTCGAGTATCTGAAGCTGACCAAGCCCGAAAGCATCGTGTTAACCGGCCACGCCGACGAGCGGGGCAGCGACGAATTCAATATGGAGCTTTCGCGTCGACGGCTTGAGACCGTTGCGAATTTCCTCCGCGAACACGGCTATGAGGGCCGCCTCACGCTGGTCCCGAAGGGCCGCTCGGAGCCTTATCGCGGTGTTGACCGGTCGAAGCTCGATCGCGAGACGCTGTGGCAGCTCGATCGGCGAGTCGAGCTCGTTCTCGGCGATGTGCCGCCGCCGCAAAGATCCGTACAAGTACGGAATTAACCAAAAGCGACCATCGCCAATCTGACTTTTCTTCCTCCGTAGGCTTCGCGTTGCACGGGGAACCTCCTCCGCGCTCGTGACGTTTGACGCCAGTCATCTGCAACCTGGCTTTGGACTCATGACGCGTAACAGGATCTTTTCGCGCCGCGCGCCCAAGCACGAGCAACGAGTAAAATTTCCGCGCTTTCGCTCAGTGTTGTTGATACCTCTTTTAACATCCCTCCTCGCAAATCCGGCCTGCGGTAACGATACGGACGCGACCTCTAAGCAGAACCGCGACGTAGCCGAAATGTCCGAAGAATTGCGGGAACTTCCCGTCCAGCGCTTCCTGGATCTCCTGATGGTGGCGGAATCAGGGGGGCGGCTGGACGCAAAAAATCCACGGTCGACGGCACTTGGCCCGTTCCAGTTCATCGAGTCGACTTTTTTGGCCGTGGCCCGCCGGCATTTCCCTGACGAGGTCCAAGGCCTCTCTGATGAAGCCATCCTCGCCAAACGGACGGATCCGGATTTTGCTCGCCGCGCAGCTTTGGCCTACACCCAGGAGAATGCTGCCTATCTCGCTGCACAGGGCATCGAGGTAACCTCGGTCAACCTCCGGCTGGCCTTTCTGGTCGGGCCTGTCGGGGCCGTGCGCCTTCTAACGGCGGAGGATGAAACTCCTGTCTCAACAATTCTCAGTCGTGCCGCCCTGGTAGCCAATCCCTTCATGGCAAACATGACGGTCCGCGACCTTGTTCTAAAGGCAGCCTTTGACTTGAGTGGCAATGGGCGCGTGACCGGCCTTGGCGAGCTGAAAAAGCCGCGCACGATAAAAATCCCCTGCAAGATCACACTGGCAAGCTGCCGCCGCTGGGTCGCCTTGCGCAAAAAGAAGTTGGGCCTTGAGCCGGAGACACCTCTGCCGCCGACACCTGTCCAGAAGGAGGCCGCTACGATTCGCTACTGAGTGGGGCCTGCGCTGATCGTCTTCACGACACTCGAGGTCGGACGGCCCGAGCCAACAGGCCCTTTGACCTCGGCCTGTGCCAGCTGGTCGTATTCCGGCATCGTTGTCGCCGGCGCCTTCGGCACCATGTGGACGACCTTGTAACCCTTCGCCGCCAGCTCGTTGAGCAGCATCGGCATGGCCTTGGCGGTGACCTTCTGGAAGTCGTGCATCAGAATGATGCCCTTCCCCTTCTTCTCCAGCTTGGCCATCAGCGCCTTCACCATCACCTCCGGCTTCCGGTGCTTGAAGTCGAAGCTGTCGACATCGTGGGAGAAGATGGCGATGTTGCGCGAGCCCAAATAGGTCACCAGCTCATTCGGATCCTGCAGATAGGGGAAACGGAAGAACGGCGCGGGATTTCCGCCAAGAGCGACCTTCACCGCGCTCAGCCCCTTCTCGATCTCCTCCTTGGCCTTCTCCGGCTTCATTTTGCGGAGATTGGCGTGCGACCACGTATGCGTACCGATGGTATGCCCACGGGCCGCAACGTCCTTGAGAATATCAGGGTGCCAGATCGCGTGCTTGCCGATGATGAAGAAGGTGGCCTTCACGCAGTGCTCATCGAGGGCGTTCAGCACCGCGCGCGTATTCTCCGGCCACGGTCCGTCGTCAAATGTGAGCACGACCTCCTTGTTCATGAGGAAATCGTGCATCCTGTACTGCTCGAAGCCGAAACCCGGTCCGCCGGTCGTGTCGATCTCAACGGTTCTTGACAGTCCGACGGCATTTGGATTGCCTGGGCACTCGGCAAAAGCAGAAGTCGCCGCCAGCAGGCCCGCCACGGCCAGCGCGATTGTTACAGGGCGCATTGTTTCCCCCGTTTCTGGAGCTTTTCGCTCCCGCCTCAAATCCTCACCGGTCGGACAATATAGGCCGAGATTCTCGCGGCTGGCGAGGGCGGTTCGATCAGCTCTTGTGCGTGACGTGTCACAATGAGAATTGTCCGCTATTTTGCGGCTGACGATTCATTGGAGTGAGGGAGGAGAGCCATGGCAAATCCGGTCGTCGGATTCATCGGACTTGGATTGATGGGTACGGGTTTCACGCGCCGACTGATCGCGACCGGGCACCGCGTCATCGGCTACGATATCGACCCTGCAAAGACAGAAGCTGCCGCGCAGTATGGTGTCGAGCGCGCCGCATCACCCGCCGCGGTTGCCGATGCGGCTGATGTGATCCTCGCCTGCGTGATCTCAACCGCCGCCGTTGTGGACGTGGTGGAAGGCCCCCAGGGATTGCTCACCGCATCGAACGTACGCGGCAAGGTCTTCGTCGATCATTCAACGACCGAGATCGAGACAACACGGCGGCTGGCCAAGCTCCTTGCTGAAAAGGCTGGTGTGAGCATGGTGGATGCCCCGGTCTCAGGCGGTCCTGCCGCCGCGGAGGCAGGAACTCTCGCCATCATGGCCGGCGGATCGGATGAGGCGATCGCCAAGGTCACCCCTCTCATGGCCAACCTCGGAACCTTCACCCACATGGGCGGCCCGGGAGCCGGCCAGGCGACCAAGCTGGTCAATCAGACGCTGGTGTTGACGAACTACTGCGTGATCGCCGAGGCGCTGAGGCTCGCCGAAACCTATGGCATCGACGCCGGCAAGATCCCGCAGGCGCTCGGAAGCGGGTACGCGGGCTCGAACCTTCTGCCTGTGCTGCTGGAACGGATGATCGCGCGCGACTGGACGCCCAAAGGTTACGCCAGGCAAGTCCTCAAGGATCTGGAGATGCTGAACGACGCGGCCCGCAGCAAGCATCTCGCCATGCCGATGGCCGCTCAGGCGCTGACCCTGTTCCGAATGCTCGTGGCTCAAGGAAAGAGCGAGCTGGACGGCGCGGCGGTGCTGGAAGTGTTGCCGCCGGGCGACAAGGACTGAGCCCGGCGGCCACTCACAAGTTGTAAAACCTTCCTAAAGATCAGGTGCGGCTGGCTTCGACCTGCTTCACGGCCTCGGCGAGGAACTCCTGCATCTTGCTGCGCAGTTCTTCGTCGCTGATCTGGACGCCCTTGGCGTCGAAGTCGCCGCGAACCTTACGGAAGACATCCTGGTCGCCAGCCTCGGCGAGGTCGGCCCGGACAACAGCTCTGATGTAGTCTTCGACCTCGGCTCCAGATAATCCGAGCTTCTCCGCAGCCCATTCTGCGAGCAATTTATTGCGTCTGGCCTCGGCCTTAAACTTCAGTTCCTGGTCGTGGGCGAATTTTTTCTCGAAAGCTTTTTCGCGTTCGTCGAAGGTCGTCATCAGTTTTTCTCCACCTCTCGGTCGCTTTACTTCCAGGAACTTGCGGCAAGCTTGCTGCCTGCCGCTTGCCAGCTTGATGGGGCGAGGCATAGACGCAGGTTGCCTAGATATCAATTGCTCGCTGCGTCCGTTTAGACACGCGTCAACTGGCCCCGCCGTTAAGATTGTTTCTGCCCCCGCGTTCGGCTAGTGTCCCGGCGAGAATACATCGGGCTCGGTCATTGCCCCGCCGCGCCGGGGGCGGTGCGCTGCAGTTGCTCACAAGCAGCCCGGGCCTGGTAGGGAAAAGGCCGTTCGTCAAAGGTTCCGGTCCCCTATATAAAAGAAAGAACATAATGTCTCACTTTAGAGGTCTCATACCCATGAACAGGCGCCGTCGCATCTATGAGGGCAAGGCCAAGGTGCTTTATGAGGGGCCGGAGCCCGGGACCCTCATTCAGCACTTCAAGGACGATGCCACGGCCTTCAACAACAAGAAGCACGCGCTGATTGAAGGCAAGGGTGTGCTGAACAACCGGATCTCCGAGTACATCTTCCAGAGGCTCGGAGAGATCGGCGTACCGACGCACTTCATCCGCCGCCTCAACATGCGTGAGCAGCTCATCCGCGAGGTGGAGATCATTCCGCTCGAGGTGGTCGTGCGGAACGTGGCCGCCGGCTCCCTCGCCCAGCGGCTGGGTCTTGAAGAGGGTATGCAGCTCCCCCGCTCGATCATCGAGTTCTACTACAAGGCGGACAACCTCGGTGACCCGATGGTCTCCGAGGAGCACATCACCGCCTTCGGCTGGGCGACGCCGCACGAGATCGACGAAATCATGCAGCTCGCGCTGCGGATCAACGACTTTCTCGTCGGTCTCTTCCTTGGCATCGGCATCCGCCTTGTAGACTTCAAGGTCGAGTTCGGCCGGCTGTGGGACAATGACCAGATGCGGATCGTCCTGGCTGACGAAATCAGCCCGGATTGCTGCCGCCTGTGGGACATCCAGACTTCCGACAAGCTCGACAAGGACCGCTTCCGCCGCGACATGGGCGGCCTGCTCGAGGCCTACCAGGAGGTTGCCCGCCGGCTCGGCGTTTTCACTGACGTCCGGCCAGTGAAAGGTGCGGCACCCGTGCTGGTGGCTTCGAATCCTGGGGGCAAGCCAAACTGAGCGAATGGAATAGTGGCGAGTAGCGCAGAGTTGTGGGAAACAGCAGCTCGCGCTGCTCGCGTTCGCTTTCATCCGCAGATGTCAGCGCTCAGTATCCGCAGTCAGCGCCCTTGACCGTTTTCGTACCTGACCATTCGCTCGTGACATGAAAGCTCGCATCATCATCACTCTGAAAAACGGCGTTCTCGACCCGCAAGGCAAGGCCATCGAGAACGCAGTGGGCGCACTGGGCATCGGCGGAGTGCAATCCGTCCGGCAGGGCAAATTCTTCGAAGTCGAGCTCGCGGCCAGCAGCCAGGCGGACGCACGTGAGACGGTCGAGCGCATGTGCCGCGAACTTCTCGCGAACACCGTTATCGAGAACTATACTTACGAGATCGAGGGCTAAAACGCAGCGCCGGCGATCCGCCACGAGCGATCACCGGCCCTACTCCAGCGGGGCACCATGAAGGCTTCCGTCATCATCTTCCCTGGAACCAATCGCGAACAGGATGTCGCGGACGTCCTGGAATCCGTCTCAGGTCGCGCCCCGCAGCTTGTCTGGCATAGCGAAACCGAAGTCCCGCCCTCCGATCTTATCGTATTGCCCGGGGGCTTTTCCTACGGGGATTATCTCCGTTGCGGCGCCATGGCGGCGCGTTCACCCATCATGCGCGACGTCATTGCCAAGGCGAAGCAGGGCACCCCGGTGCTCGGCATTTGCAACGGCTTCCAGATCCTGTGTGAGTCCGGCCTGCTCCCAGGCGTGCTGATGCGCAACGCCTCGCTCCGGTTCGTGTGCAAGGACGTGTGGCTTCGGGTCGAGCAGCCCGACACCGTGTTCACGCGCCGCTTCAAGAAGGGCGAGGTTATGCGCGCCATCGCGGCGCATGCGGAAGGCAATTACTTCACGGATCCCGAGACGCTCGCGCGGCTCGAGGGCGAAGGCCGCGTCGTGTTCCGCTACGCCGACAAGAACGGTAACGTGACGCCCGAGGCCAACCCCAACGGCGCGCTCAATAATATTGCCGGCATTTGTGATGAGCGCCGGCGTGTGCTGGGCCTCATGCCCCATCCCGAGAACACGGCGGACCCGATGCTGGGCGCCACGGAAGGCCGCAAGCTGTTCGAAAGCCTCGTCGAAAGCCTCGTCGCGTAGGGCCGTAGGCCTGTGAGATCGTCAAATCGCAGGCGAACCGGCGCCTGCGGCTTCACGATCTCACAGCCTCACGGAGCGATCCTATGCGTTCCTCCCGCGTCATTACCGTCGTTGGCTGCCACGCCGAGGGTGAGGTGGGCGACGTCATCATCGGCGGTGTGCTGCCGCCGGCTGGTGCCACCATGCTCGAAAAGAAGCTCACCATGGAGCGTGAGCATGACCACATCCGCCGCATGCTTATTCAGGAGCCGCGCGGCTCCGTCGCCCGCCATGTGAACCTGATCGTCCCGCCGACCCGGCCCGATGCGCACGCCGGCGCCATCATCATGGAGCCGACCGAGTATCCGCCCATGTCGGGCTCCAACACCATGTGCATCACCACAGTGCTGCTCGAGACCGGCATGGTGCCGATGCAGGAGCCGGAGACGCGGCTGCGCCTCGACATGCCGGGCGGCCCGGTGGACGTCGTCGCCGAATGCCGGGACGGTAAATGCGTCTCCGTGACGATCTCCAACGTCCCATCGTTCGCCGCGAAGCTCGACGCGCCGCTGGAGGTCCCGGGGCACGGCACCATCCACGTCGATATCGCGTACGGCGGCATGTTCTACGCGATCGTCGACGCTCATGCCCTCGGCTTCTCCGTGGAGCCGCATGAGGCGCGCGATCTCGCCATTCTCGGCGAAAAGATCCGCATTGCTGCCCGCGAGCAGCACGAGGTGGTGCATCCCGAGTTTCCCGAGATCCGCGGCGTCTCAATCGTGCAGTTCGCCTGCCCGTTCACGGAGCCGAATGCCGTCATCCGCAACACCTGCATCGTCTCGCCCGGCCGCTCGGATCGCAGTCCGACGGGCACCGGCACGTCTGCCCGCATGGCCGCTCTCTACGCGCGCGGGCTGCTGAAGGTCGGGGAAGGCATCACGCACGAATCTATTATCGGATCGCGCTTCGAAGGCCGAATCGTCGGCACGACGACCACCAACGGCGTCGAGGCCGTGCTGACCACCATCAAGGGCCGCGCCTGGATCACCGGCATTCACCAGTACTTCGTCGACCCTAGCGATCCGTGGCAGCAGGGATATTTGGTCTCCGACACCTGGGGCGTGACCAACACCGTCCTGCAAAGCTGAGGAAACGCGGCCGGCAGCGACGCCATAAAGCGGCGACAGCTGCCTCCGCCGCCGCTATAAGCCACCCTGTCTGCAATTAAGCCCTGAGCCAGCCCTGACATGGACGCCAGCGCCTCCGCCGCCTCACAGGTTCGCATCACGCCGGAGCTCGTCGCCGAGCACGGACTGAAGCCGGACGAGTACGAGCGCCTCCTCGAGATCCTGGGCCGGGAGCCAACGCTGACCGAGCTCGGCATCTTTTCGGTGATGTGGTCGGAGCACTGCTCCTATAAGTCGTCGCGCATTTGGCTGAAGCAGCTGCCGACCTCAGGGCCGCAGGTTATCCAGGGGCCGGGCGAAAACGCGGGCGTGGTCGATCTTGGTGATGGCTGGTGTGCCGTCTTCAAGATGGAGAGCCACAACCACCCGAGCTACATCGAGCCTTACCAGGGCGCGGCTACCGGCGTCGGCGGCATCATGCGCGACGTGTTCACCATGGGCGCGCGGCCAATTGCGAACCTCAACGCGCTGCGCTTCGGCGATCCCACACACCCCAAGACCCGCCATCTCGTCTCCGGCGTGGTGGCGGGCATCGGCGGCTACGGCAACTGCGTCGGCGTGCCCACGGTTGGCGGCGAGACCAACTTCGACCCCGGCTACAACAACAACATCCTCGTCAACGCCATGTGCGTTGGCTTGGCCCGCAAGGACCGTATCTTCTACTCGGCGGCAAAGGGTGTCGGCCTGCCCGTCGTCTACGTTGGCTCGAAGACGGGGCGCGACGGCATCCACGGCGCGACCATGGCCTCCGCCGAGTTCGACGAGAACTCCGAGGAGAAGCGGCCCACCGTTCAGGTCGGCGACCCGTTCACTGAAAAGTTGCTGATCGAAGCCTGTCTTGAGTTGATGGCCGAAGACGCCATCATTGCCATTCAGGACATGGGCGCCGCCGGCCTTACCTCATCGACGTCCGAAATGGCCGACAAGGGCGGCGTCGGCATCGAGCTCAACCTCGACAACGTCCCCCAACGCGAAGAGGGCATGACGGCCTACGAGATGATGCTCTCGGAAAGCCAAGAGCGCATGCTCATGGTGCTGAAGCCGGGGGCCGAGGCCAAGGCGGAGGCCATTTTCCGCAAGTGGGGGCTCGACTTCGCGGTCATCGGCCAGACCACCGACACGGGCCGTATGGTCGTCAAGCACAAGGGCCGGGTCGAGGCGGATATTCCGGTTTCCAAGCTCGCCCACTCGGCGCCGGTTTATGAACGGCCATGGGTGCCGACCGTCCCGCCCCCGGTCATCCGACCCGAGGATGTCATCGCCCCCAACACCAATCTGGGTGCGCTCAAGACCATGATGGGCCACCCGCAGCTCTGCTCCCGCCGCTGGATCTGGGAGCAGTACGATTACATGGTCCGGGGCCACACGGTGCAACGGCCAGGCGGGGACGCCGCCATCGTGCGTATCCCCGGCACTACAAAGGGCATCGCCATGGCCTGCGATGTCACTCCGCGCTACGTGGCCGCCGATCCCGACATGGGCACTCGGCAGGCGGTGGTCGAAAACTGGCGCAATTTGACGGCCGTTGGCGCCGATCCGCTCGCCATCACGGACAACATGAACTTCGGCAACCCTGAGCGACCGGAGATCATGGGCCAGTTCGTGCAGGCGGTGAAAGGCATGGCCGAGGCGTGCCGCGCACTCGACTATCCCGTCGTGTCGGGCAACGTCTCGCTTTATAATGAGACCAATGGTGTGGGCATTCCGCCGACGCCGGCGATTGGTGGCGTGGGGCTTGTGCCCGATCTCACGAAGATTGCCGACCTCGCGCTCAAGGCCGAAGACAATGTCCTCGTCCTCATCGGGCGCGAGACCGGGCATCTCGGGCAATCGCTCTATCAGCAGATCATCGCAGGCAAGCTCGAAGGCGCGCCGCCGCCGGTCGACTTCGCGGACGAGATCAAGGCCGGCAAGCTGATCCGCTCGCTTATCCGTGAGATGGGCGTGCGGACCGTTCATGATGTCAGCGATGGCGGGCTGCTCGTTGCGGTCGCCGAGATGGCGCTGGCCGGCAACCTCGGTGTCGATCTCCTCGGCTACGATGGACCGTTGCCAGCCCACGCGATCTGGTTCGGTGAGGATCAGGGCCGGTACATCGTTGAAGTGCCCTCCGATCAGGCAGAGACCGTCATCGAGCGCGCCCGCCTGCTCGCCCTCCCGGCCCGCATCATTGGACGTGTCGGCGGAGACGAGCTACGCCTGCCTGGCGAGGCGCCGCTCAAGCTGGCTGAGCTGCGCGACATTCACGAAAGCTGGCTCCCCCGCTACATGAGCGGCGCCTAAAGCCGTTAAGCCGGCGCGTTCTTGCAATGTTCGCTGGCGTGCTCTAATTGTCGGAATAGGCAAGCGGCAGGCATTGTGGCCGCCTCTTCCCGCGCATATGTTGCGGATGGGATTCACGAAGCGCACGGCTGGACGCGCTCGAACGACATTGGCCACCTGGGGAGACGTTCACATGCCGATGGACGCGAAAGAAATCGAGCGGCTGATAAAAGAGAGCATCCCGGATGCCGAGGTCACCATTCGCGACCTCGCCGGCGATGGCGATCACTATGCGGCTCACGTCGTGTCATCTGCATTCGTCGGAAAGACGCGGGTTCAGCAGCACCAAATGGTCTACGAGGCGCTTGGCGGCCGTATGGGGGACGCTCTTCATGCGCTGGCGCTGACCACTTCGCCGCGTAAGGAATGACGCTCTAAGCATTGACTCTCACTGTTCCGCGCCCCCATGTTCAC
>PKEY01000015.1 GCA_002919265.1 Hyphomicrobiaceae bacterium | reverse complement strand
CCACCCCGGTGCCCGAGCGCAGGATCGATCCGTTCGTGCTGCGCGCTGTGTTGACAGCGATGCGGAAGCGCCTGGCCCTCGACATCACCTATCAATCGATGAGCCGGCCAGAGCCACTGCGGCGCCGAATCGAGCCCCACGCGCTGGCCCACGATGGCTTCCGCTGGCACGCACGGGCATTTGACTTAGAAATGGGAGAGTTCCGCGATTTCGTGCTCGGCCGCATGCGCCGCCCGCGCCTTGGCGGACCGGCGCAGTCGCGCCCGACCGAGGACCGCGACTGGCAGGAATTCCTGGAGCTCGAGATTGCGCCGCACCCGGAGCTCACCGAAGCCCAAGCAAAGGCCATCGCCCTCGATTACGGGATCAGGAAAGGCATAGCGAAGCTGCGTGTCAGGCGTGCCTTGCTCTTCTATGCTCTGCGCCGGCTCGGATTGGATCTCCGCCCCGGCGCGCGACCGCCGCAGGAGCAGCATATCGTGCTCGTCAACCGGCAGGAGATTGAGGCGCTGGCGGTGCGCGCGGCGACGACGTGACGGTTCTTGGAAAGAATTTCCGCCCCGGTCAGAAGAAATTATGCCCGCGCGACGAAGATCTCGTTATGAAGGCGAAGGAAACGAATTGCTTCAGCTTCGAATGAGATAGGCAGCTTATTCAGGTGGTTCACGATGAAGCGGAAATTCACTGCAGGTACTTCAGTGGCGAATTTCGTTCGGCATTGATTGAAGGGCCAGGCAATGCGTCCAAAGCGACGCGAGCGAATGAATTTCGTCAAAACCAATGATTAACTGGATTTTTTATCCTCCCAGACGATGATCCTTTCGCCTTCAATCCACCATCCACCGGGTTTGGCAAGCTCGAATCGGGACCAACGGATCACCCAGCGCTGGTCGATGCAGCGATACTCATCAGGCGGTAAATCCGGATGAGTGGGAGCAAGTTCCCAGACCAACTTTTTGATCTGATCAGGTCGCAAACTCGATTTCGAAGGCACAAGCTTTTTTTCGCTTGCCTCGACGCTCTTCTTCAACTGCTCTATTTCTTGGGCTATATCCTCCGGAATTTTCTTGGGTCCATTGCGAACGCAGACTTGTTCGTATCTGATGTAAGCAGCCTGCAAGCTGACCGCCATCCGCTCCGCGACTTCTTCAGGCGACCTACACTTCAACACAAGCGCACGTGGCATAAGAAATGCTGCCGCGAAGACACGCGCCTGGCGTTCTTCAGAGCGATATGGCGCTACATTTGCAGAGTTAATGGCTCCCGCTTTGCGATATTTGGGAGTACCGACGTGATCGAGTGCGATGTGCCCAAGCTCGTGGGCCAAGGTCATTCTTGCGCGTGGTACCTGGCGCTTCGCATCCGCAAGGACGGAGGCTCGCACCTGAATTATTCGCTGTTGAACTAGGGCAACTGCCTCTGCATCCGGCAAATCAGCATCCGGCCGTTCTTCAATACGAAGTCCGGCAAACCGGCTTACCCGGCTTGCCAGACGCTCGATCAGCTGCATAATTTGCGGTGCCCACTCGTCTGCACTGTCCGATGTCAGACGACAATACAATGCCACACGTTCGATCTCTTCATCGGATCTTGGTGTCGTTGGCAGATCGTCGAATGACATAGCAGTCAGACCTACGCGTTAACTTCCTTTACGAACACCCACTCGTCCCGCCGCAGGTATCGCACTTCAAGCACGTGCCATTCCGCACGAGCGTGAAGTTTCCGCATTCCCGGCAGGCTTCGCCTTCGTAGCCGCGTATGCGGGCCTGGGCAGCAAGCTCCACACTGGATTGCGGCTTGAGCGCCAACGATCCCACCGTTTCCAGGTGATGCGATGTGACGTCGCCGGCGTGGTGATGATGGACCGGCGCCTCCATCGTCGTTGCCGACGCATGCGCCGCATCATGGTGCTCTTCGGCGGAATGGCTTTCATCAGACCGCGACACAAGACCGACCACAGTGCCGCGCACGAGACCGCGGCTCACGTACTTCGTCGCCGGGTTTACCGCCGACTGGCCCTGCTCCAGCTGCTGGTCCGACGAGCCCAGCGCCGTGGCACCGACGATTTCCGCCGGATCGACGTGCGCGAGGTCGTGACGGCCAAGGTAGGAAACCGCCAGCTCACGGAAGATGTAGTCGAGGATCGAGGTCGCGTTCTTGATCGCCTCGTTGCCCTGCACGATGCCGGCCGGCTCGAAGCGCGTGAAGGTGAAGGCCTCCACGTATTCCTCCAGCGGCACGCCGTACTGGAGCCCAAGGCTCACCGCGATGGCGAAGTTGTTCATCAACGACCGGAAAGCAGCGCCCTCCTTGTGCATGTCGATGAAGATTTCGCCGAGGCGGCCATCCTCGTACTCGCCCGTGCGCAGGTAAACCTTGTGCCCGCCAACGGTGGCCTTCTGCGTGTAGCCCTTGCGCCGCGCCGGCAGCTTCTCGCGGCCACGGACACGCTCGACAACCCGCTCGACGATCCGCTCAGCCACCACCTGCGAGCGCGCGGCCATCGGCTTGTCGGCCGTGAGCTGCTCGGCCACCTCCTCCTGCTCGTCGGTATCGTCGCCCAGGAGCTGCGCGTTGAGCGGCTGCGACAGCTTCGAGCCATCGCGGTAAAGCGCGTTGGCCTTGAGACCCAGCCGCCACGACAACAGGTAGGCCTGCTTGCAGTCCTCCACAGTCGCGTCGTTGGGCATGTTGATGGTCTTGGAGATGGCACCCGAGATGAATGGCTGCGCCGCCGCCATCATGCGGATGTGGCTCTCCACCGACAGGAACCGCTTGCCGCGACGCCCGCACGGATTGGCGCAATCAAAGACCGGCAGATGCTCCGGCTTCAGATGCGGCGCGCCTTCGAGCGTCATGGCCCCGCAGGCGTGCTCGTTCGCGGCCTCGATGTCCTTCTTTGAGAAGCCGAGGTGCGTGAGCAGGTCGAAACCAGGCTCGTTGAGCTTTTCGACCGGGATCTTGAGCGTTTCCGTCAGGAACTGGTCGCCCAGGGTCCAGCGGTTGAAGACGAACTTGATATCAAACGCCGTCGCGAGCGCGTCCTCGATCTTCTGCAGGGCCTCGTCCGTGAAGCCCTTGGCCTTGAGCGTCGCGTGGTTGATGGCCGGCGCCTGCCGCAGCGAACCGTGGCCAACAGCGTAGGCCTCGATCTCTGCGATCTCGGATTCGCTGTAGCCCAGCGCACGCAGGGCCAGCGGCACCGAGCGGTTGATGATCTTGAAGTAACCGCCGCCGGCCAGCTTCTTGAACTTCACCAGGGCGAAGTCCGGCTCGATGCCCGTGGTATCGCAATCCATCACGAGGCCGATGGTGCCTGTCGGCGCGATCACGGTCGCCTGGGCATTGCGATAGCCATGCGCCTCGCCGAGCTGGAGCGCGCGGTCCCACGCCCGCTTCGCGGCTTCGACCAGGTTGGCATCCGGGCAGGAGGCATGGTCCAGCGGCACCGGCGGCGTCGAAAGCCGCTCGTAGCCGTCCTTCTCGCCGTAAGCCGCGCGGCGGTGGTTGCGGATGACGCGCAGCATATCGTCGGCGTTCTTGAAGTAGCCGGGGAAGGGCCCGAGCTCCTTCGCCATTTCCGCCGAGGTCGCATAGGCGACGCCCGTCATGATTGCCGAGATCGCACCGCAGATGGCGCGGCCCTCGGGCGAATCATAGGGAATGCCGGAGCCCATCAGGAGACCGCCGATGTTGGCGAAGCCCAAGCCCAGCGTCCGATAGCGATACGAGAGCTCCGCGATCTTCCGGCTCGGGAACTGCGCCATCAGCACGGAGATCTCGAGCACGATGGTCCAGAGCCGGCAGGCGTGCTCGAACGAATCGGTGTCGAAAAGAACGCCGCTCTTTACGTCGGCATTCTTTGCCCGGAACATCATCAGGTTCAACGACGCCAGGTTGCAGGCCGTGTCGTCGAGGAACATGTACTCCGAGCACGGATTGGACGCGCGGATCGGGCCGGACTGCGGGCAGGTGTGCCAATCGTTGATCGTGGTGTGGAACTGGATGCCCGGGTCGGCGCAGGCCCAGGCGGCGTAGCCGATCTGGTCCCACAGATCGCGGGCGCGGACGGTTTTCACCACCTCGCCCGTGGTCCGCGCGGTCAAGCCCCACTCCTTGTCCTCCAGCACGGCGCGCAGGAACTCATCCGTCACGCGGACGGAGTTGTTAGAGTTCTGGCCGGAAACCGTGAGGTAGGCCTCGCTGTCCCAGTCGGTGTCGTACGTCTCGAACTCAATGTCCTTGAAGCCCTGGCGCGCGAACTGGATCACGCGAGCGATGTAGCTCGCCGGGATCTGGTCACGACGGGCTTCCTTGATGGCGCGCTTCAGCGCCGGGTTCTTCGCGGGATCGAAGCAGGCATCACCCTCGGCCTCGCAATTCACGCAGGCCTTCATGATGGCCTTGAGCCGCTTCTGGCAGATCTTGGAGCCGGTGACGAGCGCGGCGACCTTCTGCTCCTCGCGAACTTTCCAGTTGATGAACTCCTCGATGTCCGGGTGGTCGACGTCGACCACGACCATTTTCGCGGCGCGCCGCGTGGTGCCGCCCGACTTGATGGCGCCGGCCGCGCGATCGCCGATCTTGAGGAAGCTCATCAGGCCCGAGGACCGTCCGCCACCGGACAGCGGCTCGTTCGCCGCGCGCAGCTTGGAGAAGTTGGTGCCCGTGCCCGAGCCGTATTTGAAGAGCCGAGCCTCGCGTACCCAGAGGTCCATGATCCCGTTCTCGTTCACGAGATCGTCCTCGATGGATTGGATGAAGCACGCGTGCGGCTGCGGATGCTCGTAGGCCGAGGTCGACTGCATCAACCGGCCAGTCTCGTGGTCAACGTAGTAGTGCCCCTGACCCGGTCCGTCGATGCCGTAGGCCCAGTGCAGGCCCGTGTTGAACCACTGCGGGCTGTTCGGCGCGGCCATCTGCATGGCCAGCATGTAGCGGAGTTCGTCGAAGAACGCGCGCGCGTCATCTTCGGTGGTGAAGTAGCCGCCCTTCCAGCCCCAGTACGTCCAGGTGCCGGCAAGACGATCAAAGACCTGCCGCGCGTCCGTTTCGCCGCCATAACGCTCGTTCTCGGGCAGTTCGGCCAGCGCGGCCTCGTCCGGCACGGACCGCCACAGCCAGGACGGAACCTGGGTTTCCTCGACGCGCTTCAGGCGCCGCGGCACACCGGCCTTGCGGAAATATTTCTGCGCCAGAATGTCGGCCGCTACCTGGCTCCAGTGCTCCGGCACCATGAAGCCTTCAAGACGGAAGACGACCGAACCGTCTGGGTTCTTGATCTCACTGTTTGCTCGACGGAATGGGATGGACTCGTAAGGTGACCGGCCGGCTTGAGTGAAGCGCCGCGTAATCTTCATATGGCCCCCGCGCATCTTCTCTTCGCGCCGCCGCGGTACCCTTGTGGGCCGCACCGGCAAGCTGTTTCTGGATCGCGCCGCGCGCGTCGCGGCTCGAGTGACTCAAACTCCTCCGCGCCGAAGGTGAATCCGGCACGGGCCCGGCAGAGCCGGGCTCAAAACACGAACGAACTCGGAAGAACGCAAAACTCCCTGCAGCCATGCGGGGTGCTGCAGTTACATCTGCCGTTTAACCCCCCGCGGCAGACGATCCTCGTCGCGGGGCGCTCCGGCTCTTGTCCCCAGAGCTACCAGAGTGTCCCTCCACCCGCGTCGAGCACGGGTGATCTTTACCGCGACAACGATCAAAAAGCTACGGCGATTCGTGAAGTTAGTCACGATTTTGTAGGGCGTAGATACAAGAGGCGCTAAATGTAGTGGGCCTGCGGACCGGCAGTGGAGAACCGGTGCAAAAACAGTGGGAGGTTGAACACCGGAACACGCGGCGGCATCGGCACAAGCGGCACGTCAAGAGGCGCGAACTTTAGGAGCCGGCCTCGCACCACAAATGCGTGATGGGACGAACTGTGACGAATGCTAGGACGATTCCGAGCCACGCGTGTGTTGTAATTCTGCAGCGCGCATTGGCCGACTGGACAGTCACAAGGGGGTGCGTTATGCGCCTCTCGGCAAACAAATCGAATGCGCGGGACCGCAGGGATCGACCGACATGGGTATGCTGAAAGAAATCTTCAGTTGGTGGAGCGGCAACACCTGGGGAACGCGCTTCACCATCTGGCGTCAGGGCCAGTTTGTCGGCGAGGACGAATTCGGCAACCGCTACTATGTTCAGAAGTCGGGTGTCGGTCCGAACGGCAAGCCCCGCCGCTGGGTGGTTTACCGGCACCTTTCGGAGCCGACGCAGGTACCGCCGGACTGGTTTAGCTGGCTGCACTATACGGTGGACACGCCGCCAACGCAGGAGACCTACCACCGCCGGCCCTGGCAAAAGCCGCATCGCATGAATATGACGGGCACGCCGCAGGCCTACCGCCCGTCGGGCTCCATTGTCGGCGCAGGACAACGCCAGAAGACCACGAGCGACTACAAGCCCTGGCGGCCGCAGTAGTGCGTTATGCCGTCGGCGGCCATCTTCGCGCCAATTTTACTCCCACGCTGCTCGCTCGGGTTGTTCACTGACACGACCGAGCGAGAGCACATGCAACGTCCAAGACATCGAAAAATTCCCGGGCGACTGCGTGGCTTGGCGGTCGTCCCGGTTTTCTTGGCCATCTCGGCGATTCCGGCATCTGCTGAGCGAATCGAGAACGACGTGGCGATCTTTGCCGCGCTCGACAAAGTGACCGCGCAGGTCCAGCGGATCCCGATGGAGCTCAACAAGACGTACCAATTCGGCTCCCTCAAGATCACACCGCGGGTGTGCTACTCGCGCCCGCCCACGGAGCAGCCCAAGACGACCACTTTCGTCGAGGTCGACGAGGTCATGCTCAACGGGCAGGAGCAACGGATTTTCACCGGCTGGATGTTCGCGGAAAGCCCGGGGCTCAATGCCGTCGAGCACCCGGTCTACGACATCTGGCTGACAGGTTGCGCTAATCCCCGCTCCACAGTTTCGCAGCGGGACGGCCGCCCTGAAGGCGAGCCGAATCAAGGCGCATTTGAAGCACCGCGCCGGCGTGTCAGACGCTAGTCGGCACGCCAAAATCCGCTAGAGCAATCCTTGGTTCAGTTGGCCCGAAACTTCCCTTCCGACACGGCCCGCGCGTCAGCGCGGATGCGTTCGACCATCGACGCAAAGCCGTTGGAGCGCTGAGGCGTGAGGTGCTCTTGCAGGCCAAGGTCCGCAAGAATCCTGCGCGCGTCGATGGCCAGGATCTCTTCAGGCGTCTTGTCCTGGTAGATGGAAAACAGGATCGCGATCAAACCGCGCACGATGTGCGCGTCACTGTCACCCCGGAAGCGCAGCCGCGGGGAGCTCGTGCCATCGGCCGGAGGCACCACCTCCGTCGCGAGCCAGACCTGACTGGCGCAGCCCCGTACCTTGTTGGCGTCCGTACGCAAGGCATCGTCGAACGGCGGAAGCGCGCGACCGAGTTCGATGACATACCGGTAGCGGTCCTCCCACTCGTCGAGCAGTTCGAAGTCAGACCTGATTTCCGCGATGCTTGCGATGGACATCCTTGCTCTCCGCCAGCCGCGCCATCCGGCGGCTCAAGCGCACCCAGGAAATAGGCAATCCGCGCCAGCTCTTGCAACCCCGGCGTCGCGCCGCACAGCAGTTAACGAGATGTTAACGCTGCTTTCCCGATATTAACCCATCTATGGTTTGGGACTCAGGGGATTACAGGCACCGAGGTCGATACATGCTTCCGCGGCGGGCGAAAATCGTGCTGTGCGCCTGCTTTGCAGCGTGTGCCGGCGTCTGGTGGAACGTCATGTATCTGCAGCATGGCACGCGGCCCGATCTGTTTGCCCGCGTGCAGCGGCTCGGTGAGACCGCTTTTCGTCGCCCCCCACCTGTTCTCGAAAGCTCCATTGAGCAAACCGGCTCGACGTCGGGTAGCCTTAAGGAACAACCGTCGCCCGCAAGGGCCGATTTTGACGTTGATGTGGTGCGCGCCATCCAGCGCGAGCTTGCCCAACTTGGCTATGAGCCTGGTCCCGCGGATGGCCTCGTCCATCCCGTAACGCGCGCGGCCGTCATGGCCTATGAGCACGACCACGGCCTGCCGCTGACCGGTCAGCCGACCGAGGCTCTTCTGAAAGCAATTTTGTTCGGCGTGCCGTCACCCCCCGCTGCTGGTTCGTCGCGAGAGCCTCACCCGGAGGCCCGGGAAATCATTCGTTCCGTACAGGGCTCGCTGAAGTCGCTCGGCTATCCCATCAGGAGCGTCGATGGCCGCATGGGCCCGGAGACTGTGCGCGCGATCCGCGAATTTGAGTCCCGCAATGGCCTCACCCCTTCTGGTCGCGTATCCGGCGCACTCATGCTTAAGCTGCGCGAGGCAACGGTCCGCAAGCAGCGGCGCGCTTCTGCCCAATAACACAGTGCGTCCATCCGCATTGCGCTGCCGCCAGTTGGCCGGCTAACACTTACACATGCGTCTCAAAGCCGAGATCTGGGCGAAGGCTTTTCTGCGCAGCTGTGCTGCCGCAGGTGTTTGGGCTGTTGTGGCCCGGCACGGCGATGATGATGCCGGGGCCATATTCGTGAAAGTCAATCGTCTCGACGGCACTGCCCGGCTCTTTGGCCCAGCGCCAGCTGGCTTTGACACCGGGGATTACGAGCGAAAATGGGTCGCCCACCTCGATGGACCGACAGTCACGGAAGAACAGGTCAACGAGTATCTCTCACGCCAGCTCGAATTCGATCCTGACCTTTGGATTCTCGAAATCGAAGATCGCGAGGGCCGGCACTTTCTCGATCAGTGGCTGGCTCCGGTTGACCAATCTTAACGACTCGTTAACCGACTCACTGCGTGATGCTAACGGAGTTTACACGCTTTAGTTGCTATGCCTCTTCGACACCATCGAGACGCGATACCTTGGCCATGGGCAACATCATCGCCTTGAACCGCACGCGTGAGCGCGCGACCTCATCGAACTCCCGCGCTAAGACGAATGAGAAGCCGGCAGAAATTGTAATTTTTCCGGGAGTTCGTTACGAGCGTATGGCACCTTCCGAAGGTGCACCGGGGCCGAAGCGAGACGTCCTCATCATCCCGGACTGACCGAAAAACGACTACTCCACTTGAGGTTGACGCGAAGCTGCACGCTGGCAGCTTGCGCGGGACAGAACCGCTTCCACCTCCGCCCGATAGCTTTCCCCTCTCAAGGGTCCTCTGATCACCAACAGTCCGGTCGGCGCCGGAACATGAATGTACGTGGGCGCAACTCCGCGCGTCCTCTGCTGTGCTACCGGCTGCGGAAGCGCGGCCTCGTCCCCAGCTGAAACAAGGATAGCGTTTACTGTCGTGATCCTCTGATCACGCCCTGGCATCACGTAGAAATTGTCCCCCGCCGCAGAGTAAAGCGCCAACGTCCACCCGCTGCTCGGCAGGATGACCTGCGCCGTCACAGGCCCGCCACTGACGTCGTAGTGGCAAATGGCGATGTGCATGTCAGGCTCCTGGTAAGGCACGAGCTGGGTTTCGGGGCTCGGCGGAGGAAGGACAACCAGCGAATTCACCGGCAGATGCTCGGCAAGCCGATCATACGCATTCGGCCGCATAAGCTCGGGCGTGGCGAACGTCGTGGCGATGTGCACAATACCCGCACCCGCCAATCCGGCGAGGATCGCTGTCAACAGCCCACCACCAAACCATCCGCGCGTCATCGGCAGGCCACCCTTCTGATTTCGGGCAGTCCGGTTCCATCAGGCCCCAGCCCATCCCCGGCTTCGAGCAGCGTCAGGACCACCTTGAAACGACCGGCACCGCTTGTGGGGAGCCAGTTTCCTGGGCGAGCGTCGCGTGAGAGCGATACGTGAAAGCTCCCATCCGGCGCCCGCATGATCGAGCTGGAATTGAAGGCGTATCGTCCAGCAGCATTGGGAATGAGCTGACCGCTGTCATCGAAAACGGCGATCGTCCAGAAGCCGTCATTCAGTCCGCGGCCAACCACAGCGTAATCGCAGCTTGAGTGAAGTCGCTGACCGGTATCATCCGTCCGCGCTTCCCAGACGCGCGCGAGAGTGCCGCTGATCGGCATGCTTCCCTGGCGAGCCATGTGCGCCCGCGTATAGGGATCCGCATTCGGGGTGCCGATAGCGGGCCAGGAAACCCACGGGCCCACCTTCACCGTCGTCAACGGCGAGCCGACCTCGATCATGTACCAGCTCGTAGCGAGTCCACCCAACAGGGCAATCCCGGCAAAAAGGACGACGTTGCCAATGAACCCGATGGTGGCCGCCAGAAAGTTGCGGATGCGACCACTGTGAGCCGAAGAGATGTCCGAAGCGATTGCCACTGTCAGCGTCGCCCCCTGAGTGCGTCGAGACTGGCACGGCGATCAGGCCGTCGCTCGCTCGGGGAATCGTCCGGCGGCTCGATGCCGGCCTCGGCTGTGGCTTTTTTCAGGGACTGAGCGATACTTTGAAGAACTTGTTTCGTTTTTTCAGGCATCAGTGACTGCGCGCGAGGAGCAGGTCCAGCCTGTTGCGCCGTCGGTGGCTCGTTCCGACGAAGCGCTGCCAGTCGCTGCTGCTCCGCAACCTGCACAGGGTGCGGCGTAAGCCCCGGAATTGTCGGGATGTTCATGTCGGTGTGCGCAACCGCCATAACCTGACGCCAGATCGGCGCCGCCAGCTGACCGCCAGTTGTCCCGCCAGCCATCGGACGGTTGTCGTCACGACCGATCCAGACAGCTCCGACATACTTTCCTGTGAAGCCGACGAACCAGACATCCTTGGGGCCCGTGCTGGTCCCGGTCTTGCCGACGACGTGCGTGAAATCGAGCTGGGCACCCTGGCCGGTGCCCTCCGTCACCACCTTGTGCAGCATCTGGTTCATTTGCTCGGCCACCTCACGGGAGACGACCTGCGGGGCGGGCGGCTCATCCCGCTCGCGGCTGTAAACGAGTTCTCCGTTGGCGGTGAAAATCTCCAGAATGGCGTAAGGCTTGGCCAACTTTCCACCGTTGGCAAAGGCAGCAATGCCGCCAGCATGCTCGAGCGGCGTGATTCCGGTATCGCCCAGCGCCATGGAGCAGGTTTTCTTGATGCCGGTAACCCCGAGCCGCTGCGTCATCTCGATGACCTTCTCGCGGCCAACGGCGAAGGACAACTCCGCCGCTGTCGTATTCAACGACTTGGCGAGCGCCAGCCATAGCGGCAGGCGTGCGCCGCTGCCGTGGCCGCCGCTGTAATTCCGCGGATGCCAGTTGCCGCAAGAACGCGACGCATCGCGAACGATCGTTGTCGGCTTGTAGCCGTTCTCCAGCGCGGTCGCGTAGACGTAGACCTTGAATGACGACCCGGGTTGGCGCCGCGCCTTTGTCGCCCTGTTGAACTGGCTGTCGCCATAGTCCGGTCCGCCGACGAGCGCGCGAACAGCACCATCGGTCTCCAGGACGACGATCGCTCCGGCGTCCGCACGAACGGCCCGGCCGCGTTGCCGCAAAGCGGTCACGAGCGTTTCTTCGGCGGCGCGTTGAACGTTAAGGTCGACCGTCGTGCGGGCGGTCAGATTGAAATGCCCCTTGCCCTCCATGAGGCGCTGAACTTCCTCGAAAGCATAATCGAGGAACCAATCCGGGCTCTCCTTTGGACGCGTTTCAACGATACGTGCCGGATTGAGGCGGGCGTGATGAACCTGTCCCGCAGTGTAATAACCAGCCTCAACCAGATTGTTCAGGACGACGTTGGCCCGAGCGCGCGCTGCTGCGAGATCGACGTGCGGGGCATACTTTGTCGGTGCCTTGAACAAACCGGCGAGCAGCGCGGCTTCAGCCAAAGTCACGTCCCGAATGGACTTGCCGAAGTAGAATTGCGCAGCTGCCTCCACACCGAATGCGCCACCACCCATGTAAGAGCGGTCCAAATAGAGCTTTAGGATCTCGTCCTTGGTTAAGCGGGATTCGAGATAAAGCGCGAGGAAAGCTTCCTTGATTTTTCTCTGAATCGACCGCTCGGAAGAGAGGAACAGATTCTTCGCCAACTGCTGAGTCAGCGTCGAGCCGCCCTGCACGACGTCGTTGCGGCGAAGGTTTTCGACGAGGGCGCGCAGCGTACCGATGACATCGACGCCGAAGTGCTCGTAGAAACGCCGGTCCTCTGTGGCTAGCGTCGCCTTGATCATGTAGTCGGGAATTTCCTCAAGCGGCACGGCATCATCCAGGTTGATGCCACGCTTTCCGATCTCATTCCCGTTTACGTCGAGGAACTTGACGCTGTACTGACCGGTCTTCAGCCACTTGCCGTCTTCGACTTCCATGAACGCCGGCAACGCAAGGCCATAGGCGACGACCAGGCCACCGGTCGCAAGCGATACCGCCTCCGAAACGGCCTCGTTCAGCAGCCGCTTCCACCCTGTCAGCCGAAAACGGGCAAAGAAGCTGGACGCCGCGTCATAGCCGTCCTTGATCCGCTCCCACGTCTCGGCCAGAGTGGAGTCGATCCAGGCATCGATGCCGAGCCAGTTGATAATCTGACCGCGGTCACGCCGCTTGAAGAACCAGTCGTACACGCTGAGTGCCTTGTCGTTCCGCCGCGACTGACAGGAGTTACCCAATGGAGGACCGCTCGCATCCTACCATTGGCCGGTAACCGAATGCGAGAGGGGCGAGTGGATAACGTAAGAAAGCCGTTTTGGAAACAAAAGAGCCTCGAAGAGATGACCACCGAAGAGTGGGAATCTTTGTGCGACGGCTGTGCAAGGTGCTGCCTGCTCAAGCTCGAGGACGAAGATACCGGCGAAATCTATAAAACTCGTTTAGCTTGCCGCCTTCTCGACCTCGGTACCTGCCGCTGCTCGAATTATTCCGAGCGGCAGAAGCATGTTCCTGACTGCGTATCGTTAACCCCGGAAAAAGTCCGTACGCTCAGCTGGCTGCCGGAAACCTGCGCCTATCGCGTACTCGCTGAGGGCGGCGATCTCGCCTGGTGGCATCCGCTCGTCTCCGGCGATCCCGACACCGTTCATCAGGCCGGCATTTCCGTGCGCGGCTGGGTGATCAGCGAAGACGACGCCAACCAGGAAACTATACATCGATACATCATCCGGGACTGGGGCCGTCCCCGCCGGCGCGCGCGCCGCGCCTGAACGCGACCGGCTGCCACTTGACGGCTCAAGCCCCGGCGTTCATAGCGACAGCGGCGGGCGCAAGGGCGGCCCGTGGCTGTGCGCGCGGGACAAACGAATTCAATGCATCACTTCAGTTATCGCGGCGGTGTTCTCCACGCCGAAGGCGTTAGCCTAGCACGGCTTGTGAACGAGGTCGGCACCCCGTTCTACTGCTATTCCACCGCGACGCTCCAACGCCATTACCGGGTGCTAAGTGAGGCTTTCCAGGGCACGGACCACCTCATCTGCTTCGCGGTCAAGGCGAACTCGAATCAGGCCGTCCTGCGCACCATGGCTCAGCTTGGCGCCGGCATGGATGTAGTGTCCGAAGGTGAGCTGCGCCGGGCCCGCGCTGCGGGCGTGCCCGCGAACAAGATCATTTTCGCAGGCGTCGGCAAGACGCGGGCCGAGCTGAGCTACGCGGTCAAGGAAGGCGTGCTTGGCTTCAATGTCGAGAGCGAGCCGGAGCTCGAAACGCTGAGCGAGGTCGCCTGCGAACAAGGCAAGACTGCGCGGGTTGCCATTCGCGTCAACCCCGATGTTGACGCCCGCACGCACGCGAAGATTTCGACGGGCAAGTCCGAAAACAAGTTCGGCATTCCCTATCTTGACGCCCCCCGCCTCTACGCCCAAGCGGCACGGTTGCCGGGCATCAAGATCGCCGGCATTCACATGCACATCGGTAGCCAGATCACCGATCTGGCGCCCTTCCGCGATGCTTTCCGTTTGATGCGGGAGCTCGTCATCGACCTGCGGCGCGAAGGTTATGAGCTGGAGCATCTCGACATCGGTGGTGGGCTTGGGGTGCCGTATCGTGGCAGCAACGATGTTCCACCACATCCGGACGAGTATGCCGCGCTGGTGAAGGCCGCTCTCGGCGATCTCGGCCTCAAGATCATTCTCGAGCCGGGACGCATGATCGCGGGCAACGCGGGCGTGCTCGTTTCGAGAGTTATCTATTCGAAGCGCGGCGCGGCGAAGACCTTCGCCATTGTCGATGCCGCCATGAACGATTTGATCCGGCCGACCCTTTACGAGGCCTATCACGACATTTGGCCGGTTCACGAAGCGAAGCTGCAGCTTGAGCCGATCGTGCAAGATGTTGTGGGGCCAGTGTGCGAGACGGGCGATTATCTGGCCCTTGGTCGCAGCCTGCCGCCGCTCGAGTCGGGCGATCTCATCGCAGTGATGACGGCCGGCGCCTATGGTGCCGTCATGTCGTCCACGTATAATTCAAGGTTGCTGATACCAGAGGTTCTGGTTCGCGGCGAAGAATATGCGGTCGTACGCCCGCGCCCGACCTACGAGGATTTAATCAACCTCGATAAACTGCCGCCCTGGCTCACCGAGGCGTGATTGCGCTGCCCTTGTACGGCCGCTTTTTGCCCTGCACCATGCAACCGGGTGCCGGACCTCGGGGTTTCGGGACAGCGCCCGAAATTTCTCCCGATGCACGCATGCGTTGTCGTGCTAGGCTGGGACCATGGTGAGCGAGAGCCAAAACACGTCGGAAGAAGCCTACGCATTCGAACGCAAGGTCCGCCTGAGCAGGTTGGCCCTGTTCTTCGAGGCGCTTTGGCCGCGCCTCTGGCTCGTCATCGGCGTGGTTGCGGCGTTTGTCCTCGTCTCTTTCGCCGGACTATGGCTCTGGCTTCCCTCAGTCGCACATGAGATTGTTCTCGGCGCGTTCGGACTCGCCCTTCTCGCGTCCCTGATTGCCGCTCTCCGAGTGCCGTGGCCGAGCCGGGACGAGGCCATTCGCCGCATCGAGATTCGATCAGGAATTCCGCACCGACCCGCTTCGTCCTACGAAGACACCGTTACTTTGGCGGAGGGCAATCCTGTCAGCCAGCGCATATGGGAAACCCACCGGGCGCGGCTGGCCAGGTTGCTCGCCAGTCTGAGGGTTGGCCCGCCGCAACCGCGGATGGATCGCCGCGACCCGTTCGCCGTGCGTGCGCTCCTCATGCTGTGCGTTGTGCTGTTGTTGGGGTTGGTGGGCGATAGCGCGAAGGACCGGCTGTTTGCCGCGTTCCGGTTCGCACCAGAAGTCAATTTGGCCAATGCGCGGCTCGATGCCTGGGTTACTCCACCCGCCTACACAGGCAAGGCTCCGATCCTTCTAGCTGATGGTGGCACCAGCGCGCTGGTTTCCTCGCAGCAAAGTCCGGACGGTTTGATCTCCGTCCCCGACAAAAGCCTGCTCGTCATTCGTGCCAGTGGCGTCGGCCAGCTCTCGCTCGAAATCGACGATTCCGAGGGCGATACCGAGGTGATCGAGGGACCCGTGCCCAAACAGGCTGGGGACATCTCGGAAGTCCGCGCGGAGCTCAGGAAGTCGGCCTCTGTTCGCCTCCTCGGCGGCGGAAGTGAACTTGTCACCTGGAAGTTCAATGTTATCCCGGACAACCCGCCGCGCATCGTTCTCACCAAGGAGCCGGAGCGCACCATTCGCGGCGGCATGAAGCTCTTCTACAAGGTGGACGACGACTACGGGGTCGCTTCTGCCGAAGCCAGGTTCACCCGACCCTCCGCGGAATCAGGCGATCCCCGGACCCGCTGGGCTCGGGCCGAGATGCTGAAGGGGCCGCGTCCGCCCCTCGAGCGGCCGCCGGTTCTAAACCTCCGTTTGCCGCGGCAGAACGCGAAGGACTCCGAGACATCGAGCTTCCACCAGCTCGGCGCCCATCCCTATGCCGGCATGAAGGTGATCATGACACTGGTCGCCAAGGACCACGCCGGCAACGTGGGCAAGAGCCAGCCCATTGAGATCATCCTGCCCGAGCGCCAGTTCCTGAAACCGCTGGCCCGGGCCGTCATCGAGCAGCGCCGTCGCCTCGTGGAGGATCCGCGCTACCGGCCGCTAGTGGCGAACGCCATCGACGCTCTCACCTACGAGCCCGAGGGCTTCATTGATGACATGCATGTCTACCTCGGGCTTCGGTCCGCCTACCACCGATTGCAACAGGATCTTTCGCGCGAGGGGCTTCGCAGCGTCGTCGATCAGCTCTGGCACGTGGCCTTGCGGATCGAGGACGGAGGCGAGCTTACGGATGCAGAGCGCCGTTTGAGGGACATCCAGGAAAGGCTCTCGAAGGCGCTTGAGGAAGGCGCCTCCGATGAGGAGATCGCCCGGCTGATGCAAGAACTTCGGCAGGCCATGGCCGAGTTCTTGCAGCAGCTAGCGCGCCAGGCCCAGCCGATGCAGATGCCCGAGGGCTTCAATCCCAACCAGATCATGCGTCCGCAGGATCTGCAGCGCATGCTCGACCAGCTGGAAAACATGGCGCGCCAGGGCTCGCGGGAGATGGCCCAGCAGCTGTTGGAGCAGCTCCGGGAGCTGATGGAATCCCTGCAGGCAGGCCGGATGATGGGCCAGCAAGGCCAACAGGGTCAGCAGATGATGCAGATGATGGACCAGATGGGGGACATCATCGGCAAGCAGCAGCGGCTTTACGACGACACGTTCGGCGAACAGCAGCGCCAGCAAGGGCAACAGGGCCAACGCGGCCGTCAGGGTCAGCAGTTTGGCCAGCGTGGGCAGCGCGGCCAACAGGGACAGGGCCAGCAGGGACAAGAAGGCCAGCGGCCCGGCCTCGGCGATCTCACCCAGCGGCAAGCGGAGCTGAGGGATCGGCTCGGTCAGCTCCGTGAAGGCTTGCAGCAGTTTGGTATGCGCCCGCCCAGCCAATTCGATGGCGCCGAGCAATCCATGGAGAATGCGCGGCGCGCCCTCGAGCAGGGGGACCTCGAAACAGCCACGCGCGAACAATCCCGCGCGCTGGAGCAGCTGCGTCAGGGCGCGCAATCGATGGCTGAGCAGATGCTGCGCCAGATGCCATCGCGCTTTGGCATGGGGCCAACCGGCGACGTTCCGCGCGATCCCTTGGGGCGTCCTCAGCGCTCGGAGGGCCCGGACCTTGGCACGTCTGTGAAGGTTCCCGACGAAATCGATATGCAGCGCGCCCGCGAAATCCTGGAGGAGCTGCGCAGGCGCCTGGGCGAGCCGACGCGACCGCAGCTTGAACTCGAATATCTCGAACGCTTGCTGCGCAGGTTTTAGCGAACGGTGGGCCGGACGTTGACGCTGCCGGTCGTACCTCAATTCGGCGGATGTCGTGCGATTTCGGAGGTTTTTCCTTTCCGCGAAACGGTTCGCAAGCATCAGACGAGGCTTGCGGGAAAACCATTCGAGCGGTTAGATCTCAGTCTAAAGTCTAGGGAAGCGGGTCATATCGACCGAGAGCACTTGGCCGTGTGACCGAGGGGTGGGGATGGACATACAGGATCTACGGATCTTTGCACGTGTTGCGGCTGTTCAAAATCTCTCATCCGTCGGCACCGAGCTAGGATTAACTCCCGGAACCATTTCAAAACGAATTCAGGCGCTTGAAAGCGAGCTGCGCGTGCGTCTGTTCGACAGGACGACGCGCTCAATCCGCATCACGGAAGAAGGCGCCACCTTTCTCTCCTACATCGAGCGCATTCTGGTTGATCTGGAAAAAGCCCGCGCGGCAGTTGGCGACCACACCACCCGCCCCAAAGGCAAAATAAAAGTTTCGGCACCGGCGAGCTTCGGCCGCCTCTACATTGCGCCCGCCATCAGCGCGTTCATGCGCACCTATCGTGAGATTGACGTGCAGGTCGATCTGACGGACCGGATCGTCAACCTGCAGGAGGAAGGCTACGACGTTGCAATCCGCAATGGTCCGCTGACGGATTCCGTGCTGATTGCCAAACGTCTCTGCCCTGACCGGCAGATCGTTGTGGCCGCGCCGGCCTACCTCGAGGCTCACGGTGCTCCCAAGACACCCGTGGACCTTACTCAGCACAATTGCCTCGTGCTGGGAGACAAGTGGCAATGGTCGTTCTGCCGGGGCAAGGAAGACTTCTCGGTGCGGGTGAGCGGACGGCTCCGCTCCAACAACGGCGAGTTGCTCCGTCACGCCGTGCTTGACGGTCTCGGCCTGCTTCAAACGTCCGAGCTTCTTGTCCGGGAGGATTTGGCCACTGGCCGGCTCGTGCGGGTGCTGGAGGATTATGAGGTTGCAAGCGACTCGGCCGTTTGGGCCGTCTACCCCAGCTCGAAGCACGTTTTGCCGAAACTGAGGGCGCTGCTCGATTTCCTGGCCGATTGGTTCCGCGACATCAGTGCCAACGGTACTCCGACCGACAAGCCAAACGGACGCGCCATCGATATCGGCAAAAAGCATTACAGCTCGAACGGAAAGTCACCTTCCCGCTCTTCTTGCACGTCGGTGGGCTGAGGCGGTCTCGTATCAAAGCTGAGTGATCAAAGACCTCTCTTTCGAGAGAGTGGGGCAAGGCTCTGCTCTCGCCCCACCGTTCAAACGTCAGACGTGCTGACCACCGTTGATGTGCAGCTCGGCACCGTTCACGTAGCTCGACTGATCCGTGCACAAGAAATAGATGGCCTTGGCCACCTCTTCCGGCTCGCCGAGCCGACGCATCGGAATCTGCTCCTGGACAATCTTCTCGGTACCCGGCGACAGGATGGAGGTGTCAATCTCGCCTGGCGAGATGGCGTTGACGCGAATTCCGCGAGGCCCGAAGTCATGGGCCATTTCGCGTGTCAGCGCCGCGAGCGCCGCCTTGGAAGTTGCATAGGCCGCACCCGCGAACGGATGCACCCGGCTGCCAGCGATCGAGGTGACGTTCACGACCGCGCCCTTGGCCCGCTCCAGTTCCTCGATGAGGCCACGCGCGAGCATGATGGGCGCGAAGAAGTTCACCTGGAAGACAGTCTTCCAATCCTCGAGCTTCGTATCAATGGTGCCGAGACGCGAGCCGCCGGGGCCTTTGGGGCTGATTCCGGCATTGTTGACCAGCGCATTCAGCCGCGAGCCCTGATCCTTCAGGCGCTGGCGCATCTCCTCGATGGCGCGCAGTGTATCCTCAGGATCCGCCAGATCGACCTGGATATGGTCCTCAGGCCCCATCTCCCACGGGCAATTCTCTGGGAATGGCTGGCGCGAGCAAGTAATCACCCGCCATCCGGCGGAGGCGAACCGCTTTACGGTGGCGTGGCCAATCCCGCGCGAGGCGCCGGTAAGAATCAAAGTTTTTCGCTCGGCATTACTGCTGGCAGGCATGGCTTAAAGCATCCATAAGGCGCGAAACTGACTTAAATCGCCGCGCACCATAGCCGAAATTGCCCCGGCGCGGCAAAAGTTGAGCAGTACGGCACTTAGAGCCGGTCAGGGATATAGGCGCACCTTCGACCAGGGTTCTCCCGGCCCGGATCGCCGAAACTGCACCCGATCGTGTAGGCGGAAGGGCCGATCGTGCCAGAATTCCATTTCTACGGGCACGACGCGAAAGCCTGACCAATAGGGCGGGCGCGGAATCTCTCCGACAGCATACTTGGCCGTGTAGAACGCTACCGCCTTCTCCAACGCAAACCGGCTCTCCAACGGCCGGGATTGCGCACTGGCCCAGGCGCCGATCCGGCTGCCGCGCGGCCGTGTAGCGAAATAGGCATCCGCCTCCTCCGGCGCAACAGGCGACACCAGCCCCCGTACGCGCACTTGTCGACGCAGGCTCTTCCAGTGGAAGCATAAAGCCGCCTTCTTGGAGGCGAGCAGCTCGCGCCCCTTGGCGCTTTCATAATTGGTGAAAAACACGAACCCCCGGTCCGGCCGCTCCGGCCCATCAACACCCTTCAGCAGCACCATGCGCACGTTAGGGAGGCCATCCGGATCGACCGTCGCGAGAGCCATGGCATTGGGATCGTTTGGCTCATGCGCCGCGGCTTCCTTCAGCCACTCGTCAAAAAGCGCAAACGGCTCTTCGGCGGCGGTGAAATCTCCGGCCTGCGGCCCCGTGTAATAATTGGGCTTTATTTCGTCTGACATGCTCACTGCTCACGATCTCGATGGGCAATGGGACAGCCGTTGAGGTCCTCTTAACCCACCTGCGGCATCCTTGCTTCGTCGTACGAGTACCCGGCCCGTCCAAGCGGGTCCAGTCAGTTCGCGTTCGAGTGAGTCATCATGCGTCACCCTGACCGCGCAGTTTTGCGCATTGCTACGGGCGCGCTGGCGCTCGTCGCACCTTTCGCCGCACTCGCTGGCGAAGCTGTTCCGAATGGGAACAACAGCAGCACCGGCATTTGCACATGCCCTGAACTGCGGAAGTTGCCCAGCCCGGTCATAAATAATCCTGCCGCGAAGTTTGCCCTCAGCGATCTCGACGAGATTGCAACCCTCAATGCTCTTCACGTCGGTCTGACCGAAGTGCCGGATGGCGCCAATTTCGTCTGGCAGCGCGCCCATGGTCGGTTGAGCGGGATCATCAAGCCCCTCTTCTCCTTCAAGAATGCGAAAGGCGAGGTCTGCCGTCACATCGTCGTGACGCTCCGCTCGGGCGATCGCGAAAAGACGGTCGAAGGCGCCGCCTGCCGCCGGCCGGATGGTCGCTGGGTGCTCGAGGGTTAACGAAAATGGCTCTCGGGCATCTCGCCAAGCCCCCTTTCGATCTGCTAGACCCCTGACCGCGCCGGCGAGGCAAGTCGCGGCGCTCATGGTGAACTCGGGGGAAAACGCTTGTTTGAATGGCTCTGGGCCATTTTCACTGTCGTAGCGGCCGGGGGCCAAACCCTCCGCAACGCGATGCAGAAGGAGCTGACGGCCATGGTCGGCACCGTCGGCGCCACGCACGTCCGCTTCCTGTTCGGCTTACCGTTTGGATTGCTTTTCCTGGCATTGGCTCTGCTAGCCACGGGTAAGCCGTTTCCGCGGCTGAACTCCGAGATGCTCACCTGGACGTTCATGGCAGCCATAGCGCAGTTTTGCGCGACTGCGCTGCTGCTCGCCGCAATGCGCGAGCGCTCGTTCGTGGTGACGATTGCGCTTTCAAAGACCGAGCCGGTTCACGTTGCGGTTTTCGGTCTCGTGTTTCTCGGCGATCAGCTTTCGTTCGGCCTGGCCACCGCCATCATCATCGCGACAATTGGCGTTGTCATAATGTCCTGGCCGCGTCAGTTGGGAGCCACCACGCTCTCGTGGCATTCGGCGGCGCTCGGGATTGCCTCTGGCGCGACATTCGCGTTCTCCGCCGTCTCTTTTCGCGGAGCTATCGTTGCGCTCGGCGCCGACAATTTCATTGTTGCCGCCTCGACGACGCTGGCGCTGAGCCTGATTATTCAGACAATCACGCTCTCGGCTTACCTTTTCATCTTCGAGCGCGAGAACCTGATCGCGATTTTCCATGCATGGCGGCCATCCATGACGGCCGGCTTCATGGGCGCGTTCGCATCGCAGATGTGGTTTCTGGCCTTCGCCTTGGAGACTGCGGCCAAGGTTCGGACCTTGGGACTGGTCGAAATCTTGTTCGCGCAGCTCGTCTCCCGGCAGATGTTCAAGCAAAGCCTTGCCTCCCGCGAGGCGATCGGCATTGGCCTGATCGTCCTCGGGGTCGTTTTACTGCTCAATATGTGATGCCCGTTATTGCGCCGGCTTTGACCGCGTCGCAGGGACGGGCGCAGGCGGTTTTATCGGCGCCTCCGCTTCGACCGTCGGCGGCGCATCTGCCGTCAGCACGGCCCGGCACTCGGCAGGCAGCTGAGCAAGAGTCATCGGCGGCTTCGGCTTTGGCGGCGGCCCCTTGGGCTTAGGCGGTGAAGCAATTAACGCAAGCCAGTCGCTGAGCTCCTTGCCGCAGCCATCGCCCGGCGGCGGTGCCGGCTGGTTCTTGCACGACGCATTCCCGGGAGGGCAGCTCAAACGGATATGGAAATGGTAGTAGTGCCCCCAGTAGGGCCGCACCTTGCGAAGCCAGCTCCGGTCGGAGCCCACCTTGTCAGCGCCTTCGCAGAGCGCCTTCTTGATCGCCGGGTGCACGAAAATGCGGTCCACCTCAGGATAGGATGCCGCGCGCTTGACGAGGCGGACGTGACTCTCAGTCCAGATGTTTGGATCGACGGACAGCTTGTCCGGGCCGAGCATCGAAATGGCCGAAAGCTCTTCGCGCTCCTTCTCGGTCAGCCGGCGATCTGGCATCGGCGTGAACCAGATGTCCACATCGAGGCCGATTTGGTGGCTGGCATGGCCGGTCAGCATGGGCCCGCCGCGCGGCTGGGAGATGTCCCCGACAAGAAGACCTGGCCAGCGATCGTATTTCTGCGCCTCCTTGGCCAATCTCTCGACAAGGCTTATGAGCCTTGGATGACCCCAGTTGCGGTTGCGCGAGAGACGCATGGCTTGCCAGGCCGGCCCATCAATAGAGAGCTGCTTGCCGCCGGCAAGGCAGCCGCGGGCATATGAGCCGATGGCTGCCGCCGGCAGCGCGGCAGGCGCCTTCACCCTGCCGAACAGCTCCTTGGCCGGTGTCGTGTCGTCCGCCGCTCCAACCGATCCGACGCTCGCAGCAGCCAAGATGATGGACAGTAGTGCGGCCAGTATGCGCATGAATTATCCTGAATTTTTACAGTTTCTTCCCCTTCTAGAGCGATAAAAGGCCGAAATGAGGCCAGCAATTCGCCTCATCTGGGGAATTCGCAATCCACATTTTCATGGAATTGCCCCTGAATGACGGAATTTCTTCACACCGGACCTGCGGACGCGCCTGTCCGCATTGTATTGGCGCATGGTGCGGGTGCGGCCATGACCAGCCCGTTCCTTGAAACCTTGGCCGGATTGCTGGCGGACCGCAACATCGCCGTCAGCCGGTTCGAGTTCACATACATGGCGGCCCGCCGAACCGGTGGAAAGAGACGCCCGCCGCCGAGAGCGAACTCCCTCACGCCGGAATTTCGGGCCGCAGTCGAGACCATCCGATCTCAGCTTCCCAATGGCCAGAAGCTGTTGATCGGCGGAAAGTCCATGGGTGGACGCGTGGCGAGCATGATCGCCGATGAGCTGCTTGCGGAAGGTGCCATCCAAGGTCTGGTGTGTGTCGGATATCCTTTTCACCCGCCTGGCAAACCCGAACAGCTGCGGACCGATCATCTTGCAACCCTGAAAACTCCGACGCTGATTGTGCAGGGTGAGCGCGACCCGTTCGGCAGTCGCTCGGAAGTCGAACATATGGCGCTGTCGCCCTGCATCCAATTTCATTGGGCTGGTGACGGCGATCACGACCTGGGACCGCGGGGCGGCATGGGTTTCACACGCCGTGGGAATCTGGAAGCCGCGGCCGACGCCATAGTCGCGTTCGCGCACGCGCTCCCTGCTCCTTCTGCTCAAGCCGCCGCAGGCACAGGTTCAGGATCGGGTAAACGCCGGGGCAACAGCCAGACAGCTACCAAGATGGCGCCAGCCGCCGCGGCAAGGACCCGGAACAAGAGGTCAAAGCCCCAGCCCTGATGGATCCACGCAATCAGCGGCAAGGCGGCAGCCAAAACAGCGAAGCTGACGATGTAGCGCACGCCGTAGATCGACGCGCGCATATCCGAGCGGGCGAGTTTCCCAATCATGTAATCGTTGATGGGAATTTGCCCGAACGCGCCGAGCATGAAGGCGAAAGCCACGATAAGCGCGGCCCAGTCCACGAGGCCAGGCATCAGCGAGAAGAATACAAGTTGTATGGTCGCGGCACCGATAAAGACCGTCCGAGGACCAAGCTTATCCAGCAGCCGACCGACGATGATTTGTGCAATGGATGCAACGGCGAAGACGAGAAACGCCATCCAGCCGATCAACGTCGCGGAGTCAGCAATTCCGACCAGCCTTTCATCGAAAACCTTCGGCAAGGCGAACGTCGTCGATTGAAAAATGATCCCTGACACGGCGGTCGTGAAAAAGATGATCGCCGAAAGTCGAATGAGCAGCGCCTTGAGGTCCGCCGGCAGTGGCTCGGCCGAGCCTTTCGCTTTGCCTTTTCCTCCGCCATTGGCCGGGCGCATATCGGCTCGGAAAAGTAAAATGTAGCCGAGGCCAATCAGAACAGAAACGATGCCAGGGAAGAAGAAAGCGAGCCGCCAGCCGCCGTGGTCAATGAAAAATCCGGTAATGAGCGCAGCGCTCGCAACGCCGAGATTGCCCCAAACACCATTGATGCCGATGGCCATTCCGGTGCCTGTCTTGGACGCGCGCTCAACCAAGAGGGCGAGACCTACCGGATGGTAGATGGCCGCGAATACGCCGACCACGAACAAACCTATGCCGATCTCGAGCGGCGTTCGCGCGAAACCAGTGGCAATGGATGCCAGCCCAATGCCGACGAAAAACACCGCCATCATACCTTCGCGGCTCCATTTGTCGGCAAGCCAGCCAGCCGGCAGCGAAAACACGCCAAAAGCGATGAAACCAGGCGTCGCATAAGGGACCAGCTCGGAATAGCTCAAGCCCCACTCCCGCGTGAGCGCCAGCGCCGCGACCGTCGCAAAAACAAGCGTGAGCAGATGGTCGAGAAAATGGCCCACGTTCAGAAACAGGAAGTGCACGCGGTCACGGGTCGTGGCGTGTGTCATCGCTGCTGTCCTTCAGGCTGTTTCCTCCGCCAGAAACTCTCGCATCATTCATAGCCCTCGGCAATGGAAGCCGCGATCCGATCTTCCAAATCCGGTTGATCAGCGAGGCCGCTTGGATTCGCCTTGCTCGGCATAAGTCGGCGGAAATGCACCCAGCGCTGCCGGGCTACTACTTCCAGACGCGCCAGTTCCTTGAGCGGATCAGGATGGTCGTCGACGCGAATGTCGAGCAGCGGATACTCTTCTTGATCGTGGATCAGCAAGGCAGCCGACTGCTTTCCCCGACTATCCCCGCCAGCAGCTTCGCCGGCCTGCATGGCGCCGATCAGGCGGCGTGCGAAGGGCTGGTCCAGGTTGGCCTCGAAATAGGCAATGGTCGCCTCGATCACACCGGGCCCAGCGAGGATGTTGCCAGCAACCGACAAATTCGGCCGAATTTCATGCCCGCACCAGCCGATGCAGGCCGCCCCGGTAAACGCCGCAAACCGCCCTTCCCGATCCATGACGTGGACCTGGCGGTGTTCGCGGCCATCATCCTCGGCCGTCAACGTATTGACGGCGTCCTGCGCGGAAAGCCCTGCCTCCAAGAGGGCCAAGCCTCGTGGGCCGTAGTACGGATTGATAAACGCTTGCGTTGCAACTGCGCCGACGCCGGTCTTGATATACGGCACGACAGCGCCGATCGCGAAAAAGCGGCTTGCCGCGATGATGCCAACGCGGCCTGTCGCCTCATCGCGAGCGATGATCGACCAAGTCATGAGCGACCTCGCTTCATGCGCGGGAAACGCGCAATTTCGAACTTAGCGACCCGCTGCGTAACCCTGCATTCCGCGCGGATTCGCGGCCGCCTTGCGGCGCACGCCTTCCTGGCTCGCTGCCGTCAGCCGACCCTCCGTCCAGCTTCCGCTTATCTCGACGATGTGCCCGCGGCGGCGCAGCTCGGCGATCGTCCTCGCGGGCAGCCGATCCTCCACCACGACCACGCCTGGACGCGCCGTCCTTGGCCAGAACGATATGGGGAAATGCTCGATGTGCCACGCTGGCGCGTCGATTGCCTCCTGCAGGTTCAAACCGGCATGCACATGCCGCAGAAAGAACTGGCAGTTCCATTGATCCTGCTGATCACCGCCCGGCGTGCCCCAGATAAGGTACGGCTCGCCATCACGGAAAGCCATGCCGACGGAAAGCGTCGAGCGTGGCCGCTTGCCGGGGGCCAACGAGGCGGGCAGCCCCTCCTCCAGCCAGAACATTTGCGCGCGCGTGCCGAGCGGAAAGCCCAGCTCCGGAATAACAGGCGAGGACTGCAGCCAGCCACCTGACGGCGTCGCAGAAAACATGTTTCCGTGCCGGTCGATGACGTCGACGTGGACGGTATCGCCGCGAACTTCACCCAAACGCCCGACCGTTGGTTCGCCAGCTCCGGCCGCCGAAACGGCCGCCCTTCCTTCCGCGACGCTCTTGACGATCACCTTGCCGCCGAAGCCGGCAATTTGGCCGGGCCGCTGCTCGAGAGAAGCGAAATTCGGATTGATGAGTTTCCGGCGCTCCGCGTTGTAGGCTTTCGAAAGCAACGTTTCGAGCGGAACGTCCACGAAATCCGGATCTCCGTAGAAGGCCTCGCGGTCGGCATAGGCGAGCTTCGCAGCCTCGATCCAGAGATGGATGAAATCCGCGTCGGTCGGATCGATCTTGTCGAAGCCGTAGCCTTCAAGCAGCGCGAGCATCTGCAATAGTACCGGCCCTTGGGTCCACGGTCCTGGCTTGAAAACGCGGAAGCGACCGTAATCGTAATGAAGCGGAGCTTCTTTTCGCGGCTGCCAGCGCGCCATGTCCTCGCCAGTCAGCACACCACGATGCGGCCGGCCGCTAACGTCCATCACTTCTTGCGTGCGGCAGAAACGATCGATGGCCTCGGCGACGAAGCCCTCGCTCCAGGCGCGCGTGGCCCTTTCTATTTCCGCCTCACGCCCTCCGCCTCCGGCCTCCGCCTCAGAGAGAATGCGCATGTAGGTTTCAGCGAGGCGCTTGTTTTTGAAAATTGTCGAAGGCTCCGGAACGTTTCCACCTGGCAAGAAAACCTCGGCCGACGTTGGCCAATGCTCTCTGAACAGGTCGGCCACAGTCGCGATGGTCGCCGAGGCGCGCTCGGCAAGGGGATGGCCGTTCAGGGCGTAGTCGATCGCAGGCTCCAGCACATCACGCAGACGCATGGTGCCGTAGTCGCGCAGGATCATCATATACGTCGGGAACGTACCGGGAATGCAGGCAGCGAGCAGCCCGGTACCAGGTACCATGTCGAGCCCCAGGTGGTCGCGGTAATGAGCGATTGTCGCCCCCGCGGGTGCAGGTCCCTGCCCGCAGATCACCTCAGGTTCGCCTTTGCGCTTGTCGTAGAGAATGACTGGCACGTCGCCGCCAGGGCCGTTGAGATGCGGTTCGACGACCTGCAGGGTAAATGCTGTCGCGACGCCGGCATCGAAGGCATTTCCACCTTTTTCGAGAATACCCATGCCGACAGCAGTGGCGATCCAATGGGTGGAAGCGACCACGCCGAAGGTCCCCTCGATTTCAGGCCGCGTCGTGAACGGGTTCGGATTGATCAGGGATACGCGGGGTGGATTCGTGGCCGGGCTTGTTCCCCGGCTCCCGTTCTGGCCCATGTCTCTTCTCCGCAGTTCAAGCGCCCAATTGGCAAGCTGGCTCGCGAGACATGTTTAGCCCCGGGGATGGTTCTGTCCAGCTTCGGGCTCGCAAACTACGTTGTGCGGAGAATGCAAAGCTGCCAGGAAAACCTCGCAGCTATTAGCGTTTCGGCAAAATTTCAAGGACGCGCTCGGGCGGTCGGCAGAGCCTGACGCCCAGGGGCGTCACGACAATGGGGCGCTCGATCAGGATCGGGTGCTTCGTCATCAACGTGATGATTTCGTCGTCGGTCCACTTCGGATCGTCGAGACCGAGCTCATCGTAAGGCGTCCCCCTACGCCGCAGCAACTGACGCGGAGTGATGCCCATCGCTCGGATCAATTCGCGAAGTTTATCCCGGGACGGCGGCGTTTTCAGATACTCGATGATTTCCGGTTCTTCTCCAGCTTCCCGGATGAGGGCCAATGTCTTACGGGACGTTCCACACGCCGGATTGTGGTAGATCGTGACAGTCACTGCGAATTCCTGATTTTCCCACGCCACCTGCTCTGCGGAGCAATACTAGCATTCCTGTCGACTGCGAGCTTCCGAAAGAGCGTTGAGCCGACGAGAGAGGCATGGAAATTCGCACTTCAGCCAGTGATATGGAAAACGTATCACCAAGACGAAATGCGGGCACGAACGCCGTAATGCGCGTGCCCGCATAACAATCCAAGTTAGGTGTCCTATTCCCCTGCCTCGTCAGCCTCTTCCTCTTCCTCAGCCTCCTCTTCTTCGTATTCATCAGCAAGATCTTCGTCCAGCTCCTGCTCGAGCGTCAGGATCAGGGCGTCGGCGATGAGTTCGAGGGCAAGGTAGCTCCGCTGCTCAACGGGAGCATTTTTGTTTTCGGCAGAACGCTTCTTCAGCTCCTCGATGTGCTCGAACGTGACTGGCATTGTTGAAACTCCCGATTGATTTGCGCCCCGTCGATTTAATCAGATTCGCGGCCGATCGGATGGGCAGACCGGGGGGCAATTGTGGCGACAATACCCTGACGCAACAGCAGACCAGAAATTGATGAGCGGGATCTTCCCCGATCACCGGGTACCGAGTAGCCGCAACCCACTGGCTGTAACCGCCTGCCGAACGGCCTCACGTGATCGACATCCTCGTCGGTGAGGCTTGCGTGGGGTGCAGGCTTAGCTCCTATGGGGAAGCGCGCTTTGAATTCGGCTGATGTCTCTCGCCTGCAAACGTGCAGACGATTGTCGCCGGCGGACGTTCCATTAAAGCATCAAGCGACCCAGCGAGCTTAAAAAGAACGTATCGCTGGGTCTTCAGGCTCCTAATTCTTCTTGCTCCTACCCTTGGTCGGCTTCTCGTCACTGTCTGAGGTGAACATCGACAGCAGCGAAGACAGCGGGGCCGTCTCGCTCACGCCTGAGTAATTCGGGACAACACGCACCACAGTACCAACACGCGCCAGCGTGGCCAGATGAACCACGTGCTCGTTCATCATCCGGAAGCAGCCTGACGATGATGCCCGGCCGATCGAGCGCGGATTGTTCGTGCCGTGAATGCGATAAAGCGTGTTGCCCAGATAAAGCGCCTTCGCTCCGAGCGGGTTGCGGATGCCGCCTGAAACCGTGATCGGCAAGCCGGGCTGGCGGCGGTGCATCTCCGGCGGCGGCGTCCACGACGGCCAGGAAACGATGCGGCTGATGCGCTCCGTACCTGTCCACGTGAACCCCTCTCGCCCAACGGAAATCGGGTAGGCGTAGGCCCGCTTACCGGGGAGCGTGTAGTAAAGCTTCCGCCCACCGGTGTCGACGATGATGATCCCCGGCGGCTCATTCTTCTCCAAATAGACGATTGGCGGTTCGACCGGCTTGATGTCGGGCTTCTCGCCCCCATCCATGAACTTGGGATAGACGACATTATATTGCTGGCGGCGCTCCGCCCGCTCCGCCTCGAGTTGCCGTTCCAGCCGCTCGATATCGCTTTGAAAGACCGGGGTATTGCCGTTCCACATACCTTGCGCGCGCGCCAGGGACATTGCCCACGTCATGCTGGCCGCAGCGATCAAGGCGCAGAGCGCTGTGGAATGAACAAGTTTCATGGCTCCCCCGAAGTGTTCCGCTGGTTCCGCCTCAGCAACCCTCCGACCAGCACCTAAACTTATGCTGGCGTTTGGGACAAGATCTCAATTTGTATTGTTGACCGGCTGACTAAAATTTCCGGGCTTGGAGTGCCCAATTTGCACTGCCACGCATAGAAAATCACGCTCTCGTAAGGGGAAGACGTGCCTGTCATAGCCGGAATGGATCATTCGACCGATGCATGCTATGCGAGCGCCCGGAATCCGTAACTTGGAGCCGTGATGTTCACACGGAATTCGAACGTGCCGCGCACACTTTACGAGAAGATCTGGGATGCTCACGTCGTGGAGGAGCGCCCCGACGGATCAACTCTTCTCTACATTGACCGGCACCTTGCCTACGAGATCACCAGCCCGCAGGCTTTTGCTGCCCTCCGTAAGACGGGCCGCAAAGTGCGGCGCCCGGAGCTGACACTTGCGGTGGCTGACCACGGCGTGCCGACCGTCGGCTGCCGCACTCTTCCATTGTCGGATCCCGGCAGCCGGATGCAGGTGAAGACCCTGCAGGCGAACTGCGCCGAGTTCGGCATCACATACATTCCCATCGACGACGTGCGGCAGGGCATTGTTCACGTCATCGGACCGGAGCAAGGATTCACTCTCCCCGGCACCACCATCGTCTGCGGAGACAGCCACACTTCAACGCACGGAGCCTTCGGCGCACTCGCCTTCGGCATCGGCACAAGTGAGGTCGAGCACGTGCTCGCTACGCAGACACTGGTGCAGGTCCGATCGAAAAACCTAAGGGTCGAGATCAACGGCGAGCTTCCGCGCGGCGTGACAGCCAAGGATCTCGCTCTTGCCATTATGGCCAAGCTTGGGCCGCACGGCGCAACGGGGCACGTCATCGAGTATTGCGGCACGACCGTTAAGGGCCTCTCGATGGAAGGCCGGATGACGCTGTGCAACATGTCCATTGAGGCCGGCGCGCGGGCGGGCCTTGTGGCACCGGATGAGACGACATTCGCCTGGCTGAAAAGCCGGCCCATGGCCCCCAAGGGCAGCGCGTGGGACGCTGCCGTTAAGTACTGGTCGACACTTCGGAGCGACGAAGGCGCTCACTTCGATCGCTCAGTAACGATCGACGCTTCCGCTCTCGGCCCCTGGGTGACGTGGGGAACTCGTCCGTCGCAGGGCGACATTGTCACCGGCCGTGTGCCCCGCCCCGAGGATGCCGCAACGGAAGCCGAGGCAGCGGCCATCTCCCGCGCCCTTTCCTACATGGCTCTCGAGCCGGGCACCCCGTTCACGGACATTAAGATCGACCGGGTCTTTATCGGCTCCTGCACCAACTCGCGGCTCGAAGACCTGCGTGCTGCGGCAGAAGTCGCCCGAAAGGGGCGCGTCGCCGACGGCGTCCGGGCGATCGTCGTTCCCGGATCAGGCCTCGTACGCAAAGCGGCCGAGGAAGAAGGTCTCGACCGCATCTTCCAGGAATCAGGATTCGAATGGCGCCTGCCGGGCTGCTCGATGTGCGTCGCCGTCAACGGTGACCAGGTCGAGCCCGGAAAGCGGTGCGCCTCGACCTCAAACCGGAATTTCGAAGGCCGCCAGGGGCCCGGTGCCCGCACCCATCTCATGAGCCCGGCGATGGCCGCTGCTGCCGCCCTCGCCGGCCGGATCGTTGATGTCCGCGACTATCTCTGAGGCACGCTGATGGAACCGTTCACCATTCTGAAGTCGCGCGCTGTCGCGGTGCTTCTCGACGACATCGACACTGACATGCTTTTCCCAGCGCAGTTCTGCAAGACGCTGGAAACGACCGGCCTCGGCAAGTACCTGTTCGCACGCGATCGGTATCCTGAATACAATCCCAACGCCGCTGAATTCCCGCTCAACAAGCCTGAGCATGCGGGCGCCGGGATCCTGATCGCCGGCAGGAATTTCGGCTGCGGCTCCTCGCGCGAGCACGCCGTATGGGCTTTGCGCGACTACGGCTTTCGCTGCGTCCTGGCGGAGAGCTTTTCCGATATTCTCTATGCGAACTGCTTCAAGAACGGGATGTTGCCCGTCGTTCTCCCGCGGGAAACAATTGAGGCCCTGGCGCGCGTCACGGAAACAGCTCCTCAAACGGAATTCACCGTCGATCTTTTTGAGCAGACCGTTGCGGCCGGCAGCCTCGGCCCCTTCCCCTTCTCCATCGAGCCCCATCGCCGCCGCATGCTGCTTGAAGGGCTGGACGAGGTTGGCCTGACCCTGGCTCAATCAGAAGCCATCGAAGCCTTTGAGAAGCGCCACTTCAGCGAAGCCCCGTGGCTGATACCCGCCCGGTAAAGTGACAGCCCGGCGCGGAGACTGCGGTCAAAACCTCATTGTGCGGCGGAAGGTGGCAGTCGTTCCTACCGCAATACCTTGGATGCGTGGCTGGCCCCGCGCCCAAAGGCTAGGCTATATCGGGGCGAAATCGGGCAAACTGACGTGACAGTATGCATCCTTGCGACTAGGAAGGGGTATGAGCGCCCAGCGCGGTGGGGAGAAAGGAATGGGACAACCGTTACTGGTCGGGCGTGAAGACAACCCGGCTGCCCAGAGTGTGTCGCAACAGCCAGCGTCCGAGCTGGCGGTCTCATTGCGTGACATTCGGATCACTTTCCGGGATCGGTCGGGCCAAAGCTACACGGCCGTGGCAGACGCCAACCTGGACGTGCGCGACGGTGAGTTCGTGGCCATCGTCGGTCCGACGGGATGTGGCAAATCCACATTGCTGAACGTAGCGGCGGGTCTGCTCACGCCATCTGCCGGCCAGTGCAAGATCTTCGGCACTCAGCTCAAAGGCATAAACCGCAAGGCGGGCTATCTCTTCCAGGCCGATGCCCTCATGCCTTGGAAGACGGCCTTGGAGAACGTCGCCATCGCGCTCGAGGTGAACGGCACGCCGGCGGCCGAAGCCCGGGAGCGTGCTGCGGATTGGCTGGGCCGCGTCGGCCTGAGCGCCTTTCTGAACCGATACCCGCACCAGCTCTCCGGCGGTCAACGCAAGCGCGTCGGCCTGGCGCAGGTCCTCATCCTCGATCCCAAGATCCTGCTGATGGACGAGCCGTTCGGCCCGCTCGATGCGCAAACACGCACCATCATGGGCGAGTTGTTGCTCGACCTGTGGTCGCGCGACCGCAAGGCGGTGATGTTCGTCACCCACGACCTTGAGGAGGCGATCTCGTTGGCTGACCGCGTGGTGGTGATGGCGGCCGGGCCAGAGTCCCGCATCATCGGCAATTACGAAGTTGGGCTGGAGCGCCCGCGGGACCCGGCTGAGGTGCGCCATACACCCGAGTTTGGCGCCATCCATAAGGAGATTTGGCAGACTTTGAAGAAGGAAGTCATCAAGGCGTACAGGACTGAGGACCAGGCATGAACCGCAACAAAATCATTACCCTGCGTATCCTCACCGCGGTCGGCGCACTGGTCGCTTGGCATCTGCTGACGACCGTGCCGGCGCCGCAGAAGCCGCTGCTTGACCCCTTCTTCTTCTCGACGCCGATCGACGTTCTCCGCCGCACGGCCGAGGACATCACCACCTATCAAATGTGGTACGACCTTTACATCACGCTGCTTGAGACGGCCCTTGCGTTCTTTATTGGCGTGGTGAGCGGCATCGGGTTGGGCTTCTGGTTTGCACGCCGCGAGCTTCTGGCAGCGGTCCTCGATCCATTCGTGCAGGCAGCGAATGCGCTACCCCGCGTCGTCCTTGCACCGATCTTCGCGCTCTGGTTCGGGCTCGGCATTTGGTCGAAGGTTGCCCTCGGCTTTACGCTCGTTTTCTTCATCGTGTTCTTCAACGTCTACCAGGGCGTGAAGGAGGTGAGCCCCACGGTTTTGGCCAATGCGCGCATGCTTGGCATGAACGATCGCCAGCTGCTTCGGCACGTTTATCTGCCTTCCGCTCTCTCGTGGGTGTTCTCCTCTCTGCACACCTCCGTGGGCTTCGCGCTGATCGGCGCGGTCGTTGGCGAATATCTCGGCTCGTCCGCCGGGCTTGGCTACCGCATTGCGCAAGCTGAAGGCGTCTTCGATGTCACCGGCGTTTTCAGCGGCATGCTGGTACTGATGATCTTTGTTGTACTCATCGACGGCATCGTCACCATGTGCGAGCGGCGCCTCCTGGTGTGGCGTCCGGCACCGGCGGTCACGGGAACAACACAGGGTTAAGTTCAAGGAGGAGCAAACAAATGAAGTATCTGCGGAAAGCGTTGGCAGGCGCCGTGCTATGCGCGCTTGCCATTTCCGGTCCTGCTCTTGCGGAGCCGGAAAAGAAGGACGTCACGCTCGGCGTGGGCGGCAAGCCGGCGCTCTACTACCTGCCGCTGACGGTGACCGAGGCGAAGGGTTTCTTCAAGGAAGAAGGGCTCAACGTCACCATTCAGGATTTCCAGGGCGGCTCCAAGAGCCTTCAGGCGCTGATGGGTGGCTCGGTCGATGTGGTGACGGGTGCCTATGAGCACACGATCCGCATGCAGGCCAAAGGCCAGGATCTGGTTGCCGTGATCGAGCTTGGTCGTTTCCCGGGCATCGTGCTCGGTGTGCGGAAGGACCTTGCCGACAAGGTCAATTCGGTGGCCGATCTCAAGGGCCTCAAGATCGGCGTGACGGCACCGGGCTCGTCAACCCACAACATCGTCAACTACGCCCTGAGCAAGGCCGGTCTTTCGCCGCGTGATGTGTCGATCATCGGTGTGGGCGCCAGCTCCACGGCCGTCGCGGCGATGGAGAAAGGCGAGATCGACGCCATTTCCAACATCGACCCTGCGATCTCGATGGTTGAGAAGAAGGTTGGGCTGAAGGTCCTCGTCGATACCCGTTCGGAGAAAGATACGATCGACCTCTTCGGCGCGCCATCACCTGCCGCTGTGCTTTATCTGAAGCCAGAGTTTGCCGAGAAGTATCCCAACACCGTTCAGGCACTCGTGAACGCCTTCTACAAGGGCCTGCAGTGGATGGCCAATGCTTCCGCGGAGGAAGTCGCAGCGGTTGTCCCTGAGAGCTACTATCTCGGCGATCGCGAGATGTACGTGCAGGCGGTGGCTAACTCCCTTCCCATCTACTCCCGGACTGGGAAGATCACCGAGGAAGGCATGAGGGGGGCGGCGGCGCTGCTGTCGTTTGATGAGAGCATCGATCTCAACAAAATCGACCTGAAGAAGACCTTCGACAGCCGGTTCATCGACAAGGTTTCGAAGTAATTCAAATCTGCAAGCGCTTCGGAACGCCCGTCACATCTGTGGCGGGCGTTCTTTTCGAGTAGAAAAGGAAATCGCGGAACTGGCTTCGATTGGCCCAAATTTCAGGCCTTTCGGCGCTATTCCGAAATTCAGCCTCGTCGGGTCCGCCGGTTCGAGCGCAAGTCGACCTACTCCCAGATTGGAGCCCACCACATGCTGAGCTTTCAGGATGTCTCGACGACTTTGCGCGACACCCTGAGGCTTTATTGGTTACTCATCAGGATCGTCCTGCCGGTCATGGTCCTCAGCCGCGTGGCTGTCGAGCTCGGTCTTATCGATCTCCTTGCTCCCCTGTTCGCGCCCCTGATGGTCATGGTGGGCTTGCCCCCTGAGCTCGGGTTCGCGTGGCTGGCCAGCATATTCGTCGGGATTTGGGCTGGAGCCGTCGCAATCTATTCCCTCGTCCCAGTGGATTCGCTGACTACGGCCCAAGTGACAATTGCGTCGTCACTTTTTCTTTTCGCTCACGCCATGCCGGTCGAGCAGCGGATCGTGCAGAAAGCTGGCCCGAGCCTCATTGCCACGTCGTTGCTTCGCCTCGTGGGCGGACTGTTCTACGCCTTTCTGCTCCACACCCTGTTCGAAGCCACAGGATGGCTGCAGACACCTGTCGCTCCACACTGGGTGCCAGCGAGCAAGGATACGAATTGGGTTGCGTTCGTCTGGGAGACGGCCGAGGCGCTCTTATGGATGTTCGTCATCCTCCTCGGCCTTGTTGTCGTCATGAAAGTGCTGAGGAAGACGGGCCTGATGGACTGGCTCACAAAAGCCCTCGCGCCTGTTCTGCGCATCGCTGGCATTGGTGCAGCCGCGACGCCGCTGACGATGGTGGGCCTTCTGCTCGGCCTTGCCTACGGTGGCGGACTTATCATCGAGGAAGCACGCAAGGGCCATTTAGAGCCACGGGATATTTTCCTTTCGACATCCTTCATGGGCCTGGCTCACAGCCTCATCGAGGACACGCTGTTGGTTGTCGCACTCGGGGCAGATCTCACGAGTGTTTTTGTGGGCCGCCTCATTTTCGCGATAGCGGTAATTGCCCTGCTCGCGCGCGTCATCGATCTCATTCCGAAACAGGCCTTTTTCCGCTTTCTTTTCAAAGCGGCGTGACTGGGGACGTTGTACTTTGTAGCCGCATCGAGAATTGCTGAGTTTGGGTGACACGCGCGTCAGAGCTGACGCCTGGCAAACTTCAAAGGAAGGTATCGGCTTGAACGCCAATACCCGCCTTTGCGCAAATCCAGAACCCGTCCGGCTTAAACCGGCGATAATTTCGTCGGGGTTTCCGCTAGGCAAGCTCCTTTGCCTTGAACGCACCGACCGTTTGCGGGTGCCACCACTTTCCACCCACGACCACGCCTTCGGAGACAATACGCTTGTCGCCGATTAGATGCTCGCCCTTCACGTCCACATAATCGAATGAACCTTCGCGGATGGAGAGAATTGTTGCGTCCCCCACGGCGCCGACCTTCAACGTCCCCAGCTCCTCACGCTGCAGCGCCTTGGCTGCGTTCACTGTCGATGCCGCGATAACACGATCGAGCGGCATGCCTAAGCAAAGGAATTTCGAGAGCGTGGTGACCTGATCGAAAGCCGGCCCTTGGATGCATAGCGTGTGGACGTCGGAGGAAATCACATCCGGCTCAAAACCATTGGCCAGCATCGCCCGCGCGGTCTTGAACGCGAAGGAACCTTTACCGTGGCCAATATCGAAGATCACGCCGCGTTCGCGGGCACGAAGCACCGCCGGCTTGATCTTGCCACGGCCATCGATAGGCGCATTCGGGAACGGCCGGAATGAGTGAGTCAAAATATCTCCGGGCCGCAGAAGATCGAGCACCTCCTCGTAGCTCGGCGGCGGATGGTCGATGTGCGCCATCAACGGCATGTTCACTTGGTCCGCCACCTGAAGCGCGATTTTCAGCGGCTCAAGTCCCGAAGTTCCGGATGCGTGGCGGCCGACGCGCACCTTGATGCCAACAATGAGATCGCGGTTGGCGTCCGCGACCTCCACCGCGTCCAGCGGCGCCATCAGCCGCATTTCCTCGCTCTCGCCGACCATCACATTGTGGCTGAAAGCATAGATGCCGGCGAACGAGACGTGCAGGTAGGCCAGGATACGCACCTGGCTCCGCTCGATCACGTGCTTGCGGAAGCCCATGAAGTTGCCCGGACCGGCACTGCCGGTGTCGACGGAGGTGGTCACGCCACTCATCCGGCAGAATTCCTCGGCGTCGATGCCAAGCGACGTTCCACCCCAGTAAACGTGCGTGTGAAGGTCGATCAGGCCGGGGGAAACAATATAGCCGGACACATCGCGGACATCCGCGGCCCCCCCCGTTTCCACATCATCACCAATTGCCGCCACGCGGCCGTTGGCAAAGGCGACTTTCGTTACCTTATCGATCCCTTGGGACGGGTCGATAACCCGGCCGCCGATGAGGACAAGATCGTAGCCCATGAGTTGTCCCTCTGTTGGAAGTTCAAACGTTCTCCTGAAGAACCGGCGGCGCCGTGACGATCGATTTCAGATCGGGCCGCGGCTCGCGCAGCTTAGTGAGGTCCGGCCGTGGGCGGGCAAGTCCGGGGGTGCTCTTGAACGCCTCCTCC
>PKEY01000123.1 GCA_002919265.1 Hyphomicrobiaceae bacterium | reverse complement strand
GGAGGGTCACATGGCCTACGACGACACCCTCTTCCAATTGGGGATGGACTTGACTCGTTCAAGCACCGCCCAAAAGGAAGACTTTGGAAACGCGCCCGGTGCGCAAAATGACGAGCAAGTGCGCGGGTCGCACGAGGACAGGAAGGACTTCTTTATTGAGCGCGATGGCGTCCGGTTTGCCGGTACCCATCTGATCATCGACCTCTTCGATGCGAAGAGACTCGATGATCTGAAGCACATCGAACGCACGCTGAGGCGGTGTGTGGATATTGCGGGGGCTACCCTCCTGCACATCCACCTGCACCACTTCACGCCGAACGGCGGCGTCTCGGGTGTGGCTGTGCTTTCGGAGAGCCACATCAGCATCCATACTTGGCCCGAGGCGGACTACGCAGCGCTCGATGTGTTCATGTGCGGCAAAGCTCAGCCTCACCTGACCATCGACGTGCTCAAGAGTGCGTTCGACGCGCGCCACGTGGTCGTGAAGGAGTTCCGGCGTGGCGAGGAGTTGTCGGAGCTGAGCTGGCAGGCAGGTTCCGACCGCAAAGCTCCAGATGGTGGAAACAAGGTTCGGCGTGCCGCCTGAGCCTGATCTGTGCTAACGAATTCAGAATGAGGCGCGTACCGGCGTAAGAGCCGTGCGCGCCTCATTCATTGTCCATTGGGCGCGGCATGTGGCGCCCATCTCGGGGAGTTACTTGCAGGCCAAGAACCTGCCGAGACTGAAGGAGGCTTTCCGATGAAGCGCTGGATCGAGGAGACGTTCCATCCCCACTGGCGTGTCGGCATGGAGGCGGAGAAGATCCTCCATGAGGAGAAGACGGAGCATCAGCACCTCATCATCTTTGAAAATCAGGTCTGGGGCACGGTGCTCATCCTGGATGGAGTGTTTCAGCTCACCACTCTCGACGAGTTCATCTACCACGAGATGATGGCGCACGTCCCGCTGATGGTCCTGGAGCGGCCCCGTCGGGTGTTGATAGTCGGCGGCGGCGACGGCGGCGTTCTCCGCGAGGTTCTCAAGCACCCTTCGGTCGAGAAGGCGACGCTGTGCGAGATCGACCGCACTGTTATCGACCAATCCCTCAAGTACTACCCGCAAGTCTCTGCCGGCGCGTTCGACAACCCGCGGGCGGAGATCGTCATCGCGGATGGCCTGAAGTACGTGGCGGAGACTACCGAGAAGTTTGACGCAATCATCGTCGACAGCTCGGAGCCGATCGGCCCCTCGGCCGTGCTGCACACCAAGGAATTCTTTTCGGACTGCAAGCGGGCATTGAAGCCTGGCGGCATCCTGGTTACCCAGAACGGCCTGCCCTTCCTTTGCCCTGAGCCGTTCATGAACACGACCCGCATCTTCGCGGAGCTGTTCGAGCGCTGCGCGCCCTACTTCTGCACCCAGCCTTGCTACTTCGGCGGCGAGTTCGCGCTCAACTGGGGCTCGGATGACCCGTCTCACCTGGATATTTCGGTGGAGAAGCTCGCCCGTCGCCAGAAGTCGCGGGGCATACAGACACGTTATTGGACGCCCGCGCTCCACGTGGCCTCGTTCGCTCTCCCGGCCTACGCCGAGGAGATGGTGCGCAAGGCTGTCAGTGAAGGGCGTGGGAAGAAAACATCGAAGCCGGCCGCCAAGACTGCAGCGGCAAAGCCTCAGAAGGCAAAAGCGAAATAGCAGAAGCGCCCAATTTTTGCGGCGGGCGCCATGAAGCCCGCCGCTCAACCAACCCTTCCGATTCGCTGCTTAGTGCTTGTGACCGTGCTCCCCATGGCCATCGTCGCCATGACCGTGCGAATGCCCATGGCCTGATTCGCTCCCAGGCCCTTTGGCGCCAATGGGCTGGACGTTGGCCGTTACTGCAACCTCGCCGGCCTTTTCAAAGACGAGCGTCAGGTCGATGGTCTCTCCGGCCTTGAGCGGCTGCTTGAGGTTCATCAGCATTAGGTGATAGCCGCCCGGCTGAAGAGTGACCGTCTTTCCAACCGGAACCTCGATCGCGTCGACCCGCCTCATGCGCATTACGCCATTCTCGTGGATGTGATCGTGCAACTCGACGTGCTCGGCAACACTCGACCGTGCATCGATCAACTTGTCCGAATCGGTCTTGGCCGTGACCTGCAGGAAGGCGGCGCCGGTCTTCGCTCCGCCGGGGGTCGCCCGCGCCCAAGCCTCCGAGACTGTGACATTGTTCTCTTGGGCGAGAGCGTAGGAACTCATCAGCGGCAGCAGGGCTGCCACAATCCAACCTTTCAACTTCATAGATTCGCTCCCCATGGACCGTTGGACGAACCGGACCGGCGTACGCCCTGTCTGGCGCACGCCGTGCGTGGCTGCTTCACAAGCTTACGATGTTGCAGCCCGGCACTCCTCGTCCGGTGGCAAGGGGTCGCAGGCCTTGTCTTTCACGCACGCTTCCAGCGCCTGGCGGAGCGCCACGGTGTACACGCCGTCCACGGGCCCCGCGTAGTGCCCGAGGGCGGACAGGCCGCACTGGTAGAGCTGGATCATGCGCTCGCCGCCGAACCGCATGGCCGCGTCGTAGTCGCTCAGGGCGCCGGATGGATTGCCCAGCACCTGCCGGATGTGGGCCCTGGTGTCGTAGGCGTGCGGGCTGGTGGGTTGCAGTTCGAGCGACCGCTCCACGTCGGGCAGCCCCGCCTGAGGCCGCCCTGATTTGAAATACGCCCAGGCCCTGTTGTTGAGCGCGACAGCAAAGTCCGGAATGAGCCGGATGGCCTCGTTGTAGTCCTGGATGGCCGTGTCGTAGAGCCCTTTCAGAGAATAGGCGAGGGCTCGCATGGCATAGGCCGAGCCTAGCAGCTGCCCACTCAGGCCCGAGCGCTCGATAAGCTCCGTACAGCCAGCAATTCGCCGATCGTTGTCGGAAGAAAAGCAGTCGTGTCCGTCGAGAGGATCTGCGGCAGCCACTCTGATCGTTGCGAGGATGGCGGCCAGGGCCGGTGCCAGCGCTCTCATGATCTGATTCCTTTATGCACCCGCTGTCCTTACTCCGTTGATCGTGTCCGCTCCGAAAGCGCCGATTCGATGGCACGCATGGCTAATCAAACTCGTTCGAATGATAGGGTTACTGCTCCCTGAGCTCATGTCCAGCAATCTGGCAACTGGTTGTGCTCATTATTGCTGGGGATCAAAGTGCATGCACACTCGTTAATTTAGGCTGGCTCCAGTCGAGGAGACCTGGTGGCGGCAATAGAATTACGGAACTTCGCCAAGCGAAGCTTCGTTTCCTTCCGCCAGACAGGGGCTTGCGACGGAGCCACGCTGGTTCGCCTGCCGATGGTGAAGCCAGCCAGGGAGAACGAGAACACTATGAGACGAGCCGACCTTATCGCGCTTGCACAATCGACTGGATTTCCGAGAGTCAGCATTTATCTCCCGACTCATCTAAGCTACCCCGAAAATGAACAGGATCCCATCCGCCTCTCGACTTTGTTGAAGGAGGCAGACCAGAAGCTCGCGGCCGCCGGCGTTCGCCGTCCGGAAATCGACGAGCTTCTCGAAGAAGCGCGAGGGCGTGTTCCTGCCAAGATGTTCTGGCGCTATCAGGACCACGGGCTGGCAATTCTCATCGAGAAAGGAAAAACGCAGTTCGTGAAGCTGCCGCAATCCGTTCCGGAGCTCGTGGTCGTCAGTCCACGGTATCATTTGCGGCCCATGATCCGGATGTTCCGGAATGGCGAAAAATTCGGCGTGCTGGCGCTGACGCGCGATAAGGTTCGGTTTTACGAAGGAAATTCACGCGAATTGCGTGAAACGCCTGTCGAAGGCATGCCGTCCGGGATTGCCGAAATTCTCGAACGCACTGACTTCGACGATAATCTCGGATTTCATGCGCGGGATCGCGGTGATCCAGCCAGCGGAGCCGGCGTGGGCAAATTCCATGCGCTGGGGGTTAGCCCCGAGGACTACGAAACAGTTGAACTTCAGCGGCTGCTGCAGGAGGTTGGGAAAGCCGTTGATCGGCATCTTGCAAATAGCGAATCGCCGCTGATTCTTGCTGGCAATCCGCGCATTATCGGCCATGCGCGCAAATGCGTCGACTATCGGCATGTAACCAAGGAGGCGATCCAGGTCGATCCGTTCGCCTTGCCCAACGGGGAGCTGCACGCACAGGCGTGGCGCATTGCGGAGCCGATTATTCGGGCTGATCGCGAAAATGCGCGGCGTCGACTGAGGGCTCAGCTCGAGGGAGCCCCGATCCCGGGCACCAAGGACGTGCAAACGCTTCTGCGGGAAGCAATTGCCGGACGCCTCGAGTACGTATTCCTGGCTTCCGATGCGAATGTCTGGGGACATTTCGATGAGGAATATCAGGTGCTCCGGATCGATCCTGAGCCCGGACCTGATAACGAGGACATTCTAAACAGGCTTGCCTTGGAAACGCTTGTCCGTGGCGGGGATGTGTTCACGCTTCCCGAGGATTTGCGGGCGAAGGTGGGCCCGGCGGCCGGTGTGTTCCGATACTAAAGAGAGCAGTCAAATCGAAGGGGCCGAATGGCCCCTTTTTTATTTCTTGCCGAAAGAAACGGCCGCCGAATTGGCGGCCGAATTAGTTTGGTAACGATTGTCTACGTCGGCTGAGGAACATAGCGCAGCGGGCTGATGCGCCGAACGCTGGTCGCTTGCGGTCCGCGCGGGCTTTCGTCAGGAGCAATCGTCAATTCGACGGGATCTCCCACGCCCAGCTCTTCGAAGTCAGGCTCCAATACCGCGTTCTTGTGGAAATAGACTTCGCTGCCGTCATTGACGGAAATGAAACCGTAACCCTGGTCGTGGAAGATGCTGGAAATACGACCCTGCGGCTTGCCTTCGTGGAACTTCACTTCGCCATATTGCTGACGGCGGCGCTTCTTCAGCTGGCGTTCGATCGCAATGAAGCTATCCCGGACAGCCACCAATGCATCCTTGTGGGCATTGATGTCACCCGGCTTTCTTCCAACAGCAAGCTCTGCGCCGGGTACGCGAACCTCAATGGAGACCTTGAAATAACCGGAGCCGCCGGTCGGTCCGTTCACATGTACGTGCCAGCTCGTGATGTCGCTGTAGCGCTTCTGGAGCTTGTCGACGTATTCGCGGACTTTCAACCTGATCGTTTCCGACGGATCCATGCCGTGGAATGACAGCCTGAGGTTGGCTTCGTTCTGAGTGTTTCGCATTGCACCTACCTTACCTGTCGGTGCCGTCCGCTCGGCTGGCCGCGTGCCTCCCGAGGATTGCACCGTTTTGACATTCGTTCAGTCGCGCATCCCCAGCCATGCGGAAGATCAAGTCCTCCGCCAAAAAGTAAGATAGGTAAGGAGCCGGGGGCGTTCCAAGGCATGTTTCTCTGCCTTGTTTGGCAAACATTGAAACGCAAAGCTGTTTCCCGCGGTTTGGTGGGGCGAAGACGCGACGGAATTAAGGATGGGTGCCTCTGACAAGAAGGTTGTGATCGTTACGGGCGCGGCGCACGGAATTGGAGCTGCCACGGCTGTTCGGCTGGCGCACGAGGGCTGGCAAACTGTCTTGGCCGACATCGACGGCGCAGCCCTCGAAACGGTGGCCAGGCCCGCGAATGGCTTAAGTGTTGTCTGTGACGTGGGCGTCGAGGCCGATATCCAGCGTCTTGTGAAAACGGCCATTCAACAATTCGGCCGGATCGACGCTATTGTTTCGAATGCCGGCATAAATCCCACGGGCCCGCTTTCGGGGGTGACTCTTGAGACCTGGAACCGTGTTCTCGCCGTGAATTTGACGGCGGCGTTTCTGCTGGCTCGGGAGGCTGAACAGCCTTTGCGCCAGGCCAAAGGGGCGATGGTTTTGATGGCGTCCACCCGGGCGCACATGTCCGAGCCAAACACCCTGCCATATTCCGCCAGCAAAGGTGGCCTCGTTGCGCTCACGCACGCTTTGGCGATGACTTTGTCGCCAGATGTCCGTGTGAACTGCATTTCCCCAGGCTGGATCGATACAGGCAAATCGGGCCCGCTGAGGCCAGAGGATCACGCGCAGCATCCGGTCGGGAGAGTGGGGCGCACGGAAGACATTGCCGCCGCGATTTCTTATCTCCTTTCGGAGGATGCTGGCTTCATCACGGGGGCCGAGCTCATAATCGACGGTGGCATGACGCGGAAAATGATCTACGTGTGAAAATTACTCGACGATGATCCCGGCACCGCGGAATCCTCCGTCAACGGCGATGATTTCCCCCGTGATGTAGCTCGAGCGCTTTTCGTCGAGCAGGAAGCAGATGGTTTCCGCGATCTCCTCCGGGCGGCCGTAGCGCCGCATGGGGATGAAGCGCGTCCAGGTTTTGCGATCTTCTGCGGTGTGCAGGGCTTGAACCATGGGTGTGTCCACCGGCCCCGGCGCTACAGCGTTAACACGGATGCCGTAGTGCGCTAGGTCGTTGGCCATAACCTGGGTGAGTACAGCGACAGCTCCCTTCGACGAACCGTAGGCGGAGCGCCCCTTCGATCCGCGTAGGCCCGCCACGGACGCGATATTCACGATGGAGCCTTGCCGACGCTGCTTCATCCGCAATGCGGCGGCGCGGGCCACGATGAACGTGCCGACGACGTTGACGTCGAGAATACGGCGGAACAGATCGACCGGCGTGTCGAAGACGTGCTTGTCGGCTGCAATTCCCGCTGAGTTCACCACCCCGAAGATCGGCCCAAGCTTTTCCTCGACGCGCGCAATTTCCAGCTCAACTGCTGTCTCGTCCGTAACGTCGAGCTTCGCAACCAGCATGTCGGCACGATCGGCCATGCGTTGCCGGATCGCCTCAAGCGCCCGATCGCCAATATCGAAGATTGCGAGCTTCCAGCCGTTTGAAGCCAGCAATTCCGCCGTCGCGAGGCCGATGCCGGACGCGCCTCCCGTCACAACGGCAACGCGATCGTCTCCAGTGTGCGACTGCGCCATCGTCATTCTCCTTGGGCTTCCTCCTGTTTCACAAATTACTGCTTTCGGCTGCGCTGAGAACCGGTCAGGAATGCTGGCGGCGGGGTTGCGCGGAGGAATTGGTCCTGTGCTAGAGGTCGGTGGCTGGACGTATGGGAGGCTTGGGATGGATGCAGCAAACGAGACCCCGATGAACGGCGCAGAATGCCTGGTGCGAACGCTCGTTGCAGGTGGGGTGAATGTCTGCTTTGCCAATCCCGGAACCTCCGAGATGCACTTTGTGGCGGCACTCGACCGCGTCGAGGGTATGCGGTGTGTGCTGACGTTATTCGAGGGCGTGGCAACCGGCGCAGCCGATGGCTACGCGCGCATGGCGGAAAAGCCGGCGGCGACGTTGCTTCATCTTGGCCCTGGCCTCGCGAACGGCCTGGCCAACCTACACAACGCCATGAAGGCCGCGACGCCGGTGGTCAACATCGTGGGTGATCACGCGACCTGGCACCGTCGGTACGATGCTCCGCTGACCTCCGATATCGAAATGGCCGCGCGGCCCTTTTCCGTGTGGGTGCGCACGTCACCAAATGCGCAGTCGGTTGCGGAGGATGGTGCTGCGGCCATTGTCGCTGCGTGCACGCCGCCGGGTGGTGTCGCAACGCTCATCCTGCCCGGCGACACGGCTTGGGATCAGGGAAGCGGCGTTGCCCAGGTTCCGCCCGTTCCGGCGCGCCATCGCGTGGAGGCCAGTGCGGTCGCTGAAGCTGCCGAGGCGCTGCGTTCAGGTGAGCCGACCTTGATCCTTGTGGGCGGGCTTGCCGTTCGTCAGCGTGGGCTGGAGTTGGCGAGCAAGATCGCGCGCAAGACGGGTGCGCGCCTGATAGCGGAGACGTTCAACTCGCGGATGGAGCGAGGCGCGGGCCGCGTGGCGGTGGAGCCGCTCCCGTATCCCGTTGATCAGGCTGTCGAGAAGTTGCGTCCGTTCAAGCGCATCGTCCTTGTCGGCGCAAAGCCGCCGGTGGCCTTCTTCGCCTATCCCGGCAAGCCGAGCTTGCTCGCGCAACCGGACACCCAATTCCACGTGCTCGCCCGGGCTGAAGAGGACATTGTGCACGCCCTCGAATGGCTGGCCGATGAGCTGGGCGCAAACGATGTCGAGGCGGCTATCTCTCCTCTCAATCTCCCCCAGCCAGCTACAGGTGCAATTTCACCGGCGGCGATCAGCCAGTCCCTTGCAGCGCTGATGCCGGAGAACGCCATCGTGGTCGACGAAGGCGTTACCGCAAGTCGCAACTTCTTCGGCCCCACGAATACGGCACAACCACACGATTGGCTGCGTAACCGTGGTGGCTCCATCGGCATCGGGCCTCCGCTGGCCATCGGCGCGGCCATTGCCTGCCCGGACCGCAAGGTCATCGCGCTGCAGGCGGACGGCTCCTTCATGTACACGGTGCAGGCGCTCTGGACGCAGGCTCGTGAGAATTTGGACATCACCACCATCGTCTTCGCCAACCGCGCTTACGCCATCCTGCGCCACGAGCTTGCGAACGTTGGTGCCGGGAATGTCGGCCGCAAGGCGCTGGATATGTTGGACCTCAGCCGGCCGGACATCGACTGGGTTTCGCTGGCCCGGGGAATGGGCGTGTCAGGTGTCCGGGCTGAGACGATGGACCAGTTCAACCGCGCGCTGGAGCGGGGCCTCGCCGAACCCGGGCCGTTCCTCATCGAGGCGGTGATGTGAAGCCAGCTTTTGCGGGCTTCCTTGACGCAGCGGCCCTTCCGCGCCACAACGCCGGCGATCCATTTGGAGAGCAGACGCGCGGGAGGCCCTATGTCCAACTATCAGGATCTGCAACGCACGATCGACGCTGCCTGGGAGAATCGCGATAGCATTAGCCCAGCCACCAAGGGCGAGGTGAGGGACGCTGTCGAAACGGCGCTCAATCTGCTGGACAGCGGGAAGGCCCGCGTTGCAGAGAAAATCGATGGATCTTGGGTCGTCCATCAGTGGCTGAAAAAGGCGGTGCTCCTGTCTTTCCGCCTCAACGACATGACCACGATTTCGGGCGCTCCTGGCGGCGCGAGCTGGTGGGACAAGGTGCCTTCCAAGTTCGCCGGCATGGACGAGGCCGCGTTCCGCTCGGCAGGTTTTCGCGCGGTACCGGGCGCTATCGTTCGCCACTCAGCCTATATTGCACCGGGCGTCGTGCTGATGCCGTCGTTCGTGAACCTTGGCGCCTACGTCGACGCGGGCACGATGGTGGACACGTGGGCAACCGTCGGCTCCTGCGCGCAGATCGGCAAGAACGTACACCTTTCGGGCGGCGTCGGCATTGGTGGCGTGCTGGAGCCGCTACAGGCCAATCCCGTGATTATCGAGGACAACTGCTTCATCGGCGCGCGGTCGGAAGTAGTGGAGGGCGTCATCGTCGGCGAGGGCTCGGTCCTCTCCATGGGCGTGTTCATTGGCGCATCCACCAAGATCATCGATCGCGCCACGGGCCAGGTGCACGTCGGCCGCGTGCCGCCCTACTCCGTGGTCGTGCCGGGTACCATGCCGGGTAAGCCGCTGCCTGATGGTTCGCCCGGGCCGTCGCTCTATTGCGCCGTGATCGTGAAGACCGTGGATGCGCAGACACGGTCCAAGACCTCAATCAACGATTTGCTCAGAGACTGACCCATGTCTCTTGCCGCGACCGATCCCGTTGCGCTCGCGCAGGCGCTGATCCGTTGTCCGAGCGTAACGCCGGCGGAGGCGGGGGCATTGTCGCTCCTCGAAGAGGTGCTTGCGCTGGCAGGGTTCACGGTGCACCGGGTGACCTTTAGTGAGCCGGGCACGCCGGACGTCGAAAACCTTTACGCGCGGACTGGAAACGCCGGGCCGAACCTCTGCTTCGCGGGCCACACGGACGTTGTGCCGCCGGGCGACGAGGCGCGGTGGACGTACCCGCCATTTGCAGCGGAGATACGGGACGGGGTGCTTTATGGCCGTGGCGCCGTCGACATGAAGGGCGCCATTGCCTGTTTTGTAGCCGCAGCTCTGCGCCATCTGGAGAAGTCAGGCGGCCAGCTTCGCGGCTCGATCAGCCTGCTCATCACTGGCGACGAGGAAGGTCCGTCCATCAACGGCACGGCCAAACTGCTGGACTGGCTGAGACAAAGGGGCGAGCAGCTCGATGCCTGCGTGGTGGGCGAACCGTCGAACCCGCACGCGATCGGCGACGAGATCAAGATCGGGCGGCGCGGTAGCCTGAACGCGGAGCTTGTGGTCTACGGCAAGCAGGGCCACGCTGCTTATCCGCATCTGGCGGAGAACCCCATTCCCAAGCTGGCCCGCATCATCGACCGCCTCTCGACGACGCCGCTTGATGAGGGCACGCCCGACTTCGAGCCGTCGAGCCTGCAGGTGACGGTTATTTCCGTTCCGAACACGGCGACGAACGTCATCCCGTCGGAGGCGCGCGCCAAGCTCAACATTCGCTACAACAACCTCCATCGGCGGTCAGACCTGGAGGCGTGGGTTCGGAAGCAGTGCGCGGCGGCAGCGGAAGAGGTCGGCGCTCGCTGGGACGTCAGCTTCTCCGGCACGGGCGATGTGTTTCTGACGCGGCCGGGGCCGCTTGTCGATACGATGTTGGAGGCGGTTCGCGCGGTCACCGGGCGGACACCTCGTCTTTCAACCGGCGGGGGCACCTCCGACGCGAGATTCATACAGGCCTATTGTCCCGTCATTGAATTTGGCCTGGTGAACGAGACTATTCATCAAGTAGATGAACGAGTTCCGCTCGCGGATTTGCACACACTCACCGCCGTTTACGAGCATTTCGTGGAGCAGTTCTTCGCCAAAGCCGCCGCGTAACACGCTGCGGCGATGTTCGAGCACTTGGAACTATTGAACAAAATCTGCGCGTAGCACATACTACGGGCATGCAACGGCCATTTGTTCACCCGGCTATCGAGGATGTCGCACTCGAGAGCGTGCTCTACGCTCTCGCCGATCCCGTTCGGCTTGCCATCATGCTCAAGCTGAAGTCGGGTGGCTGCCCCATGAACTGCTCGAAGGCGGCGCCCGAGAAGCTGCCGAAATCCACCCAGTCGCACCATTACAAGGTGCTGCGGGAGGCCGGGCTCATCCGTTCTGAACGGCGCGGCACCGAGGTGGTCAATACACTGCGGTGTGATGAGATCGACGCCAAGTTCCCCGGCGTCGTGCCGGCCATCTTGCGGGCAGCTGCCGAGCAGATGAGGTGGAAGATTGACGAGGAGTAGACTTCGTCACCTGAAGTGCTTCGACAGCTTCAGACCCTGCGCCTGATAATGGCTGCCGAGGGCTGCGCCGTAGAGCATTTCCGGAACTTCCGCCATCCGTTCGTAGATCAGTCGCCCGATGATCTGGCCGTGCTCGAGGATGAACGGCACTTTGTGCGAACGCACCTCCAGCACCGCTCGTGAGCCCGCGCCGCCTGCGGCCGCATAGCCAAAGCCGGGGTCGAAGAACCCTGCGTAGTGCACGCGGAATTCCCCCACGAGCGGATTGAACGGCACCATTTCCGCGGCGTGCGTCGGCGGCACGTTCACAGCCTCGCGCGAGGCCAGAATGTAGAATTCGTCCGGGTCGAGAATGAGCCGCCTTTGGCCATGCAACCTGATCGGCTCCCAGTAGTCCAGCATGTCACAGGAGCCTGAGGCGTCGATGTCGACGAGTCCTGTGTGGCGCTTGGCCCGATAACCAACCAGACCGCTCTCATCGCCCGCCAGGTCGACAGAAAGCGCAATGCCTTGCGCGATGTCGGGCTGGTCCGAGGAGACAAGCCGCTCGCGCTGCTGCAGGTCCGCCAGCGCCGCATCGGTATCTGCGGCGGCACCTTGCCGGAAGCGGATCTGGCTGAGCCGTGATCCCTGCCGCACGATGATCGGAAAAGTCTGTGGGCAGATCTCAGCATAAAGCGGGCCGGTGTACCCAGCGGGAACCTGATCGAAGGCAGAGACGGCATCCGCGATGACGCGCGTGAAGACATCAAGGCGTCCCGTTGAGCTTTTTGGGTTCGCCGACGCGGAGATGTGAGGCGGCAGCGCTAGTGTTTCGAGCAGCGGAGCCACGTAAACGCAGCCTGTCTCCAAAACCGCCGATTTCGTCAAATCGATCTTGTGGAGCGCAAACTCCTTGAGCTTGTCCTCAACGCGCGCCTTGGAACCCGGCAGGAAGCTTGCCCGGACACGCCAGGCGCACGGGCCGAGACGCAAGTCGAGGCTGGCGGGCTGAAGCTGTCCCTCGAGCAACGGCTCCTGGGGCTTGATGTGACCCTGCTCGATCAGCCGCCGGATGGCCTGCACCGGCAGTATCCCACTCCGCTCATTCTGCGGCCCACCATTCTGTGTCATCCCGCACCTCCGGACGGTCTCTCTAGCCCGTCCCGCCGGGTGCGCCAAGCTTGACCTGATCGCGTCGGATAAGCGCGGCTCGAATTTCTTGACGCGCTTCTTCAGCAGGCGTATCAGCACATTGAAATCCGTGGTGATTTGGCCGGCCGGCTTGCAGCCACGTTAAATAACTCGCTAAAAGGCCGCGCGCGAACCTGGCCAGCGCCCGGCGTTTTATGCGGGCCCACCGGCCGGGTTTCTTTTTGCCTTCGGCCAGACGGGTAAGGAGGCGCCGATGGCGCAGCGCGACGCATCGATCGACCGAAATCTCAATCAAAACTGGAGCCCAGAGACGCTGCTCGTTCACGGTGGCCAGTTGCGCACCGGTTTCGGTGAGACTGCTGAAGCTCTTTTCCTCACGCAGAGCTACGTCTACGAAACGGCGGAGCAGGCCGAGGCGCGTTTCAAGGACGAGGAGCCGGGCTTCATCTACTCGCGCTTCTCCAATCCCACCGTAGCGATGTTTGAAGAGCGGATGCGGCTGCTGGAAGGCGCCGAGGCATGCCGTGCCACCGCGACAGGCATGGCCGCGGTGACGTCAGCTCTTCTTTGCTACCTGAAAGCCGGCGATCATATTGTTGCCTCGCGCGCCATGTTCGGCTCCTGCCGCTACGTTGTGGAGGAGCTCTGCCCGCGGTTTGGCATCTCGTCGACGTTGGTTGACGGGCGCGATATCGAGGCGTGGCGCAAGGCCATCCGGCCCAACACCAAGGCCGTTTTTTTCGAGACGCCGGCGAACCCCACACTGGACATTGTCGATATTCCGGCCGTCGCCCAGCTGGCTCATGACGTCGGCGCGCTCGTCTTCGTCGACAACGTGTTCGCGACACCGCTGCTGCAAAAGCCTTTGCAGTTGGGCGCCGACGTGGTGCTCTATTCGGCGACAAAGCACATCGATGGCCAGGGGCGATGTCTCGGCGGCGTCGTGCTGTGCTCTGAGAAATTCCTGAAAGACCACTTGCACAACTTCCTGCGCCAGACGGGGCCGTCGTTAAGCCCGTTCAACGCGTGGGTGCTGCTCAAGGCGCTGGAAACGTTTCCTCTCCGTGTGGAGGCACAATGCGCACGTGCGGCGCGCATTGCCGATTTCCTCGCTGACAAACCGCAGGTCGCGCGTGTTCTTTACTGCGGCCGTCCGGACCATCCTCAGGCCGACATTATCCGGCGGCAAATGTCCGGCGGCGGTCAGGTCGTGACGTTCGACATCGCTGGCGGCAAGCCTGCAGCCTTCCGCTTCCTGAATGCGCTGCGCCTGATCCGGATCTCCAACAATCTTGGAGACGCGAAGTCTCTCATTACGCATCCTGCGACGACTACGCACCAACGTCTCAGCGCCGACGCACGGGCCGAGTTCGGTATCGGCGATGGCATGTTACGACTGTCCGTAGGCCTCGAATCGGTCGATGACCTTATCGCCGACCTTGAATACGGCTTGAAAGCTGCGGCTGGTTAACACTCTCAACTAGCTAAGTTTTTTCGATGACTTAGGCCGCTCGTGGCCAGCTCCTCTCTCGGGCTGGTTGCGGGTGGCTTTCTGTTGCCCGCCACACTGATGCGAAACGGCCACTGATCCCCAGACAGCGTTATCTGCTTGTTTGTCATATTATCAACAATAGTTGACGGATTCGTTGGAGAGATTGTACTCAAAAAATGCAGACGATCGAAATCTGACTAGGGGGGCAGCAATGATCGTAATCGTCGACGAACGTGAAACTGTGTCTGGCGGCTACGCGTCTTGGTTCGATCGGGAGGGGGTGTCGGCCACCGGCTTGGGGCCCAAGGACTTTGACCAGTGGGTGGAAACAGTCTCCGAACCGGACATCTCAGCCGTCGAAGCGTTTCTCTTGGGTTCCTGCCCGCAGCGCCAGATGCTCTCCAGAAAAATCCGGGGTCGTTCATCGGCGGCCGTCATTGCACTGAACGATCACAAATCACTCGAAGAAACCCTGGAGCTTTTCGCGGCCGGTGTCGATGACGTTGTGAGAAAGCCCGTTCATGTTCGCGAGATCCTGGCGCGCATTGAAGCGATCCGGCGTCGCTCCAACAGAAGTGAACATGAGGGAGTGGAAGCCGGAGACCTGCGCGTTTTCTTCGATGGCCGGGATCCCGAGGTGCGTGGCGAGGTTCTGCCATTACCGCGGCGCGAGCGGCGCATTCTCGAATATCTCGTCATGAACAAAGGTCGCCGCGTTACGAAATCGCAAATTTTCAACTCCGTCTACGGCCTTTTCGGCGATGGCATCGACGAGACGGTAATCGAAAGCCACATCAGCAAGCTCAGGAAAAGGCTTCGCGAGCGGCTCGGTTACGATCCAATCGATTCTCAGCGGTACCTCGGTTACCGGCTGAATTACCAATAGCGCAGCGGGGTAGCGCGCGCAGGGGAGCGGCAGAGGCGGATGGCCGCTCCCCACCAGCTCGACGCAAGCTGCTCGTGATCTCATCAAAGAAGTCGAAAGAAATTCCAGGCAGGGCATTGGCGCGATGAGCCTTTATGGAATGATGCGGACCGGAGCTTCCGGAATGGCGGCTCAGGCCGCCCGGCTCGGCACCGTGGCGGACAACATCGCCAACATGAGCACGACCGGTTATAAGCGCGCGTCCACGGAGTTCTCGACACTGGTGCTGGACGCGGGCGGGAGCTACGTCTCCGGCGGCGTTGAGTCTCACACGCGTTACGCCATTAGCAGCCAGGGCCCGATTTCCTACACTACCTCTACGACAGATCTCGCAATTCGCGGGAACGGATTTTTCCTCGTATCCGACACAAGCGGCCAAGTTTACATGACGCGCGCTGGTTCGTTCGTGATGGACGGCGACGGCCGGCTCGTGAATGCGGCAGGTTATCAATTGCTGGGCTACCCTCTTGCGAACGGGGAACCGACTGTCGTTGCAAATGGCTATACCGGGCTTGAGGTTATAAATATTTCCGAACTCGGGATGCGGGCGGTTCCATCGACGACGGGCAGATTCTACGTAAATCTGCCATCCGAGGCAGAAATCATCCCGGCAGCCAATCTTCCTTCAGCCAATGCGGCCTCGGCTCAATTCACCAGCAAAACATCGCTGGTTGCCTACGACAACCTCGGCAGAGAAGTGCTGTTGGACGTATACAGCGCGAAGACTGCCGACAATACATGGGAAATTACGATATTCGATCGTTCGGCTGCCAGCGCGGGAGGCGGCTTCCCCTATGGTAGCGGTCCGCTTGCGACCGTGACTTTGACATTCGATCCCGCGACGGGGAGCCTGGATCCGGCAAGTCCAACTTCAATCAGTGCGGCAATTCCTAATGGCTCTGTCTTGACGCTGGATTTGTCCAAGTCGAGCCAGCTCGCCGCAGATTACGTTCTGCTGGATGCATTCGTGAATGGAAATGCACCAAGCGCAGTGGATTCGATAGAGATATCCGATGATGGCTATCTGTATGCCATTTACGAGAATGGGATGCGCGTACCGACACATCGCATTCCTCTGGCCACCGTGACGAGCCCAGATAATCTCCGGCCGCATTCTGGAAATGCCTACCTCGCCACCCAGGATTCCGGTGACGTGCGCATTGGATTCGCTGGCACGGGCGGCCTTGGAGCCATTGTTTCTGGCGCGCTTGAACAGTCCAATGTCGATCTCGCATCCGAACTCACCACGATGATTGAGTCGCAGCGCAATTACACCGCGAATTCCAAGGTATTTCAAACCGGCGCGGACCTTTTCGACGTGCTGGTCAATTTGAAACGCTAACCTTCGGTTGGAATCGAATTAGCGGGGCGGCGCAATGACGCTTTCAAATGCGCTTGACGTTGCTCGGAGTGGGCTCGCCGTCATATCGGGTCAGACGTCGATTATCTCCCGCAATGTCACTAGTGCAGGCGAGCTTCTTGCTTCGCGCAAAATCGCGAATGTCATCACTGTCCCTGAAGGCGGTCTGCGGCTTGCTTCCGTCGGACGGGTGTCCAGCGCGCCGCTGTTGGCACATCTTCTTGCAACAAACGCTAGTCTCGCGCAGCAACGCAGCATTGCCGCTGCGCTGGACAAGCTCGATGCAACGATACTTGATCCGGAGCTCGAATACTCGCCAGCGGCGCTCATCGGCAAATTGAATGACGCTCTTCAGCTTTACGCATCTGTGCCGCATGACACGGTTGCGGCACAGTCTGCCGTGGGAGCAGCGCGAGATCTAGTGCAAGCTCTGAACAGCGCCACAGAGCTGGTCCAGGATCTTCGCTTACAGGCGGACCGGGAAATCGCAAGCTCTGTCGAGCGTCTAAATACCCTTCTCGCTCAATTCGAGACGGTGAATACCGCCATTGTCAATGGCACTCGCTCAGGAGCAGACGTCACAGACTATCTGGACCAGCGGGATCGTCTGCTTCTGCAAATTTCGGAAGAAATCGGCATTCGGACGATATCGCGCGCCGATGGCGACATGGTGATCCAAACGGACAGCGGCATAACGCTGTTCGAGACGAGAGCGCGCGAGATCGTCTTTGATCCGACTTTGCTTTATTCCGCCGCGACCGTTGGCAATGCCGTCTTTGCGGACGGCGTACAGGTTTCTGGCGCTGAAACAGGCTTGGCAATCGCAAGCGGACGGCTGGCGGGTTTGCTGGCGATTCGAGACGAAATAGCAATCGTTTACCAGAGTCAGCTCGATGAAATAGCTCGCGCCCTCATTGAAATCTTCGCCGAAAGCGATCAGGGCACGCCTCCATCCCTGCCGGATGCTCCTGGCTTGTTTACGTATTCCGGCGGGGATGTACCGCCCGCAGGCATCCTGGTTGCAGGTCTAGCAGGGCTTATCAGAGTAAACCCTGCAGTCGATCCCCTTCAAGGAGGAGATGCCACAAAGCTCCGCGACGGTGGCATCGCCGGCGCAGCTTACGTTTACAACATCACCGGCGCAGCAGGTTTTTCGGATCGACTCCAGGAATTACTCGACAAACTGAACGCACCGAGAAGCTTCGACTCCGCTGCACAACTTAATACGAGTGCATCCATATTCACTTTTGCATCTGGATCGGTCGCTTGGCTGCAAGAAGCTCGCATGAGCTCGAATGCTGAGCTCGAATACCGGAACACGCTCTTTGCGCGCTCATCAGAGGCGTTGTCGAATGCCACGGGCGTCAATCTGGATCATGAGATGACGCTACTGTTGGATCTTGAAAGATCATATCAGGCAACAGCGCGCCTTATTTCCAGTATTGATGAAATGCTGCGGGTTCTGATTGCGGCAGCGGGGTAGTGCGATGACCGTTTCGTCCATATCGACGCGAGCTCTTTCAGAGTCGATGCGGCTCGCGCTCTTGAAGACTCAAAATGCGCTGTCCACCGCCCAGAAGGAGGCAACGACGGGTCGGCTGGCGGATGTTGGGGTGGGACTCGGCTTCCGGGCAGGTCAGACTGTCTCTTTGCGAAACGAATTTGCACGACTCACCGCGATCTCTGACACGAACGCAATTGCTGCAGCTCGCTTGAAGGCGACGCAAGCAGCTCTCGAAGGACTGACGGACGATGCGGAAGCGTTTCTTGGGGCGCTCCTGGGGGCTCGCGATAGCTCTAATGGGCCGGAAATTTTGGCCTCGGAAGCTCGTGCGCGGCTAGCTTCCCTGATAAGCGCTATCAATACCGCTGTCGATGGGACTTATCTCTTTGGGGGCATCAACACGGAAAAGACTCCGCTGGCAAACTATTTCTCTGAGCCGCCTCCAGCAAGCCGGCAGGCCGTGAATGATGCCTTTTTCTCGACGTTCGGTGTAAACCAGTCGGATCCAGCTGTTGCGAACATCGCGGCAGCCGATCTTCAGGGGTTCTTAGATGGGGCCTTCGCAGCTCTCTTCGAGAAACCGGCGTGGTCCGCAAACTGGTCAATGGCTTCCGATACGAATGTTAAAAGCAGGATTTCCATAGGCGAGACAATAGAAACCTCTTCTAACGCCAACGAAAGCGCAATCCGTAAGCTGGCGAGCGCTTACGTCATGCTAGCTGACCTTGGGGGCGAAAATCTCAATACGGCGGCATTCCAGGCATTGGTGGACACCGCTGTTCGCACTACGGCCCTGGCTATTCAGGAGCTGACCAGCTTGAGAGCAAAAACGGGCGTTGCTCAGGAGCGGATCGAGCTGGCAAACGAGCGAATGATGATACAACGCAATGTGCTCTCGCAGCACATCGTCGACTTGGAAGGTGTTGATCAGTACGAGGCTTCAGTGCGCGTAACGTCCCTGTTAACGCAATTGGAGACAGCTTACGCCCTGACGGCGCGTCTCCGCGACATGAGTATTCTCCACTATCTCTAAGCCGATCGGGTCGAGAGAGGCGACATGGCGGCTTCGCTTTCCCAATCAGCATACAATGAAGTACTGGAAGAGACGCCCCGCTTAGCTCGAGAGCGTGAAAGGGCGGCTTTCGAGAAAGCAATTGAACTATTGCGGCTTGCTGACTCGCGCGAAGGCCTAACAGCCGAACGGGCTGAAGCAGTTCGTTACGTGAATCAGCTTTGGTCTATTTTGCTTGAGGATTTGGCGAGCGCCGAAAACGATCTTCCTCCAGCTTTGCGCGCAAGACTGATTTCGATAGGGCTGTGGGTGCTCAGAGAGGCGGAGCGTCTTCGTTTGGATGGTTCCGGAAGCTTCTCTGACCTCATCGAAGTCATGGAGGCTATCAAGAAAGGTCTCTCGTGAGGCGAAGCATGCACATCTCCCTGCGATCTGGAGAGCGGCTTTTCGTGAATGGGGCCGTACTGAGAACTGATCGCAAGGTTACGCTGGAGCTTCTGAACGACGCCACATTTCTGCTCGAGAACCACGTTCTCCAACCAGAGCAGGCCACAACGCCGTTACGCCAGCTTTATTTTGTTGTCCAGATCATGCTCATGGAGCCGGCCAAGGCACAGGAAATTCAGCGGCATTTTGAGCAACTTTATAGCAATCTGGTGTCGACTTTTGAGAATGCCGCTGTCCTTGCCGGCCTTGAGCGCGTTCGCACTCTCTTTTTGAGTGGCAGGGCGTTCGACGCGCTTAAGACAATACGAGTCTTGTTTCCCATTGAAGATGAGATTCTGAGGGCAGCAGTTACCAACCAGAGCCCGGGACTTGAGATACGGTGAAAAAATGAATGTGGAAGCTGTCAGTGGGATCACGGCTGACCCGACACCAGGGACAAGAGCCACCCGCTCAGGAAGTCTCGACTACGATGCCTTCTTGCATCTCCTGATCGCTCAAATGAAAAACCAGGACCCGACTGAGCCGGTGCAGTCTACGGAATACCTTGCTCAGTTGGCGGCCTTTTCGAATGTGGAGCAAGCCCTTTTGGCGAACAGCAAACTCGATGCCATCATGACGGCGCTGTCGCTATCCCAGGCTGACGGGCTCATTGGTCGCTACATAACATCCGCTGACGGCACGGTAGAGGGAGAGGTTAAAGCGTTACAGGTCACTTCCGCAGGGGCTGTCGCGATTCTGACTGACGGGCGCGAAGTCGTTCTCGGTCCGGGAGTGATCGTCAAATAAGCGATGAATGAAGCAGACGCCTTGGATCTCGTAAGGCAAACAATCTGGACGGTCATCGTGGCGTCAGGCCCGGCAATCGTGGCGGCGATGCTCGTTGGTATCACAATATCCCTCCTTCAGGCACTCACCCAGGTGCAAGAGATAACGCTCACCTTTATTCCCAAGATCGTAGCCATCCTGCTCACAGCTTCTCTTGCTGCGCCTTTTATGGGCGCAACCATATATACCTTTGCCGAGCAGATTTATGCGCGCATCGAGCAGGGATTCTGAGAACAGCGGCCGTATTCTTGGATGAGCTTGCAACTGACGTCTCAAGCTGCGTCCCGCATTCCGTTGTTGGGTAGCGGCAGCCGAGGGCAGGATATCGGATTCGCCATCGGTATAGTCTTTATCCTCACAGTTCTGTTTCTGCCCCTTCCACCTGCGATCATCGATGCTGGGCTGGCCTTGTCCTTCTCTTTGTCGATCCTAGTTTTGATGGTCGCCCTATGGATCGATAAGCCTCTCGAGTTCTCATCTTTCCCGACCGTACTGCTCATCACGACGATGTTGAGGCTTGCGCTCAACATCGCGACGACCAGAGCGATTCTGTCGAACGGTGCCGAAGGCATTACCGCTGCTGGACACGTTATTGCGGGTTTCGCAAGCTTCGTCATGAGCGGTGATTTTGTCATCGGCGCGATTGTGTTTGTTATCCTCATCACGGTGAATTTTGTTGTCATCACCAAAGGCGCTACGCGTATCGCGGAAGTGGGAGCCCGATTTACGCTGGATTCCATTCCCGGAAAGCAAATGGCGATAGATGCCGATCTTTCCGCCGGCATAATCGACGAAAAGGAGGCCATGCGTCGGCGGCGCGAGCTTGAAGAAGAAAGCGCGTTTTTTGGCGCAATGGATGGCGCCTCAAAGTTTGTGAGAGGTGACGCGATTGCTGGCCTTATAATAACCGGCGTGAATGTAGGCGGAGGCATCATCATAGGCGTTGTCCGGCACGGCCTCACGATTGGCGAAGCCGTGAATGTTTTCACCAAGCTCTCCGTTGGGGACGGATTGGTCTCCCAAATACCCGCACTAATCGTTTCTCTGGCTGCAGGTTTGCTCGTTTCGAAAGGTGGTACGCGAGGGTCTGCGGAAAAAGCGGTTCTAGGCCAGCTGGGTCAATATCCGCGGGCGCTTGCCGTCGCCGCAGTAGTCGTTGCTGTGCTGGCGCTGGCACCTGGCCTTCCGTTTGCACCGTTCGCGTTTCTGAGTGGACTGCTGATTGCCGTCGCTATCATCACCCCTCGTCGGCAGGCTGAAGCCGCTGCCGTCGCAGAAGCTCAGGAGAAGGCGGATCCGAAGCAAGCCGAAGGCGAAGCGGTCAGTACCTCGAAAGTATCTTTACGAGCGCCCGAAATCGAGATTGCACTGGGAAAACATATATCTGGTGCGCTTCTTTCAACCTATAACGAGCTCAGCCAGCGCGTTGCAAAAATGCGTCGAAAATTCGCGCGCGACTTCGGGTTCGTCATCCCTGAAATCAAGGTTAGCAACGACTTCAATCTCGGGCCGAAAGAATATCAGATCAGAGTTCACGGAACTTCTGCCGCATCAGGCGAGCTTCGGATAGGGGATGCGCTAGTAATTATCGGAGATGGACCTAGGCCCAGTGTTCCGGGAGATGAAACGAGGGAGCCCGCATTTGGTATGCGAGCGCTGTGGATTCCGGAGGCTTTGGCCGGAACCGTTGAGAGGGAGGGGTTTACGCCCATTGATCCGCTCACCGTTCTGCTTACACACCTGCGGGAGGTGATTCGAGGAAATCTCGCTCAGTTACTGTCGTATAGAGATGTCCGCGCGTTGATTGACGGTCTGGAACCGGACTATCGCCGCCTGGTAGATGAACTCGTGCCATCGCAGATCTCCTATTCGGGGCTGCAAACTGTCTTGAAGCTTCTTCTCGCCGAGCGAGTCTCCATTCGCAACCTCCATCTCATCCTTGAGGCCATCGCCGAGGCAGTGCCTCATGTGCGCCGAACCGAGCAGCTCGCCGAGCATGTGCGGGTGCGCTTGGCAGCACAGATTTGCGGCGACCACATTGAGAACGGTGTACTCAAAGTGTTGCGGCTCGGAAATCGTTGGGATCTTGCGTTCCACCAGGCTCTCAAACGAGACGCAAAGGGAGACGTAATTGAGTTCAATATTGAACCGCGACTTCTGGAAGAGTTCGGTCAGGAAGCAGCTAAGGCGATCCGGGAGAGATTAGATAAAGGAGATCACTTCGTGATTGTCGCAGCGCCTGACGCGCGGCCCTACGTTCGGATGGTCATCGAGCGCATATTCCCAAACATAGCGGTGCTGTCCCACCTGGAGATTTCGCGGGGCGTGCAGGTCGAACTGCTGGGGACGATTTCGTGATCCGGGCAAATCTTGACGCGGTATATGTAACATTTCTCATTTTCTGCAGGGTGGGGTGTTGCTTGATGCTGATGCCCGGCATTGGGAGCTCTCGGACTCCGTTTCGGGTAAGGCTGCTATTAGCTGCTGCAGTCGCGGTCTCGCTAACGCCGTTAATCGTCCCGGAAATGCGGATAAGCAACATTGGCCTGAGCAAGGACGAACTATTAGCACCGATCGCAAGGGAGATCGCAGTCGGCATGCTGATTGGTCTCGAGACCCGGATGTTTTTCTCGGGAATTCAATTTTTGGCGGCTGCGGTAACGAACTTTATTGGACTGGGAGGAAGTCTAGAAAATCCGATCGAGGAAACGGAAGCAAATGCAAGTATCGCGCATCTTGCGACTCTGGCAGCAGCGGTTCTTTTTCTCGTTGGAGACTTGCACTGGGAGGTGCTGCGCGGTCTCGTCCGATCCTATTTGCTTATTCCACCGAACGAACTGTATTGGGAGGAATTCGGCGTTAACAGATTGAAAGAAACACTGTCCGGTTCCTTCTTGCTCGCACTTCAAATCGCAGGGCCCTTTATTGTTTACGCGGTAGCGATAAACGTTACCTTCGGGATCGCGAATAAGCTTACGCCACAGATACCCGTCTATTTCGTATCATTGCCGTTTGTGATCGGTGGTGGGTTGGCTCTGTGCTACTACGGACTGGATGAAGTCTTGATGCTATTTCAGCAAGGCTTGGCGTCGTGGCTCAGGCAAGGGTGATGTCAAATCTTAGCATTTCATGGGGAAGAGTATGCAACTTCCTACCGTGCAACCAAGAGTGATCGAAGTATCGAGCGCACCCGCAGCAGGGAGAGTGACAAGTGTCCGGACAGGAATTGACGATACCATCGGGCGTGAGTTCGAGGCGTTCGTGCTTAAGACGATCTTCGAACAACTCCTCTCCAATCGGTCAAGTGCTTGGTTTGGTTCCGGCTTCGCAGCAGCTAACTGGAGGTCACTCTTCGCCGATTACGTTACAAAAGAAATTGTCGCCGATGGCGGAATAGGAATTGTATCCAATATGTCATTGACCGGACCCGAGAAACAGCAGGGATAGGGCGTCAGCATGATGAATCAGATGCTCTCGGATTTGACAGAGTTGATAGAAAGAGAAACCGCTGAATTAAGGGCGAACGTAGTTCGCGAGCTTAGCGTTTTCAATACGCGGAAAAGCCAATATCTTTATAGTCTTGATCGCCATTTCGGCAGCAGGGGTATCGGGAGACAGAGACTAGAAGATGTTAGCATAGAGAAACTGGAAGATCTGAGAAATGCTCTTGAGGAGAACAAGGCCGCACTTATGAAGCATATTCAGGCGGTGCGGGAGATTACCGATGTCATCGCTGAGGCTTTGTCGAGAGCTGACTCTGATGGTACATACGGTCCGGCGAGGGGAGGGCGGGGCGAGAAGTGATCAAGCTAATAGCCGTGGGTATTTGGGCGTGCTTGGTTACTGCGGTGACCAGTATGGCCTCGGTTTCTTGGCAGTCGAGTGGGGCGGCAACAGTCAATGGAAACAGCCCATTTGACGACTCGACAATCGTAAAGCCCAGGTTGGTCAGCGTTCCGATAATAAAGGAGGGTAAAGTTCAAGGGTATGTCGTCGCTCGGATAGCATACATGGTTGATGAGGCGGTGTTGGCGCAACTGTCATTTAAACCAGATCTCATTCTAGTAGACGAGGCTATTAGCACGATTTATATGGGCAATGGTATCGATTTCCGAAAGCTTGAGCCGCAGGATCTAGCTTCGTTTAAAAAAGCCCTGGCAAAAAATGTAAACTCGCGCGTCGGGACGGAACTTGTAAGTGAAGTCCTGATCGAAGAACTGGACTATCTTACCAAGGAAGAAGTCCGCGCGCGGAAGAAGTAGTAGAGAACTGCGAATGGAGATGTATGGGGTCTCGTATCATGAAGAGCCGTTGATCGTCCGGATCGCTTCGCGCAATGAGAGGTCGGTTTCGTTTAGGGCAGCGGTAACAGCGTCGAAGGATCGGGAGACAAGAATAAGCTGTGAGAGCTCTTCGACTGCGTTCACGTTGGCTTTCTCAACGTAGCCCTGCACCACGCCATCCTGAACGAAATTGATAATGGGCTCCGGCCGGCGGTCAAGCAGAAAGCCGGAGTTGTCGTATCGCGTGAGGATGGCATTATCCGGAATTCGAAACAGGCCCAGAGCGCCGACTTGAAGGTTATTTTGGGTGATCGTCCCATCACGGGCAATTATGATCGAACCCCCGTTGGGATCGAGCTGAATCGGGACACCACCGACATCGAGGACTGGGAAGCCGCTCAGGGTTTGCAATTCACCGGCTTCTGTCATGCGCATTCGGCCGTCGCGGGTGAGAACCTGGCCCGCCGGTGTAAGTATTGCCAACCATCCTTCTCCTTCGATTGCGACGTCGAGAGGATTGCCAGTTTGGATGAGCGCGCCTGGATGTTGCGAAACTGTGGGCGCTCCGGTCGACGAAAAGGCAATTGGGTCGATCGGGACGCGGGAAAGAATGGTTTCGAATTTTACTTGCTCAGAGCGGAAGCCCACTGTGTTTGTGTTTGCAACGTTATAGGCAATGGTCTCCAGGCGGCGCTGGAGAGCAAGCTGGCCGGAGAGCGCTACATAGGTGCCGGACTGCATGTTAGAAGACCCGCGCTGTCAGAGATTGCAAGCTGGCGAGCAAGTCAGGCCGAAGGCCGAACTCAGCAGGTTGGTAGGGTAGCAGGGTCGGAGGGTTGGCTGCGCTGAGGGATTTCCGCGCGTCCCAAAGAACGAGGAAGCGATGAATGAGCTTCTGTAATTTTCCGGGGTCTTTGAGATCGTCGATGTTGAGCTTTTGCTTAATCATCTCGGCCTGACGATCGATCGGGCTCATCACCGTCTCAAATGGAATTCCGAGTGCGGTCTGTACAACTTCGAGCAAAGCCCGGTCGGCCAATATATCGTAAACATTATTAAGGCTTGTGGCTCGACGTTCAAAGTAGAGCGCAAGGCGAATGCCCTCGTTTTGGGCGCCTGTCTGCTCTTCGAGTCTTTGACGAACATATCTGTCAACCACGCCTTGCTGGGTCCGAGTGAAAGAAGTGGTCAGGGAACCGTGGCGAGCAAAGTTGAATGTTTCCACAAACTCCCGATATCGCCGATCGAGCAGACGGTTGGCAAGTGTGTTTGGGCTATCAATGCCTTCAATTAGAAGCCTGCGGAAGAAGCCCTTGGCATAGCTCATCTCGCCAAGGCCAAAAGCAGCAAGGGCATAAGCAAACAGGCGATTATCGGCCAGGAATTCTTCAATGGAGGAAATCTTTCGGATACGCTCGAGGTAGTACTTTGTTTCCCGAGCAACTTCCGGCTTTGAGGCCATTAGGCTGAGTGCTCGGGGCAAGTCTTTAGTTAGCATCTTATAATGGGTGACAGCACCAAGCATGTCCCGCCCCCACCTTGATTGGGTCATTTGCAAAAGATGCGGAGATAAGCTTGTGCGGATCTTATCCCACAAATAGCGCCGCCGACGATCACAGTGCTTGAGTTGGCGGTTCAGGTCCACGTAAGGGAGGGGGCGTACAACGGCTCGCGAGTGGAATTTTCTGGACCTGCAGTTACCCCCTGTGACGATTCTCGTCGGACTCATCATTACTCTTGCTGCCATGCTCGGCAGCTTCTGGGCCATGGGTGGCCATATTGAGGTCATCTGGCAGCCCTGGGAGTACGTTATCATTTGCGGCGCGGCTTTAGGGACATTTGTCGTTGCCAATCCCGTTAAGACCATTAAGGACGTCGGAAGAGGGATTGTTGAAGTCCTTCGCATGCTGACGCCGAAACCCGACGAATATCTCGACGTTCTCGGCGTGCTGCATGACGTTATGCGGGAGCTGCGCGGCGCGACGCGGAATGAGCTGGAGAAACATATCGAGAACCCAAACGAGTCGTTGCTTTTTCAAAAATTTCCGACGGTGTTGTCGAACAAACAGCTAACCAATTTTATCTGCGACTATTGTCGCCTCATCTTGATGGGTAACGCGCGTACACACGAAATCGAAGCCTTGATGGATGAGGAGATCGAAACGATGCGTCGCGATGAGTTGAAGTCTTACCATGCTTTGGTAAGCATCGCAGAGGCATTGCCGGCCTTGGGAATTGTTGCTGCCGTCCTCGGAGTCATCAAAGCCATGGGGGCCCTCGATCAGGAGCCAGAAATTTTGGGCTCTCTGATTGGTGCTGCGCTTGTGGGAACATTCGCGGGCATCTTCTTTTCCTACGCTGTTGTTTCGCCAGTCGCGAGCAAGCTCCGCACTATCCGGGAAAAGAGGATGCAGCTTTACGTGATCGTCAAACAAACGCTGCTTGCATTTATGAACGGTGCTATGCCTCAGGTTGCGTTGGAGCACGGACGGAAGGCGATCTCCGCATATGAGCGTCCTTCGATTGATGAGGTGGAACAAAAGACGCTTGGCGCCGGACTTGCAACTGCGGCAAGCAAGGAGGCGGTCTAGGTGAGGCGCTTGAACGCCGCCACCCAGCAGGGCCGGGAGGCCTTGAAAGGCCTGTTTGGTCAAGGGTTGGCGTATGCTGAGCGGTTTCCGGAGCTACCGGCGGTGCTGGAGCGCGTTGCGCATGCGTGCACCGAGGATTTGCAGAAGTCGTCTGCAATGAAGGCAGCCTTGACGTACCTTGGTGTTTATCCGAGGCGGGTGGAGGATCTGGTTAACGGTGACCGTTCCCGGATCATTGGCTCCTTGCAGGCAAAATCTTGGGATACGGTGCTGCTTGTTGTCTTCGATCGAGAGTTCATTTTTGCGTACGTGGACCTCGTATTCGGGGGTGACGGTTCTCTTGCACCTTATTGGGAAGATCGGTCGATATCGCGTATCGAGGAAAGGATTACGCGCAATTTTCTAGTACGATTTGCACAGCAACTCGAGAAAGGACTCCAGCCAATAGCGGCCACCCAGTTTGCTGCGAAAGGTGAGCTGGGAAGCTTCAATCCGCAAAGTTTTGGGGGACCCAACACGCCGCTGGCAACTGTCCACTACAGGTTGAAGGCGGGACTGGGGAGCGGGGACCTGTTTGTCGCCATTCCGGAAGCGGTGCTAACGGCGCTAAAGCCGGCATTTTCCCGGCGACCGGAAGTGAGGAGGGGAAATGCCGATCCAGCCTGGGCACAGAAAATTCAGAGTGAAATAACTCGTGCTCCTCTCTGCCTTCGTGCTGTTCTTGAAGAGCAGACGCGTTCGTTGGCCGAAATTGCTTCGCTCCGCGTTGGGCAGATCCTCCCGCTCAAGGCGACAGGACGGAGCCCGGTTCGCGTCGATTGCAATGGTGAGCCTTTATTGTGGTGTGAGTTAGATAAGTCGGGAGAGCGTTACAAGTTGCGCGTGGAGGCGTTCGTTGATCGTGAGCAGGAGCTGATGGATGACATCCTTTTCGGCTGATCGACCCGCACCTGAAGTCCAGAACCCGGCGCAGCGTCAACCGACCAGCCAGCGTCCGAGTGCGCCATCGCACGAACGTCTTCTGCAATCGGAAATAGCTTCTGCCAAGCAGGAGCAGCTTATCAAGGAATTTGCGGCCGAGCTCACACCGACACCCGAAGAGCTTGCCGAGGCTTATGGCCGGTCCGAGGAAACGGTCAATGAAAGCACCAGGTCCCAGCAGGCATCGGAGCAAGCTTTGGCGAACGGAAATCTGGACGTCATTTTGCGCATTCCTGTATCCGTCCAGGTCGTACTTGGATCGGCAACAATGCCCATTTCCGGACTCGTCAAGTTGGGACGCGGTGCCGTGATTCCGCTTGATCGGCGAGTTGGTGAGCCGGTGGATGTTATGGTGAACGGACGGGTGGTCGCCCGCGGCGAAGTTGTCGTTATGGACGAGGCTGAATCCCGATTTGGCATATCGCTGACCGAGGTCGTGAGTGGTGCGGGTTCTGTTGGGGCAGCCTGACAGATCCGACGCAATGACGACTATCAAAGCGCGAGCCAAGGGCGAGTCGAGGCCGCTTTCGGGCGTCGAGAAGGTGGCCATTCTGTTGCTGGCGTTAGGGCGGCCGAAAGCGGCTCAACTCCTCCGACGCATGGACCGGGAGGAGGTTCGCCTCATCGCCCAGGTCGCAAAACAGTTGCCGCCTATATCGTCTGAGGAGCTGGAACAGCTCGTGGACGAGTTCGCGAATTCGTATTCGAGTGGAATTCGTTTTGTCGGAACGGCGGAAGAAATCCGAAATCTTCTGTCGGAAGTCATGGCGGAAGAGGAAATCGACGATATTCTCTCTCCGCCTGCGAGCAGCGAGGAGCCAGTCTGGAGCAAGCTTGGTCGGATCAAGGACGATATTCTTCGCTCCTACCTTCTTCGCGAACACCCGCAAACGGCGGCCGTTATTCTATTGAGGCTCAATTCCCAACTTGCGGCGCGCCTCATGGGCTCTTTGCCGAGCGAGCTGCGGAATGCGCTGTTGATCCGAATGGTGGGCACGAAGACAATTGCGCCGGAGGCGCTCGCTGTGCTCGAACAAACGTTGGCTGAGGACCTGATCACTCTGGAGACGCCAGCTGCGGGAGCCCACGCAGGAATTGCCGAAATCCTCAATCGTTTGGACAAACCACAGTTGGACGGTGCTCTCAGGGACTTGGGGCAGGCCCGTCCCGCCGATACCGAAGTCATTCGCGGAATGCTGTTTACCTTTGAGGACCTGCCGTTGTTGGCGCCGAAAGCCTTAAGCCTCGTCATGAATCAAATTCCTTTGGACAAGCTGGTGCTTGCATTGAATGGCACCGCTACCACCTTCCAGGAGGCTGTTTTGGGCGCCTTGCCCACGCGAAGCCGGCGTATCGTCGAATTGGAGTTGCAAGCCGAAAGCGATGCGTCGGAACGGGAGATTGCAGACGCACGCAGGCTGATCGCTGACACGGTCCTCCGATTGGCCTCGCAGCGGAAAATCACTCTGCCTAATGCAGCGTGATATGGGGCGGGTGAATGTCCGAAGCACCCGATAAAGAAAGCAAGACAGAGGAGGCCAGCGATAAACGTATTCGCGATGCCCTCGAAAAGGGGAGTGTTCCCCATTCACGCGAGGCCGTCACGTTCGCTTCTCTGCTCGGAATCCTTATTGTTTTCGCTGCATTCTCCTCTGGTGTAGGACAGCTCACAGCCGTCCTCTACCGTTTCATCGATGATGCGGGAGGGTGGACGCTAGAAAACGCTGCCGACGCTGTTCGCGTCTTCGGGCTTTTGAGTAGCGAGGTAGCGCGGGTACTTCTGCCAGGTCTCTTTGTTCTTGGCGCGCTTGGGCTATTGGCGTCACTTCTACAGCACCCGCCGCAAATCAAAGTTGAACGTATCAAGCCTCAGGCTTCGCGCCTTTCGCTCGCGCAGGGCTGGAAGCGAATTTTCGGTTCTCAGGGAAGGGTGGAGTTTCTCAAGTCTTGCTGCAAGCTGCTGGCCGTCGGCGCCATTGCCTTCTTATTGCTGCGGCGGAGCGAGGCCGACATTATCAACGCTATGTGGACGGAGCCAAGTGCTCTGCCGGGGTTGCTCCTCGACGTTTTGGTGAGACTCGTCGCTGGCGTAACGATCGCGACGTTCTTCATTGCCCTGTTCGATCTCATCTGGTCACGCCTCTCCTGGCGGCGGGAGCTGCGCATGACGCGCCAGGAACTTAAAGATGACCTCAAGGAGACAGAAGGGAATCCGATCGTTCGCTCACGCATGCGATCATTGGCGCGAGAACGATCGCGTAGGCGAATGATGGCGGCCGTGCCGCGGGCGACCTTGGTCGTCACAAACCCGACGCACTACGCTGTCGCTCTCCGATACGTGCGCGAAGAAGGCGGAGCACCGAGAGTTCTAGCCAAGGGACGAGGCTTCATCGCGCTCCGTATTCGCGAGATCGCGGAAAAGCACGAAATTCCCATTATCGAGGACAAGCAGCTTGCCCGCTCGCTCTACAAGAAAGTGGCGATCGATCAAATGATCCCACCGGAATTCTATAAAGCGGTGGCGCAAATCGTTTATTTCGTGATGACGCGAAAACAAAACGCGAGGGCAATTGGCCCTCGCGCGATTAGACCGACAATTTCCTGAAATCTATTCCTAAATTCCGAGTTTCTGTTTCAGCAGTTCATTGACGGCCGCTGGATTGGCCTTGCCGCCGGTTGCCTTCATCACCTGTCCGACGAACCAGCCGAGCATGGTCGGCTTGGCCTTGACCTGTTGGACCTTGTCGGGGTTGGCGGCCAAGACTTCGTCGACGGCCTTTTCGATCGCAGCAACGTCCGTGACCTGCTTCAGGCCGCGCTTCTCAACGATCTCGGTCGGATCACCGCCCTCGGTCCACACGATGTCGAACACGTCCTTGGCGATCTTGCCCGAGATTGTTTTCGAGGTGATGAGATCGATAATGCTACCCAGCTGCACGGCCGAAACTGGTGATTGTTCGATGTCGAGCCCCTCCTTGTTGAGGCGCCCGAAAAGCTCGTTGATCACCCAGTTGGCTGCAAGTTTGCCATCCCGGCCAGCCGCAACCTTCTCAAAGTAATCGGCAGACGCGCGCTCAGCTACGAGGACGCCAGCGTCATAAGCCGAAAGGCCGTATTGCTCCATGAACCGGCGCTTCTTCTCATCGGGAAGCTCCGGCAGGTCCGCCTTCAGCGCATCGACCCATTCCTGCGTCAGCTCGAGCGGCAGCAGATCGGGGTCCGGGAAATAGCGGTAATCGTGCGCCTCCTCCTTGGTGCGCATGGAGCGGGTCTCGCCCTTGCCCGGATCGAAAAGGCGCGTTTCCTGAACGACCTGGCCACCGCTTTCGAGAATATCGATCTGGCGGCGGGCTTCTGCCTCGATCGCCTGACCGATGAAGCGGATAGAGTTCACGTTCTTGATTTCGCAGCGCGTGCCAAATGGCTCGCCGGGCCGGCGCACCGAGACGTTAATGTCGGCCCGCAGGTTGCCCTTCTCCATGTCGCCATCGCAGGTGCCGAGATAGCGAAGGATGGTGCGCAGCTTGCTCACGTAGGCCTGCGCCTGGCGGGCGGAGCGCATGTCAGGCTTCGACACGATTTCCATCAAAGCGACGCCGGCGCGGTTGAGGTCGACGTAGGTGTAGTCCGGGTGCTGATCGTGAAGTGACTTGCCGGCGTCCTGCTCGAGGTGAAGCCGCTCGATGCCGACCTTCACAGTCTCGCCATCGACATCGATTTCGACCTCGCCTTCACCAACGATGGGCTGCTTGTACTGCGAGATCTGATAGCCCTGCGGCAGGTCCGGATAGAAATAGTTCTTCCGGTCGAAAACACTGTTAAGATTGATCTTCGCTTTGAGCCCAAGGCCAGTACGGACCGCCTGCGCCACGCACTCTTCATTGATCACCGGCAGCATGCCAGGCATGGCGGCATCTACCAGCGATACGTGGCTGTTCGGCTCGCCGCCGAATTCCGTCGAGGCCCCTGAGAACAGCTTGGCGCGCGAATTAACCTGGGCGTGCACCTCCATGCCGATCACGACCTCCCAGTCGCCGGTCGCGCCGGAAATAAGGTTGCTCGACTTCGCTGCCTTGGCTCGATCCTGCATGGTCTGTCCTTGGTGCTTCAAAGCACGTCTTTCAATTGCTGCGGGCTGGGCTTGCCTCAGCTTTCCTTGGCCTTCGCCTCCAGCTGACTGCGCAGCTTCTCTTCCTCGTACTGAATGAACCAGCCAATCATCTGACGCCACAAAGCCTCGCAGAGATCGGGCGGCAGGCCGCGCTGCTCGGCGCGGGCGCGGACGCGGTCGATGACCTGCTGGTTGCGCCAAGGTACGTTGGCCTCCTGCTTCGCAGCGAGCTTCAGCTGCCAGGCGCGCTCCACGTAACCAAAGCGCTCCGCTATGAGGTCGACGAGCGCCGCGTCGATACGGTCTATTTCAGCGCGCACCTCTGTCATGTTGGCGCATTCTTCCGGTCGACGCACGCTCATCGTTTCCCCCTATCTCTCAGCTTTTCAACCACCAGCGCTCGGGCACCGGGAAGCGCCCTGCCGCGTCTTCGATAATCTGACCTACGCGAAACAGAGTGCTCTCATCGAACGGCTTACCGATGAGCTGTAGCCCCAAGGGCGTGCCCTGGCTCGACAGTCCACCCGGGATGGAAATGCCCGGCAGGCCCGCCATGTTCACGGTGACGGTGAAGATGTCCTGGAGATACATCTCGATCGGATCGCCGGTTTTCTCGCCCAACGCGAAAGCCGGCGAGGGCGTTGTCGGTGTCAGGATGACATCGACTTTTTCCCAGGCTTCGTCGAAGTCGCGCTTGATGAGCGAACGGACCTTCTGGGCCTTGAGGTAATAGGCATCGTAATAACCAGCCGAGAGGACATACGTGCCAATCAAAATGCGACGGCGCACCTCTTTGCCAAAGCCCTTGGCGCGCGTGCGCTCGTACATGTCGATCAGGTCATCGCCGGGCACGCGCAGGCCATAGCGCACGCCATCGTAGCGCGCGAGGTTCGACGAAGCTTCGGCGGGCGCAACGATGTAGTAGGCGGGCAGCGCGTATTTCGTGTGCGGCAGACTGATCTCGTGGATCGTGGCACCGGCATCTTTGAGCCAGGCGATGCCCTTCTGCCAGAGCTCCTCAATCTCGGCAGCCATGCCGTCGACGCGATATTCCTTCGGAATGCCAACCCGCAGGCCCTTGATGCTCTGGCCAATCTCGGCCTCGTAGTCAGGCACGGGCGTGTCGACCGAGGTGGAATCCTTCGGGTCGTGGCTTGCCATCGCCTTCAGCATGATGGCCGCGTCGCGAACCGTCTTGGCGATCGGCCCAGCCTGGTCGAGGGATGATGCGAAAGCGATGATGCCCCACCGCGAGCAGCGTCCGTACGTCGGTTTGATGCCGACGGTGCCCGTCAGAGCGGCCGGCTGACGAATGGAGCCACCTGTGTCCGTGGCGGTCGCCGCGAGGCAGAGATCAGCCGCTACGGCAGCTGCCGAGCCGCCGGATGAGCCGCCAGGGACCAACTTCGCATTTGAGCCGTCATTTCGTCGCCAGGGGCTGACGACCGGGCCGTAGTAGCTGGTTTCGTTGGACGAGCCCATGGCAAACTCATCCATGTTGAGCTTGCCAAGCATGACGGCGCCAGCGTCCCAGAGGTTCTGGGTGACGGTCGACTCGTAGGTCGGCTTGAAGCCGTCGAGGATGTGGCTGCAAGCCTGCGAGTGGACGTCACGCGTACAGAACAGATCCTTGATGCCGATTGGCAGCCCTTCGAGGGGACGCATTTCCCCGCGAGCGATCCTGGCATCGCTTTCGGCGGCCTGCTCCAGAGCACGGTCGGCCGTCGTCGCGACGTAGGTGTTGAGAATCGGATTGGCCACCTCGATGGAGTCAAGGAAGGCCTGCGTCAGCTCTTTCGCGGTGAAGCTTTTCGCCTTCAGGCCCTCGCGGGCCTCGGCGAGGGTCAGCTTGGTGAGATCTGTCACGGTCCAATGCTCGTGCGCTTCCGGTTCGGATAAAACCTTGTCCCTGCCAATGGCGGAGAGCGCCTACTCCACCACCTTGGGGACGACGAAGAAGTGGTCGTCGGTATGCGGCGCGTTCTTGACGATGTCGTCTGGGATATTGCCGTCGGTGACCTCGTCCTTGCGCATCTTGAGCTTGATGGGGACGACGCGCGTCATCGGCTCGACATTGGAGGTGTCGACCTCGTTCAGCTGCTCGACCCAATTGAGGATGCCGGTAAGCTCTTTCTGAAGCTCCTGCGCCTCGCCATCGGTAATCTTGATGCGTGCGAGCCTCGCGATGCGCCGGACGGTCGCCTCGTCGACCTGCATGGTCCCTCGCTTGTTCTGAAACCTGAACCAACCGCGCCTCTCTTAGCCCGCGCAAGGCGGCCCGCGCAACAGCGCAGCTGGAAGCAGTGCCGGAAAGGCAAATTCGCGTGCACTCGCCCGCGGTCTTCGCCGTGTAGTCGCAGCAACAGGGCGGCTGGTAACCGCTTGTTTACCTTGTCGACGGCCTCCTTTCAGTTCACGTGGTCATGATGCTGCCATCGGTAGAGGGCAGGAGTTGCAAGATGAAGGAAGTGCTGCAACCGACTGCACTCGCCAGCCGGCTCTCTCGGCGTGCGGCTCTTCTTGTTTTTCTCTCTCTCTTCGGAAGCGTGGTCGCGATGGGGCTCTTGCCTGAACGGGCACGAGCCGATGATCGCGTGACCGCCACTCTAGAACAGCTCAATGCCCGGCAGCGGGAGGTATTCCTTAACTGGTACGCAGCACGAAAGCGCCACGAGGCGGCGTTGGCCGCCTATTGGAAGCGCGTTGAGGCGACGCGCTCACAGCGGCGCAGCAAGATCCGCGCCGGCCGGACGGTAACCGAGGCCGATTATGTGATGAGCTTTCCGCCCGAGTACGACGGGCCGAAGCTCCCGCCGGACATCCTTCGCATCTGGAACGAGACACAACCGGAGTCGGAGCGGAAAAAGATCCCGACCGTCCAGGATGTGCTCGAAAGTGCCAAAGAAGTTTACGGTTTCGTGCCTGAGCGCATCCCAGAGCGCGAGTTCAAGCGGCGCTACGCCATGGAGGCCCTGGCGCACGGCCTGACGAAAGAGCAGATCGTCAGGGTCTACGCGCTGGAGACGGGCGGCATGGGCACCCATGACATGCAATCGGGCATCAATCCGGTTACCCGAACGGGGAGGCCGATTTCAACGGCTCTCGGGTATGCCCAGCTTCTGCATGCAAATTCCGTGAGCGAGCTCGTCAAGCACGGTCCGACTTTTATCGCGCGCCTGGAAGCCACGGCGGACTCGCCCGGGATCGCACCAGCGCGGGCGCGGACGCTCCGGGCGAAGGCCAACGTGCTACGGAAAATGCTGGCAGCGGCTAGGAAGGTCCCGAACGAGTGGAGCGCCCACATGCGTTTTGCGGGAACGCGGAATGGGCTTGGTATCCATGCTCTGAACCTCGATGGCGACATCGGGCCCATGCTGCAGGTTATCAAGCTGAAAGGCGTTCGCGAGATCGCGGAGAAGGCGGGGAGGAGAAATCTGACTCCGGCCCAGCTCGAGCTCATGAACCTAGCAGGGCCGAGCACTGGCCTCGAAATGATGACCCCAGTGGGCAGTAAGGCGCCGACACCGAATTTCTTCTCCAGGGGCGGCTATGAGCGAAACCCGGTGGTGCATAAGCGGACAGCGGCTGAACTGCTGGCGGCGTTGGACGAGCGGATGGACGTCCACGAGAAAAAGCCGGGAGCCGTGGAGTTTGCGGCGATTTTCGACGAGCTGATGGCCCGGCGGCAGGCGCGGCGCTGAAGCCGCCTAACGCTGCGCCGTTGGCCCGCCCTTCTCGGCCGAGGCATTGCCTCCACCACGTTTGGGCAACGAGGCGAAGTAGCGGGCAAGGGCTTCGATCTGCTCATCGTCCAAGGACTGAGCAACGGAGGCCATGGTGGGATTGGTGCGCTGCCCGCTTTTGTACATCTGCAGCGCTTCGACGAGGTATTTGGGATCCCGCCCAACAATGCAGGGAATACCGCCAGCGCTCGGTCCGTCCGGACGGTGGCAGGATGTGCATTCCTGGGCGAGATGACGGCCGAGGGCAAACAGGCGATTGGTGGGGCCTTCACCTGCGGTCAAAAAGAGCATGCCAGCGGCCAGGGCAATCTTCGGAAAGCAGCCTGTCACGTATTCCTGCTCCGCATAGTGCACTTCGGGGCGACTCTAGCGGCTGCAGTGCTGGGCCCGAAAGTAACATCTTGTGTGAGCTGGATGTTGACAGGCCACGCAGCAATCCTGTGCCAAGCGCCGTTGGGCGCGCCTTATGCTCGCATGGAGAAGCAATCCCACTTATATTCGCCTGAGGCGGGTGCCGGGGGCTTGCCTGAACGAAACCTCGGATCGTTAAGCCGATCTTTGCGCATACCGTTTACGTCGGATTGGGTGGCCGCATTCGGCCTGTAGGTTTTCCGGACGGGTACCGAGGAAAGGCGCAGCTGATGTCTGGAGTAATCTTCGTTCTCATCGCCATTGCGGCGGTGTTTGGGCTGGCCATGCGGCGGGCGAGCCTGCCCACCTGGGCTGGGGTCGTTACAGCCCTCACGTTCGCCTGGCAGGCCGGATTTTTCGGCAACGAGCCAACCAGTTTCACCTTCTGGAGCTTCGTGGCGTGGCTCCCAGCCATCGCACTGGCAATTTTCTCGGTTCCGGAGGTGCGCCGCTCCCTCATCGTTGAACCCGCCTATCACGCCATTCGGCGCAGCCTTCCGAAGGTTTCTGAGACGGAACAGCAGGCGCTCGACGCCGGCACAATCGGGTTCGATGCGGAACTGTTCTCCGGCCGACCTGATTGGAACAGGCTTCGCAACGTCCCGCCGATCTTCCTGACCCCTGAGGAGCAGGCTTTCCTCGATGGGCCCACCGAGGAGCTCTGCCGGATGATCGACGACTGGCAGATCCGCTCCCGCGAGCGCGAGATCCCCGAGGAGATCTGGAATTTCGTGAAGGAGAAGGGCTTCCTCGGGATGCTGATCTCGAAGCAACATGGCGGCCTCGGTTTCTCGGCGCAGGCGCAGTCGCTCGTGCTGGGGAAGATTTCCTCGCGCTCGCCGGACGTGGTCACCATCGTCATGGTGCCGAACTCGCTGGGTCCAGGCGAGCTGATCGAGAAATACGGCACGCCGGAGCAGAAGAGCTATTACCTTCCGCGGCTTGCGCGCGGCGAGGAGATCCCGTGCTTCGCGCTGACGGGTCCGACCTCTGGCTCGGATGCCGCGAGCATGCGGGATGTCGGCTACGTAACGCGCGGCATCCACAATGGGCAGGAGACGCTCGGCATCCGGGTCACCTGGGAGAAGCGCTACATCACGCTCGCGCCCAAGGCGACGCTGCTAGGGCTAGCGTTCCGTCTGTTCGATCCCGAGAATTTGCTGGGCAAGGGCGAGGACGTCGGCATCACTCTCGCCATCATTCCCACCAGCCATCCCGGCGTGAACATCGGCCGCCGCCATCTCCCTTGCGGCGCGGCGTTCCCCAACGGCCCGACCTGGGGCAAGGACGTCTTTATTCCTATTGACTGGATCATCGGCGGGCAGGCCATGGCCGGCCAGGGGTGGCGCATGCTTATGGAATGCCTGTCGGCCGGCCGCTCCATCTCGCTGCCATCCTCGTCGGCGGCGGGCATCAAGACAATGCTGCGTTTCTCGACGGCTTATGGCCGCATCCGCCGCCAGTTCGGCCTGCCGATCGCAAGAATGGAGGGCATCGAGGAGCCGCTGGCCCGGCTGGTCGAGAATGCTTACGCCGTCGAGGCGGCGCGGGCGGTGACGGCCGCAATGGTCAGCCGTGGGGAGAAGCCGGCGGTGCTCGGCGCACTGATGAAGTATCAGTCGACGGAGCGTATGCGTCGCGGGGTAAACGATGCGCTCGATCTCCATGGCGGGCGCGGCATTTGCGATGGGCCGAGCAATTATCTGCAGTCGGCCTATCAGATGGTCCCTGTGGCCATTACGGTCGAAGGGGCGAACATCTTGACGCGCACGCTCATCACCTTCGCGCAGGGTGCGCTGCGTGCTCACCCCTACCTCTATCGTGAGATCCAGGCGGTTCAGGAAACCGATACGAAACGCGGTCTTTCGATATTCGAGCCGATTTTCCTCGATCACATTTCATTCAGCGTCGCCAATGCCTTCGGCGCGCTGTTCCATAACATCACGGGCGGCTTCTTTGGCGTGGCGCCGCCGAAAGCGTTTGGAACGGAGATTTGGTATAAGCAACTCTGGCGGGCGAGCCACAGCTTCGCCCTTGTCGCCGATCTCAGCGTTGCCCTGCTGGGTGGCGGCCTCAAGACGAAGCAGAAGATCACGGGCCGTCTCGCCGATGCACTTTCGGAGCTTTACCTGACGGCTTGCGCCTTGAAGCGCTTCGAGGACGAGGGTGGTCTGGAGACGGATCGGCCCATCGTCGACCTTGTCGCGAGAAACGGTCTCTATCGCTTCCAGGAAGCTCTCGCCGGCGCCATCGATAACTTCCCTGTGTTGTGGGCGCGGGTGCTCATGCGCGTTCTGGTGTTCCCGCTCGGCCGGCGGTTCCGTCCAGCGCCGGACAATCTGGGCAAGGAGGTTGTCAAGCTTGTGACCGTGCCGGGGCCGATAAGGGATCGTCTAACGTCCTACATTTATGTCTCGCACGATCCGCGCGACCCGACTGGGCTGCTCGAGGAGGCTTTCCAGAAAGTGGTTGCCGCGGAAGAGGCCGAGAAGAAGGTGGAGCGTGCTATCCGGGCCGGTCAAATCCGGCGCTTCCACGGCATCGACTGGATTAACGATGCCGTTCGCAACGGCGTGCTGACCGAATCCGAAGGCCGCCTGTTGCGCGAAGCTGAGACCTTAACTGATCGGGTTATTGCGGTGGATCATTTCGATCCCGCCGAAGTGAAACCCCATTACATTGACATCGACCACAACTCGCAGGCCGCAAACGGCAAAGCCGCGGCGGAATAAGCCGCAAGGAGGCAGGCGTGGCGCAGGATATGACGCAACTGAA
>PKEY01000012.1 GCA_002919265.1 Hyphomicrobiaceae bacterium | reverse complement strand
CCGAGTCGTCATCGGAATTCTGGGCGTCTCGATGGCGCTCTATCACATGTGGCTCATTTGGGTCGGTGCTCCCGAAGCGATCATGTTCCGCGGGACGCACCTGTTGTTCGCGTTGGCGCTCACATTTCTCGTTTACCGGAGAACGACTGCCCAATCGGGGCAGCCGCCAACATTATTGGATTATGGGTGCCTGATCCTCGCCACGGCGCCTGTTATTTACCTGTTCGTCAACTACGACTATGTCGTCAATCGTATCTATTATGTCGATGATCTGACCACTGCGGACATGGTGCTCGGGACCATTCTGGTGGTCATGATCCTGGAAGCGACTCGGCGGGTCATCGGTCCTGCGCTTCCGCTGACGGCGCTGGTTTTTCTGGCTTACGGCATCTTCATTGCCGGCGTCGAGCCGATGCGTTTGCTCGACCAGCTGTATATGACGACCGAGGGCATCTTCGGCATTCCGCTCTCGGTGTCTGCTGCTTACGTCCTCATCTTTGTGATGTTCGGCTCGTTCATGGAGCGGACGGGGACTGGGCAGCTCTTCATGGACTTCGCCATGAGCCTCACGGGCCACACGGCGGGCGGACCGGGCAAGGTTTCCGTCGTGTCGTCGAGCCTCTTCGGCACGATCTCTGGCTCGGCCGTGGCCAACGTGATGGTGGACGGGCCGATCGCCATTCCCCTGATGAAACGTACGGGTTTTCGTCCCCATTTTGCAGCCGGTGTGGAAGCGGTTGCCTCGACGGGCGGTCAAATCATGCCGCCGATCATGGGGGCAGCTGCGTTCGTCATGGCGGAGTTTTTGCAGGTCGGTTACGGACAGGTGATCCTCTGGGCGCTGATCCCGGCGATCCTCTATTATCTCGCCTGCTTCGCGGCGGTGCACTTCGAAGCCAAGCGCCACGGAATCATGGGCGTGCCGCGTTCCGAGCTTCCCAAACTCGGCGAAGTGATGCGGGAGCGGGGACATTTGTTCATCCCCGTCCTGACCATTTTGGCGGTGATGTACTCCGGCTATAGCGCTCCCCTTGCCGCGCTCGCGGGTACGCTCGCCTGCTTCCCGGTCGCCTTCTTGCGAGCATCGACCAGAGGCAACGTTCGCTTCTGGGTGATCATCGACGCGATGATCGACGGCGCTCGTAACGCTCTTGGCGTTGCGCTGGCCTGTGCCTCTGCCGGCATCATCATCGGGGTCGTGACGCTGACGGGGGCCGGTATCGTCTTCACGCAGTTCGTGGTTGGCCTCGCGCAGGATACGCTGATCTTGGCCCTGGTGCTCACCATGATCGCAGGCATCGTCCTCGGAATGGGCATGCCCACGACGCCGGCCTACATCATCATGACGTCGTTGCTCGTGCCCGCGATCATTAAGCTCGGTGTGATCGAGCCGGCTGCGCACATGTTCGCGTTCTACTTCGCTATTCTGTCGGCGATCACGCCGCCCGTGGCGCTAGCTGTCTTTGCGGCAGCTGGGCTCGCCAAGGCTGATCTCTGGGCCAGCGGCTGGGCGGCCGTAAAAATCGGCGCAGCCGGCTTCATCGTGCCGTTCATGTTCATTTATGAACCGGCTCTTCTGATGATCGGCGATTGGCAGACGATCGTTTGGTCGGCCGCGACGGCCTCAATCGGCTGCATTCTGCTTGCCGCAGGATTGCACGGATATCTTCTTCAGGCATGCTCGCTTTGGCAGCGCGCTTGCCTTGTCGCGGCCGCTTTGTGCCTCGTAAAACCGGGACTGCAGACGGACATTGCTGGCGTGGTGCTCACGGCGGTCGTCGTTGCAACGCAGTTCATCGGCCGCAAGCGCCAGGCCACCGCTGCAACGGTAAGCCAATGATCGCAGCACTGGTTTGACATAGAGGGAAGACGGAAATGGCCAACAGCCGGCGAAAGACGCCTGAGCAGTTGAGGTCTCATCGCTGGTTGGGTGTCCAGGATCTACGCTCGTTTGGCCATCGCTCCCGCCTGCGCCAGATGGGCTATGACTCAGTGGACTGGGCCGGGCGGCCGGTCATCGGCATCATCAATACCTGGAGCGATATCAATCAGTGCCACGCCCATCTGCGCGCCCGCGTGGAGGACGTGAAGCGCGGCGTGTTCCAGGCGGGTGGGTTCCCGATCGAGCTGCCGGCGATTTCGCTTTCCGAACCTTTCGTGAAGCCCTCGACGATGCTCTATCGCAATTTCCTCGCGATGGAGACGGAGGAGCTGCTGCGGTCGCATCCCATCGACGGCGCCGTCTTGCTCGGTGGTTGCGATAAGACGACTCCGGCGCTGCTCATGGGGGCGATCTCCATGGGCATTCCGGCCATCTTCGTACCGGCCGGCCCGATGCTGCGTGGCTACTGGCGCGGAAAAATTCTTGGCTCGGGATCGGACGTCTGGAAGTACTGGGACGAGAAGCGGGCCGGAAAGATTTCCGATGCCGACTGGGCCGAAATGGAGAACGGCATTGCCCGCTCGTTCGGCACCTGCATGACCATGGGCACCGCGGCGACGATGATGTCGATTGCTGAGGCCTTGGGCATGACGTTGCCGGGCGCGTCCGCCATCCCGGCCGCGGATTCGGCTCATCCCCGCATGGCTGCCGCCGCCGGCCGGCGGATCGTCGAGATGGTTTGGGAGGATTTGACGCCGGCTAAGGTGCTTTCGCCGGCGTCCTTCGACAACGCCATCAAGGTGCACATGGCGCTGGGTGGTTCGACGAACGCGATCATCCACGTCATTGCCATGGCGCGGCGCGCCGGAATTGCGCTTTCACTCGAACGCTTCGATCAGATCTCACGCGAGATCCCGGTCATCGCAAATCTTCGTCCGTCGGGCACATATCTCATGGAGGACTTTTACTACGCTGGCGGTCTGCCCGCGTTGATGAGTGTGCTCCGTGATCGGCTTGATTGCAGCGCCATGACGGTCTCCGGCAAGACGCTCGGCGAGACCATCGAGAGCGCGGCTGTCTATAACGACGACGTCATTCGGTCCCCCGACAGGGCGATCTACCCCGAAGGCGCGACCGCCATTTTGAAAGGCAATCTGGCTCCTCGCGGCGCAGTGATGAAGCCGGCGGCGGCCGAGCCGCGTCTGCGGCATCACCGGGGGCCGGCACTGGTGTTCCGCGACTACAACCACATGGCGGCGGAGATCGAGCGCGAGGATCTGGATGTGACACCGGACCACGTGCTTGTGCTGCAGAACGCTGGCCCGAAAGGCGGCCCCGGCATGCCGGAGTGGGGCATGCTGCCTATTCCGCGCAAGCTGGTGAAAGCCGGCGTGCGCGACATGCTCCGCATTTCCGACGCGCGCATGTCCGGCACCAGCTATGGCGCGTGCATCTTGCACGTCGCGCCGGAAAGCTTCATCGGGGGGCCGCTGGCGCTCGTGCAGAACGGCGATCACATCGAGGTCGACGTCTCGCGCCGACTGCTGCATCTCCACGTTTCCGAGGAGGAGCTTGCCCGCCGCCGCGCGGAATGGAAGCCGCTGCCGCCCCGTTACGAGCGCGGATATGGCGCGATGTTCCAGCAGCACATCGGCCAGGCCGATGAAGGCTGCGATTTCGATTTCCTCGAAAGCGGAGCGCCCGTACCCGAGCCGGAAATTCATTAAGGCTTGGGTCAGCCCATTTCGCTTAACGCTTTACGGAACCGTGCGAGCGAGAAGGCGAAGAGCGCCGCGCCGATGATGAATAGTGCGATGAACTGCGGGTAGACCACCGAGAAGCCTGCTCCGCGATAAAGGATCCCCTGGGCGAGCATGACGAAGTGCGTGGTCGGTGCGGCGAGCATGATGTTCTGGACGATTTCCGGCATGCTCTCGCGGGGCGTCATGCCGCCTGACAGCATTTCCAGCGGAATTAGGACGAGGATGGTCAGTAGGCCGAGCTGGGGCATCGAGCGCGAAACGGTGCCCAGAAAGATACCTAGCGAGGTGGTGGCGAAAAGGTGAGCCGCGGCGCCAGCCATGAAGAGCGGCACCGAGCCTTGGATGGGCACAGACATGTAGCCCTGAATGACGAAGGTCAGAGATAGGGCAGACGCCACCCAAACAACGAGGCCCATGGCCCAGATTTTGGCGAGCATGATTTCGGTCGGTGTGACTGGCATGACGAGAAGATGCTCGATGGTGCCGTGCTCGCGCTCGCGGATCAGTGCTGCCCCGGTCAAGATGATCGACAGTATTGTCACATTGTTGATGAGCTCGACGATGCTGCCAAACCAGCTTTTTTCGAGTGTGGGATTGAAGGCGATACGCTCGACGAGCTCGACAGGTGAGGACGGTCGCGATTGGTAGCGATTAACGAATGCACTGACCTCGCGATTGATAATCGATTGAATATACCCGCTGCCCGTAAAGGCCTGCGTCATGCGGGTCGCATCAACATTGAGCTGAATGGCGGGGCTGCGTCCCGCGAGCACGTCACGCTGGAAATTCGGTGGAATGTTGAGCGCAAACGTATCGAGCCCCTCGTCCATGCGCTTGTCCATTTGCGCCTGCGTGATCATTTGCGGGGGCAGGAAGTAGGGCGGGTAAAATGCCGACACGATACGATTCGATAGCGGAGAACGATCCTCGTCGATAATGGCTATGGCCGCGCGGTTGAGCGTTTCAGGCAAGGCTGTCGCACCGGCGTAAATCGCGAACGTGAACGCGTAGATAATAAGGGCGAGCAACAGGCGATCGCGGCTCAAGCTGCGCAATTCCTTGACGCCGAGGTTGAAAACGTTTGACAGGCGCATTGTTCACGTCTCCTGCTTCTTGAGCAGGACGGCCGCAAGCCCGATCAGCACGGGCACGGAGAGCAGCAGTGGAATGAATGACGAGTGGAGTTCCGCGAAAGAGAGCTGCTTTGAAAACGTGCCGCGGGTGATGATCAGGTAATAGGTCGTAGGAAATATCCGCCCGATAAAGGCCCCCGCACCTTCCAGCGACGACACGGGATCGATGAAGCCCGAGAATTGCGTGGCGGGCAGCATCGTCAGAATGGCAGTACCGAAAATTGCGGCGATCTGGCTGCGCATGAATGTCGAGACGAGAAGACCGAAGCTCGTCGAAGCCAAGACGTAAATCAGAGTTGCTGCGGTGAGCGTCAGGAAGCTGCCGGTCAACGGTACGCCAAGGACCGTCACGGCCATCAGCACCAGCAGCAAGTAATTGAACATCGCCAGCACGACGTAGGGCAGCTGCTTGCCGAGCAGAAACTCGAGCCGCGTCGTTGGAGTGACATAAAAATTCACAATGGAGCCAAGCTCCTTTTCCCGGACGACGCTGAGAGCTGCGAGCATGGCCGGGATCATCAGAAGCAACAACGGGATGACGCCCGGCACCATTGCGACAAGGCTCTCCAGATTCGGGTTATAGCGGAACCGGGTTTCGATTGTGACAAGGCTCGAAGGAGCCCCGGTTTGCGATTGGGCGGCCTGCTGCGCGAGCCAGTGGGCATGCATCCCTTGGACATAACCGCGGATCGTTTCGGCGCGTTGCGGCATGGCGCCGTCAATCCAGGCGGCGATTTGAACCGGGCGACCTCGCAGCAAATCCCTCGAAAAACCCGGCGGAATTTCGACTGCAAGGCTGATTTCTCCTGATCGCATTCGGCGATCGAGGTCTTCGTAGCTGGTCAGAGGCGGCTTTTCGACGAAATAGCGGGAGCCCGAAATTGCGAGCGTGTAATTCCGGCTGATCGTCGTCTGATCCCGGTCCAAAACCGCAAAGGTGAGGTCTTCGACATCGAGGCTGATGCCATACCCGATGATGAACATCAGGATGATGCTGCCCACCAGAGCGAGCGTGGCGCGGATGGGATCGCGGCGAAGCTCCATTGCTTCGCGGCGTGAATAGCTGAACATGCGCCGCGGATCGAAGAAATAGCGGCCGCGCGGCTGAGGAATGCCTTCTACCACGGGTGGCGTGGCAGGCACCTCTGCCGAGGTCGAGGTGTCCTCGGTAGCCGCCTCTTCGAGATAAGAGATAAAAGCATCCTCGAGGGTCTTGGCGCCGCGAGCTTCGATGAGCTCGGAAGGTGCCCCACTGACGAGAACGCGGCCCGCGTGCATGAGCGAAATGCGGTCGCAACGCTCGGCCTCGTTCATGAAATGCGTGGAGATGAAAATCGTGACTTTGTCTTCGCGCGAAAGATTGATGAGGATGCGCCAGAACTCGTCTCGGGCAACGGGATCGACGCCAGACGTCGGCTCGTCCAGAATAAGCATTTCCGGGCCGTGGATCATCGCAACGGCAAGTGAGAGCCGTTGGCGTTGGCCAAGGGGCAGCGAGTCCGGAAGCTCATCCATAATCGGTTCGAGCTCGAAGCGTCGCGCCATTTCGGCGACACGCGACGGAATGATTTCCCTCGGCAGATCGAACAGGCGCGCGTGCAGCTCGAGGTTCTGTCGAACCGTCAGTTCCCGATAGAGGGAGAAATGCTGGGACATGTAGCCGACGCGGCGGCGGGTTTCGATATCGTTCGCGTCGACCTCACGGCCAAACAACCAGGCCTGCCCTTCAGTGGCCGGAAGCAGGCCGGTCAACATTTTCATCGTGGTCGTTTTTCCGCAGCCGTTGGAGCCGAGAAAGCCGAAAATCTCGCCACGGTGAATGCGGAAAGTAACGTGGTCCACGGCCGTGAAATTGCCGAACCGCTTCGTCAGGCCGTGCGCTTCGATGGCAACTTCATCATCGTCTTCTGCGGAGCGGGGGCGAATTTCAACCGGCCGATAGCCCAGCCGTTTTTCCTCCGGCAACATCGCGATGAAGGCAGATTCCAGAGAGTCTGTGCCCGTCTCCGCGAGGAGATCCTTGGGCGTCCCGGTTGCAAGAATTCGCCCGGCATCCATGGCCACGAGCCAGTCGAACTGCTCAGCCTCCTCCATGTAGGCCGTCGCGACCAGAATGCTCATTCCCGGCCGGCTCGTGCGAATGCGATCGATCAGTTCCCAGAATTGTCTCCGGGACAGCGGATCGACGCCGGTCGTCGGCTCGTCGAGTATCAGCAGGTCCGGATCGTGAATGAGCGCGGTGCAAAGGCCGAGCTTCTGCTTCATCCCGCCCGAGAGTTTGCCGGCAGGCCGGTCGGCAAACGGCGCCAGGCCGGTGGCCAGTAGCAGATCGCGAATGCGGCGCTCGCGTTCGGCTGCGTCTTGCCCGAACAGGCGCCCGAAGAAGTCGACGTTCTCGAAAACGGAAAGTGTCGGATAAAGGTTCTTGCCCAAGCCTTGGGGCATGTAGGCAATCTGCGGGCCAACTTCCTCACGGTGCGCGGCAGAGGCCATGTTTCCGCCGAGGACTTCGATCGCGCCCTCCTGAATGGCGCGAGCTCCCGCGATAAGAGACAGCAAGGTTGATTTGCCCACGCCATCCGGCCCGATCAGGCCAACCATACAGCCGGATGGAATATCGAGGCTTATGTTGTCGAGCGCCTGCGTCTTGCCATACCGGAGGCTTACCGCTCGCAAGCGCGCAACTGGCTCTCCATCCAAGGGTGAGAGAACGAACCCATCAGAGCTCATTGCGGAACGCGGACCTGTAAGTGGGGCGGCCACTCCACCTGTGGGTTCAGCTTGACGTATGCCATTCCGGGAAGGCCGGTCTTGACCTGTGTCAGATGCTTTCTCAGCAAGTCAGCCGGGATGTGAGCCCTCAGGCGAAACATCAGTTTTTGCCGCTCTTCCTTGGTCTCGACCTCCTTCGGCGTGAACTGGGCAACGTCGGAAACAAAAGAAATGTAGGCAGGAATGACATACTGGGGCGCAGCGTCGAGCACGATCCGGGCTTCGGCGCCGATTTCGACCCGTCCGGCCTGCTCCGTCGGCAGGAAGAATGTCATGTAGACATCGGTCAGGTCGACGAGGTTGAGCACGCGGCCACCGGCCTGAACCACTTCACCCGGCTGCGCGACCAGGAACTGAACCCGCCCATCCCGTGGAGAGCGGAGTAAGCTGTCCCGGATATCCGCCTCAATCCGTTCGATGGTGGCTTCGGCGGCGTGGATTTCCGTCTCAGCCTGCAAGACTTGGGCTTTGGCCGTATTCAGGGCGGCGTCTGCGGAAGCAACTTGCGCCTTGGCAGCATTGAGGGCGGCTCGAGCGCTTTCAAAGGCAGCCTTGTCGTCGTCGTATCTTTGCTGCGTGGCCCAGCCTTGCCTCACCAGCTGTTCTGCACGGCTCAAGCGGTGCTGCGCAGCAACGAGCTCCGCCTCCCGCTGGGCCACCAGGGCCTCTGCGGTCGACTTTTCCGACTCGCGCTGGGCGACCTGACTTCTTGCCGCCTGCACGGTCACCTTCGCTCGCTCGAGTTGCGCCTTGGCTTCGCGCAGCTGCGCTTCGAGGACCGCTGTGTCCATCTTGACCAGGTCTTGCCCGGCGGTGACGAATTCGCCTTCCTTAACCAAAATGTCTTGAATGCGTCCGGCGAGCTTTGCGGCGACGTCAATCTCCGTCGCTTCGATCCTTCCGTTGCTGCCGGCAATGCCATCCGGCAGGGTCGGCGCTCGCAGGTTTTGCCAGGCGAAGACGCCCATCCCGACGGCCGCCAAAGCCAGAATCGGGCCCAGAATCCAGAACTCCGTCCGGCTCCATTTGGGGCGTTTGGCTATGGCCATCTAAGCGGGTCCCTGACTGTGTTTAATTCGCTGCGCGATTAATTGAAGGAAAGCACCTACCAATTGCTTGCCGGCGCGTGGTTAGCTGTGGGCGGTCCTCATCGATCCGGCATTGATCGGGATCATCCCGGGAAGTAGCCGGATGCCACCCCCGCTAAAACGCGGTGCGCTTAAGGAGAGTTCTTGAGGTGACCGGCGGGGATGGGGACCCGTCCGTTTCCCCGCCGGCGCGAGCTCATGCAGCTTGTTTCGGTCCGAACTCCCGTTCCATTTCACGCCGGACCCGGACGGCGTCATCATTGGGATCGATTTCGACGTCGTCCCACTTGAGCCGCTGCCCTTCGGGGACATCCCGCTTCAGCTTGACGTTGTGTGCGAGGCCAAGCGGCAGGTATCCCTCCTTCAGCGACATGGGGGCCGGGGTCTGCTTGCCCCAGACACAGAAGCCACCTTCACCATCAAGGATCTCGCCGGCCTTGAGATCGCGCTTGGCCGTTGCGACGACGTCGGAGTTGAAGCAAAACGGCGCGCCTGTCGGCTCTTTCCGCAAGGCTGATGAGGCGATGGAAATACCGAGCTCGAGCCCGATCATGTGAATGGGCCGATAGAGGGCAGCGTAACGGCCGGATTTGTCCGGCAGCAAATGGTACTCGCGGAAGCAGCGACGGGTGTACTCGTTGTCGTCTGCGGCCTCGAAGACGACGTAGGTGCCCATCGCCAGGTGGTGCGGAACCTCGGTGCCGTCGCGGTAAACCATCGATGTGACCTCGGTGACGCCCGCCTTCTCCAGAACGCCGCCTTCGCTCTTCGGCTTGCAGATGTCTGCGTGCTCGAAGCGGCTTGCAGGCGGGAAGGTCAGTCCTTCCGTTTGCGACTCGAGTCCCGTCGCATTGCAGATAGCTGTCATCTCGATGGCCGACTTTGTGCCATCGAGAAAGCTGTTGAACATCTTGAGATTGATGCTCTTTGGGTCGTCGATCTTCAGGTACTTCTGGAGTTCGTCCCAAACGGTGTCCGGCGTGAGCTTGTGGTAATGGGGCAGGTAGCGCGTGCCCTTGCCGGCGGCAACAACCTTGAACCCGCACGCGCGTGCCCAGTCGACCTGCTCGCAAACGAGCGCCGGCTGATCGCCCCATGCCAGGCTGTAAACGACCCCCGCCTGGCGTGCTCGTTTCGCCAGCAGAGGGCCGGCGACCGCATCCGCCTCGACGTTCACCATCACGATGTGCTTGCCGTTCTCGATGGCTAGCTGGCACAGGCGAATACCCGTCTTCGGATCACCAGTGGCCTCCACCACGACGTCAATGCCGGGATGGCGGATCATCGCTTCGGCGTTGTCCGTCAGGAACGTCTTGCCGGTCTTGAGGGCATCGTCGAGCGATGTTGCGCTGAACTGCTCCTCCGGCCAGCAGGCGACCTTCAACTGCGACTGGGCCCGTGAAATATTGAGGTCCGCCACGGCGACCACATGCATGCCGACTGTGGTGCGGGCCTGGGCAAGGAACATGGTTCCGAACTTACCGGCGCCAACCTGGCCGATGCGGATCGGTTTACCGGCCGCGGCGCGCTCCTTGAGCATGAATGACAGGTTCACGGTCTACCTTTCCCTCAAACAATCGCATCGGAAGAAAGCAGCACATCGCCAAGGGCTGCACAAGCTGCGGAATATCCAATTCAGGCAGACGGAACCGGCAGTTGTCAGGGTGCCCCGTGTCGTGGTGATTTAACCTGAAGTAACTCATCATGCATTTCTGACGGGAGGGATCCTTCCATGCAGGGCAACGGATCGGCTGCGATCGCAGAGCCGAGAACGCTTCGGCTGAACGACAAGGACAACGTCATCGTTGCCGTGGACCCGCTGCCGGTCGGTGCGTCGGTTCGAGGGGTAACGGTTACCACCCGCATTCCGCGCGGGCACAAGATGGCGACGACAAAGATCGCCAAGGGCGAGCCGGTCCTAAAATTCGGTCAGATTATCGGGTTTGCGACGGAGGACATTCTCCCGGGCAACCACGTTCATACGCACAATTGCGGCTTTGCTGCCTTCGACCGCGACTACGCCTTCTGTCAGGATGCTAAAGAGGAGGAAATCCTGCCGCCAGAAGCGCGCGCGACATTTCAAGGTTTCAGGCGGGCAAATGGGAAAGTCGGGACGCGGAATTACATCGGCGTCATCAGCAGCGTGAACTGCTCGGCGACGGTAGCGCGCTTTATCGCCGAGGAAGTACGCCGGTCCGGGCTTTTGGACGAATATCCGAACATCGATGGCATCATCCCGCTCGTGCACGGCACCGGCTGCGGCATCGACTATAACGGCGAGACATTCGAAATCTTGAAGCGCACGACGTGGGGCTATGCTTGCAATCCCAATATGGCGGGCGTTGTGGTCGTTGGCCTTGGGTGCGAAGGCTTCCAGATTGCGCGATTGATGGAAGCCTATGGTATCAAGGAAAGCGATACGTTCCGCACGTTCACGATTCAGGAAAGCGGCGGCACGCGGAAAACGGTTGCGGCCGGCGTGGACGCGGTTCGGGCCATGTTGCCGATTGCTGCGAAAGCGCAGCGTGAGACGGTGCCGGCTTCCGAGCTTGTGGTGGCGCTGCAGTGTGGCGGGTCGGATGGCTATTCAGGCATTACGGCCAATGTCGCCCTTGGGCTCGCAGCGGACATTTTGGTAAAACATGGCGGCACCGCAGTCTTGGCGGAAACGCCTGAAATTTATGGTGCCGAGCACTTGCTGACTCGCCGGGCGGCAACGCGCGAAGTGGGCGAAAAACTCGTCGAGATCATTCGTTGGTGGGAAGACTACACCTCCCGCAATCGTATGAGCATGGACAACAATCCGTCACCGGGAAACAAGGCGGGCGGATTGACGACCATTCTCGAGAAATCTCTTGGCGCGGCTGCAAAAGGCGGATCGACAACTCTTAAGGCCGTTTATCGCTATGCCGAGCCGATTACCGAAAAAGGCTTCGTTTTCATGGATTCGCCAGGATACGATCCGGTATCGGTGACGGGTCAGGTCGCAGGCGGCTGCAACATCGTTTGCTTTACGACGGGGCGTGGATCTGCCTACGGCTGCAAGCCCAGTCCGTCGATCAAGCTCGCTACCAATTCGGACGTGTATCACCGCATGATCGACGATATGGACATCAATTGCGGCGATATTCTCGACGGCGTGCCACTTGAAGAAAAAGCGAAAGAAATTTTCGAGAAAATTCTCCGCGTTGCCTCGGGCGAGCGTTCGAAATCCGAGCAGTTGGGGTACGGCGATGCGGAGTACGTGCCCTGGCAGATCGGCGCGACGATGTAACGGATGTGTGCTTGTTCGCGTTAGAGCTCTGAGAGGGCTCTGAGCTCAGCGAGCAAGCGATTGAAATCTTTGCTCGGAATGAGGCTCTTGTTTGCCGCCTGACCCTTTTCCCAAAGGGGCAGCGCTTTGCGAAGGAGCTCGCGTCCGGCTTCCGTCAATTGCAGACGTCGGCTGCGCCGGTCTGCTTCATCGATCTTTATGGCGACGAGCCCGCGACGCTCCAAGGGCTTCAGGTTGGCCGTGAGCGTTGTGCGGTCCATCGCGAGAACCGATGAAACCTCACCCATGGTGGGTGGTTGCGGCCGATTAAGCGACATCAACAGCGAAAATTGACCGTTGGTAAGGCCCACAGGCCGCAGAATTTCGTCATAGCGCCGCGCCACCGCGCGAGCAGCCCTCTGCACGTGCAGGCAGAGGCAGGAATCACGCACCAGAAGCGTGATTTCAAAGGGAAGCTCATTGCGCTTTGACATGATCCAATAATGTTGATATCAACGTTTCTTGTCCAGGCTCTTCGCCATCATAGCGACAATCCGCCATGAGAGTGCTGATCGAGCCGGGCAGGGAGCTCAAGGGAGAATACGGATGGCGAAGAAAGTGCTCGTGTTGCTCGGCACCAAGAAAGGGGCCTTCATTCTGGAGAGCGACGCCCGACGCCGCTCGTGGGAGCTCCGTGGGCCATTTTGCGAAACCTGGCCGCTCAATCATGTCATCGGCGATCCATCGAATGGCGTGATTTACGCTGCGGGTGGGAACGAGTGGTTCGGCCCCGCCGTTTGGAAGTCCACCGATCTCGGCAAGACTTGGACCCATTCCAGCGAGGGGCTTTCTTACGGAGAGGGCCAGGATCCGATCAAGGCGGCATGGAGCCTCGCGCGCGGTCAGGGAAATACGCTTTTCGCAGGTGTCGAGCCTGCCGGCCTTTTTCGCAGCGATGACGGCGGACAATCCTGGACGCACGTTGCTGGCCTGAGAGAGCATCCATCTCGGCCACAGTGGCAGCCGGGCGGCGGTGGTCTCATCTTGCATTCCATCGTTCCGCACCCGAATGATGAAAATCAAATTTGGGTCGCGATTTCCACGGCCGGTGTTTTTTATTCGGCCGACGCCGGAGAATCTTGGGCGCCGCGCAATCGCGGTACCCGCGCGGGCTATATGCCGGATGATCAGAAATACCCGGAACTTGGTCAGTGTGTACACTGTATCGTCATGGCGCCGGGGACGTCGGAGCGGCTCTATCAGCAAAATCATTGCGGCATGTACCGCAGTGACGACGGCGGTCGGAACTGGGTGAGCATCGAAAATGGCTTGCCTTCGTCATTTGGTTTCCCCGCGGCGGCACACCCTCGTGATCCGGATACGCTGTACCTCGTTCCGCTGAATGGCGATATCGCCGGACGGTTCATGCCAGATGCGAAAGCCGCTGTCTGGCGCACGCGCGATGGCGGCGCGACCTGGCAGGACTTGCGTGAAGGGTTGCCGCAGAGAAATGCCTTTCTGGGCGTTCTTCGCCAGGCTTTAGCGACGGACACATTGGATCCTGCGGGCGTTTATTTCGGCACGAGCTCAGGGGCGGTTTTCGCAAGCGCCGACGAAGGCGAAAGCTGGAACTGCATAGCGCTCCACCTGCCGACGATCACCTCCGTGGAAACTCTCGTGGTGGACACCTGAAAACGTTGCAAGGTCGCTTCGGCATGACGCAAAGCACGCCGACATCATCCGAGCCGGGAGTTTTTGTAATCCTGGCACCGGCATTGCTTCGCCTTTTTCCGGAGGCCGAGCGCCGGGTCGAGGTCCGGGCTTCCAACGTCGACGAGCTGATGAACCAGCTCAACGATCGGTGGCCGGGAATGCGCGATCGGCTCTGCGATTCGAGGCCAGCCATCCGTCGTCATATCAATGTCTTCGTCAATGGCGCACGCGCCACTCTCGAAACGCCCCTTGCCCCGGGAACGGAAGTCTGGGTGCTGACGGCCGTATCCGGCGGCTGATTGCCAAAACACGCCTAACAAAACGTCCACGAAAGGAAGGCAGTATGAAACCTGAAAAGCATCAGGCAGAGCACGAGTGGCTGCAGCAGCTGGTTGGCGAGTGGCAATGTGAAATGCCCTATGACGAGTCGGGCAAGACGCATATGGTGACGGAGATCATTCGCCCGATCGGCGACCTTTGGATTCAAATGGAGACCAACGGGAAAACGCCATCAGGAACGCCATTCACCTCACAGCTTACACTCGGCTTCGACCCGAAAAAGGGAAAGTTTGTCGGAAGCTGGATAGGCTCTCCGATGAGTTACCTTTGGGTCTATGAAGGCACGCTCAATGAAAGCAAGACCCGATTGACGCTCAACAGCGAGGGCCCCATGCCCGACGGTGAGAACGTCAATATGGTCAAGGTCAAGGAGATCATCGAAATCAGAGGCCCGAATGAGCGCACGTTCAGCTCGTCGATTCTGGGCGACGATGGAGAATGGAAGCAGCTGTTCATTACGACATCCCGGCGAGTAGGTGCTAATTCCACGCAGGTCACCAAACAGGGCCTTGTTCCGCATATCGTCGTAAAGGATGCCGCCGCGGCGATCGAATTCTACGCCAAGGCCTTTGGGGCAAAGGAAGTGGTTCGTGTGCCCGCGCCGGATGGCAAGCGGCTTTGGCACGCCGAACTCCAGCTAAATGACGCGCGCCTTTTCCTGCGCGACGAATTCGAAGAGGAGTGCAACGCCGACAAGACTGCCAGTCCCAAAACGTTGGGCGGCACGGCAGGCGTGCTTCATCTGAACGTAAAGAACTGCGACGAAGCTTATGAACGCGCGATTGCAGCGGGAGCGACAAGCATTTTGGCACCATGGGACGCGTTCTGGGGCGACCGCTATGCGCAGGTCATAGATCCGTTCGGCCACTGCTGGAGCATGTCTCATCCGCTGCCGAAAACGCAGGGATAGAGATTGCTGAGGTCGATATAGGGCGAAATTAAAAGGGCGGCCAAGCCGCCCTTTTTTGTGAGATTTATTCCGCCGGAGCTGGATGACTGGCGAGCTCCTGCTCCTCCTCGCTCGGTTGGAATTGACGGCCCAGTAGCATGTAGACCACGGGTACCACGAACAGCGTCAGCATCGTGCCCAGGGTCATACCGCCCGCGATCACCCATCCGATTTGCTGCCGGCTTTCTGCGCCGGCTCCGGTTGCGAGCGCGAGGGGCACGGCGCCTAGCACCATCGCGCCTGTGGTCATGAGGATGGGCCGCAGGCGAAGCGCAGCGGCAGCAATGACGGCACTGCGCTTGTCCTTGCCCTGCTCCTGCTGCTGATTGGCGAAGTCGACGATCAGAATGCCGTGTTTCGTAATGAGGCCAATCAGCGTCACGAGGCCGATTTGCGAGTAGACGTTCAGCGTACCTCCCGTGAGGTACAGCGCGCCAAGTGCGCCGGCCATGGAGAGAGGCACCGTCACCATGATGATGAGTGGCGAGCGGAAGCTCTCAAACTGTGCCGAGAGTACGAGATAGATGAAGCCAAGCGCCAGCAGGAAGACGAAAGCGAGGCTCTGACCTGCGGACCGAAACTCGCGGCTCTGCCCATTGAGGTCTGTCTGGACGTTCGACGGCAGCACCTCACGTGCGGTGCGTTCCAGGAAATCGAGCGCCTCGCCGAGAGAGTAGCCCGGGGCGAGGTTTGCCGAGATCGTGACCGACCGCAGCTGATTGAACCGCTTCAATTCCTTTGGCGCGACCGTTTCGGTGATGGTCACGACGTTGGAGAGCTGGACCATCTCTCCATTTGCGCCGCGCAGGAAAATGGTCGACAGCGTCTCGGGAGAGCTGCGATCCTCGGCAGCAAGCTGCACGATGACGTCGTACTGCTCGCCGTTTTGCTCGAAGCGGGTCACCTGGCGCCCGCCGAGCAGCGTTTCGAGCGTACGGCCGACAACCGCCACGTCGAGCCCGAGGTCCGCGATCTTGGCGCGATTGACCTCGATCCGCACTTCAGGCGAGTTGAGCTTCAGGTCCGTGTCAACGCCTTCGAGCCCCGGATTGGCAGCGATACGCTCCAGCATGCGATCGGCGAATTCCTGAAGTTGCTCGTAGGTGCCGGACGTCTGGATTACGAATTCGACCGGCCTGGAGCCGCCCCGCTGACCCAATGACGGGGGGTTCTGCGCGAACGCCAGCACGCCTGGGATGCTCCTGATCTTCGGCGTAATCTCCGCCACAAGATCCTGTTGCTTGCGGTCACGCTCCGACCAATCCGACAGCCGGCCGATGACGAGGAAGTTCGTGACCTGTTGCCAGAGGCCATTGATCGCGAGACGCGAGCGCACCTCGGGCAGCTCCGCGAGGATCGCATCCGCCTGCGCGCTGTAGCGGCTAGTATATGCGAGCGTCGATCCCTCAGGACCTGACCCACGAATGAGGATGACACCCCGATCCTCAACCGGCGAAAGCTCCGATTTCAGATTGACGAAAAGCAGGGCCGCGGCGCCAGCCGTAAGAATTCCGAGGCCGACGATCACCCAGCGAAGATTGAGGGCCAATTCGAGCGATCTGCGGTAGCCGGACTCAAGCTTCTGCAGGCCACTTTCAATCAAAGTGAAAAGCCGCCCCGGATGCTCATCGTGGCGCAGCAGCTTCGAGCAGAGCATCGGTGTGAGCGTCAACGCCACGAAGCCGGAGACCAGAACCGCGCCCGCTAGCGCCAGGGCGAACTCGAGGAACAGGCGGCCCGTGCGGCCCGGTGCGAATGCGATCGGCGCGTAGACTGCCGTCAGCGTCAGCGTCATCGCGACGACGGCGAAGGCGATCTCCTTCGTGCCGACAATGGCCGCCTTGATGGGCTTCAGACCGTTTTCTACGTGCCGCGAGATATTCTCCAACACAACGATGGCGTCGTCGACCACGAGGCCGATCGCGAGCACCATCGCGAGCAGTGTGAGCGTGTTGATGCTGAAGCCGAAGGCCAGCAGCAGCGTGCAGGTCGCGATCAGCGAGATGGGGATTGTGACGATCGGGATGATCGAGGCCCGCAGCGAGCGCAGGAAGATGAAGATCACGACCACCACGAGCACGATGGCTTCGCCGATGGTCTTGAAGACGGCCTTGATGGACTCGTTGATGAAGACCGCGTCGTCGTTGCCGATATCGGCCTGAAGCCCGTTCGGCAGCGAGGCATTGAGATCTGGCAGGAGAGCGCGAACCGCTTTCGAGACGTCAAGCGGGTTGGCGACGGCCTGTTTGATGATGCCGACGGTGATCGACGGCTGCCCGTTGTAGCGGCTGTCGCGGCGCTCATCCTCGGCGCCCAGCTCTACGCGCGCCACGTCACCCAGCTTCACCTGATAGCCGTCCGCGCGCTTTACGACGATCTGGCGGAACTCCTCCGGGGTCGTGAGACCCGTGCGGGAGAGCACGTTGAACTCGCGGTCGTAGCTCTCGATGCGGCCAGACGGGATCTCGACGTTCTGGGATCGCAGAGCGTTCTCAATGTCCTGGACGGTAAGGTTGTAGGCGGCGAGCCGTTCACGATCGAGCCAGATGCGCATGGCGTACCGACGCTCGCCGTATATCATCACGTCGGCCACGCCGGTCAGGTTCTTCAGACGATCGACGACGTAGCGATCGACGTAGTCGGTGATCTCCAGGGCCGACATCTGGTCGCTGGTGAAGACCAGATACATGACCGGCTGGGCGTCGGCTTCCACCTTCGCGATGACCGGCTCGTCGATCTCATCGGGAAGCCGGCCGCGAACACGGCTTACGCGGTCGCGGACGTCGTTGGCGGCTTCGTCGGGGTCAACGTCTTGGCGGAAGCGGACGGTGATACGGCTCGTTTCGGAGCGGCTGGTGGACTCCAGAATGTCGATGCCGGCGATACCCGCGATCGATCCCTCAAGGACCTGGGTCACCTGTGTTTCGACAATGCTCGGAGAAGCACCGGGGTATCGGGTCGTGACGGAGACCGTCGGCTCATCGACGTTCGGATACTCACGGACCGTCAGTCGCGTGTAGGAGACGATGCCGAGCAGCACCAGAACGAGGCTCAAGACCGTCGAGAAGACGGGACGGCGAATGCATACCTCGACCGGGCTCATCAGCTTTTCTCCAGCGCCGACGGGCTTTGCGTCTGTACGATCTCGACCTCGGAGCCGTTACTCAGCTTGAGCTGGCCGGCGACGACCACCGTCGTATTCGGCTCCAAGCCGGAAAGGATCTGGACCATGCCCGCCGAGCGCCTTCCGAGCGTCACCTTCGTTTCCACCGCCTTGCCACCCTGGATCGTGTAGACGACCGACTCGCCTGCCCGAGGCACAATGGCGCTCTCGGGCACCATAACAACGTTCCGCGTCTCGCGGCCCTTAACGGTCACGCGGGCGAAAAGGCCGGGGCGAAGAATGAGATCCGGATTGGCCATACGGGCCCGCACGTGCAGCGCGCGGCCGTTCACGTCGACCATCGGGTTGATGGCGTAAATCTCCGCCTCGAAGGTTCGGCCAGGAATGGCATCGACCTCCACCGTTACCGACTGACCGGGAAAGATTTGGGTCAGTGCCGCCTCGGGCAGCTTGAAGTCGATCTTCAGGACGTCGATCTTCTCGAGATTGACGATCGGCGTGCCGATGCTCACGTAGGCGCCCACGGAGGCATTCCGCAGGCCGACGATGCCGTCGAACGGGGCCTTGATGACGTGCTTGGCGAGCCGGACGTTGGCCAGCTCAACCGCGGCGCGCGCCGTCTCGAATGCAGCCTTCGCTTCATCCTGTGCCCGCTCGGTGACGTGGCCGCTCTTCGACAGAGTGCGCGCGCGCTCGAGGTTCGCGCGGGCGAGCTCAAAACGGGCTTGCGCATCAACGAGTTCTGCGCGGGCGAGCGCATCGTCAAGCTTCACCAGCTCGTCCCCCGCCGAAACGGTCTGCCCTTCGGAGAACCGGAAACTCTCGATGCGCCCGGAAATTTCCGAGGCGATCTGGACCGATTCGTCGGACATCAGGCTGCCGACCGACCTCAGGTCCTCCTGGTAAACGGCAGTGACGGCAGGCGCGACCTCGACGGCAACGGCCCGGCTTTGCGACTGCTGCGCAGGTTTAGGCCCCTTCTCAGCGCGTAAGGACTTGTGTCCGTTCGGGAAGAGCACGACCGCCAGCCCGACGGCTATCAAGAGCACCAAAATAACCGGCCATAGCTTGCGCATTGAAGTCGTTTCTCACCCCCTGCTAGCGGACGCCTGAGTTTTTCAGTTTTGCGAGCTGACTTCCCTTAAACGGACGGGCAGCCCGAACCCGTCGCTACAATATACATTGCAGGCGCCACTTTATAGACCCAAGTGCTTGTCTGGTTGCGCTTATTCGCCAGGCGAGCGGCCTCAAATATGTGCAGGGTCTATGCCGGCCTGTGGAGCAGTAGCCAAAATAGTAGGCCCCGGGGGTCTTTGCCCGCCCGGCTCGCAGGGAAGGAAAGGGGGAGTCGTATATTTTCAGAGGCCTGAAAAGCCGATGTTTCAGGCTATCAGCTTGTCGATCGTGATCGGGAACTCGCGGATTCTCTTCCCGGTGGCGTGATAAATGGCATTGGCAATGGCCGCGGCTGAACCAACGATGCCGAGCTCCCCAACGCCTTTGGCGCCGAGCGGGGAGACGTGCGGATCGGGCTCGTCGACGAAGATCACATCTATGTGACCAATGTCGGCGTGAACCGGCACGTGGTACTCGGCCAGATTGTGGTTCATGATTCGCCCGAAGCGGTGGTCCGTCAGGGCCTCTTCCTCCAGTGCCATGCCGAGGCCCATTACGATGCCGCCGATCATCTGGCTGCCGGCAGTCTTCGGATTGATGATGCGGCCCGCAGCCGCCGCGCACACGATGCGTGGCACGCGAATGGTGCCCAGCTCCCCGTCGACCCGGGCCTCCGCGAACACGGCGCAATGGGTGTAATGGGACATGTTGCGGTCCCGAGACGGCTTGTAGGTTTCCTCGGCCGAAATCGAATTGAGACCTGCTGCCTTGAGAGCATCTGTCAGCCGCACAGCCCGCGCTGGCTGGCCCTTGGCGCGAATGGTGCCATCAACCACCTCGATCTGCTCGGCTGAAAGGTTGGCGAGCGGAGAGTTGGGGACCTTCGAGGCACAGATCACCAGCTCCGATTTCAAAGCCCGACAGGCGAGATTGACTGCTGCACCCGTCGAGGCTGCCATCCACGAGCCGCCCTCGAGCGGCGACTTGGGCAGGTCAGAGTCGCCGAGCAGAACACGGATATTCTCAATCGGCACCCCGAGCGTATCAGCAGCAACCTGAGCCATTACCGTGTAGGTGCCGGTGCCGATGTCGGAGGCGGCAGACGCGATCTCTAGGGTGCCGTCCGCATGGAGCGTTGCCCGGGCGGTCGTCTCCACCACCAGAGCTTCCCACATGCCTGTCGCCACGCCCCAGCCGATGAGCTCCTTGCCTTCGCGCATCGAGCGCGGTGCCTGGCTTCGCTTGTGCCATCCAAAGCGCTGGGCTCCGTCGCGATAGGCGGCCAATAGCGCTTTGCTGGAGTAGGGCACATTGTCGACAGGATCCCGGTCGGAGAAGTTCTTCATCCGGAACTCGAGCGGGTCCATCCCGGCCGCGTAGGCAAGCTCATCCACTGCGATCTCGAACAGATTCATGCCTGTGGCTGCGCCGGGTGCGCGCATGTCGCCAGGGGTCGAGGTGTCCAGCGGAACGAGCGCGTACCCGAACGACGCGTTATCGCAGCCGTAAACTTTCCCGCCCCACTTCACGACGGCTTCGGTGTGGTACTCGTAGCGGGAGGTCGCGGTGGTGGCTTCAATCATGATGGAGGTGAGCTTGCCGTGCTCATCGGCCGCCAGCGAGACACACTGCAACGCCGCGGGACGGTGGACGTGCGTGAACATCTGCTGCCGGGTCATGACGACACGCACAGACCGCTCGAGCATCTTCGCGGCCATCACGGCGAGATAGACATGCCACTGTGGTCTCAAGCCGGAACCGAAGGCGCCACCGACGTAGGGGTTCAGCACACGGATATTTTCCAGGGGAATACCGAAGACATTGGAGAGATAGGCTTGAACGTTCTGCGAGCCCTGATCCTTGTTGTAGACCGTTAGTTTGCCGTCAGGCTCCCAGATCGCCGTGGCAGCATGCATTTCCATCGGATTGTGAAATTCCGTGGCGAGCCGGTAGTCGCCAGAAATCTTGACGGGAGCCGCGTCGAATGCTCCCTGCGGATCGCCGCGATCGGGCGGGTTATGCGTATGGGAACGCGCCTTGCGCGGTGAGAAGCGCTCGTCAAGGGCTTTGCTGAAATCCGTGTTGAACGGCTCCTCTTCATAGCTGACGGCGATGAGGCTCGCGCCATACCGCGCCAGCTCCGGTGTTTCAGCAATCACAAGTGCGATGGGCTGACCACTGAAATGGATGCGGTCGTCATAAATCGGCCTGAGCGGGGAGCCTGGCGGTGCGGCGTCGTCATCGTACTTGCTGTCGAGCCACGCGACCGATGGTCGATTGAGGTGCGTAATGACTTCGACAATTCCGGGCACGGCGAGCGCCGCTGAAGTGTCGATCTCCTTGATACGGCCCTTCGCGATTGCGCTGGAGATTGCGAAGCCATGCAGGAGGCCATCGGCGGGGTGTTCTGCTGCGTAGCGCGCCGCGCCCGTCACCTTCTCCACGCCATCAAACCGGTTCAGCGGATCGCCAATCTGGGCAATGGTCGCCATGGGTCGCCTCCTTCAGGCGATGCGCTTGTCGATTTGTGATTGCGGGGTGCCGCTCGCGGCCTGTTCGAGAGCGCGAACGATGGTGCGATGGGCGAGAGGAATCTTGAAGTCGTTGTCGCCTTGACCTTGGGCATCTCGCAGGATCGCATCCGCCACGGCTTGGAAGTGTTGACGCTCCGGTGACTTGCCGATCAAAAGCTGTTCCGCGTCCTTGTCCCGCCACGGCTTATGGGCAACGCCACCGAGAGCAATGCGGGCATCGGTAATCCGATCATTTTCGATGTGTAGCGCAGCCGCTACCGAGACCAACGCGAACGCGTACGAAAGCCGGTCGCGGATTTTCAGGTAGGTGTAGTGTTTGTTGAACACCTCGTTGGGCAGGTCGACGGCCGTGATCAATTCGCCCGGCAGCAAGTTCGTCTCGATGTGCGGGGTGTCGCCAGGCAGCCGGTGAAAGTCTTCAAACGGAATGATGTGCTCTGCACCATCGGGGCTAACGAGCCGCACTTCCGCATTCAGCGCCGCCAGGGCGACGCACATGTCCGATGGGTGGGTTGCGATGCAGCTGTCGCTGGCGCCCAGGATGGCATGGATGCGATTGACCCCGCCGATCGCGCCGCAGCCGCTGCCGGGCTTGCGTTTGTTGCAGGGCGTGGCTGTGTCGTAGAAGTAATAGCAGCGCGTCCGCTGCATGATGTTGCCGCCGATGGTCGCCGCGTTGCGCAGTTGCGGACTGGCACCCGCGAGCAAGGCGCTGGCGAGCAGGGGATATCGGTCAGCGACCCTCGGATCGTAGGCGGCATCGGAATTCCGAACGAGCGCGCCGAGGCGCAATCCTCCGGTTGGTGTCTCCTCGATCCGGTCCAGCGGCAGATGGTTGATGTCGATGAGTCGCATGGGCCGCTCGACGTCCTCCTTCATCAGGTCGAGGAGATTGGTCCCACCAGCAATGAATTTCGTGCCGGCGGCGAAAGCTTCGCGCACAGCCTCGGTAACGTCCCCGGCCCGCAAGTAGCTGAACGGCCTCACGTTCCGCCTCCCTGCTTCGAAAGCACTTCCATGACGGCGTTGACGATGTTGGGGTAGGCGCCGCAGCGGCAGATGTTGCCGCTCATCAGTTCCCGAACTTCTTCCGGCGTGCGGGCATGGCCTTCATTGATGAGGCCAACCGCAGAGCAGATCTGCCCTGGCGTGCAGTAGCCGCACTGGAAACCGTCGTGGTCGATGAATGCCTGCTGCAGCGGGTGCAATGCGCCATCACTGGCGAGACCTTCGATGGTCGTGACCTGCCGCCCTTCCTGCATCACGGCGAGCGTCAGGCAGCTCAACATGCGCCTGCCATCGATGAGGACGGTGCAGGCCCCGCATTGGCCGTGGTCACACCCTTTTTTCGTGCCGGTGAGATTGAGCCGGTCCCGTAGCAGATCGAGCAGCGTGGTCCAGGGTAGGACGTCGAGGTCGTAAACCGTCCCGTTGATGGTGAGGCGAACCGGTACCCTGATCGAGACGTCGCGTTGCGGCTCGAGGTCGGCCCGCGTCCGCTCCTGAGTGGTGGGCTGCAAGGTTGTTCTCCGCTGGCCATTGGGGATTTCTCGCCCTCAACAGCCGCGGCTTTCGATTGGTTCCAGCAGCAACTCGATATTGATATTGGCCCAACGGGTATGATCGCATGCAAAGAAAGGCCCGTCAGGCGGCGGGCCCAGGGCGTCACGGTTTACTACGCCATTGCCTTGCCTTTGATTCGCGACCTTTGCGAACTGATGTGTGATGGCGTGCGGACAATCGCTGAAAGACGCGTCGCCGCATTCGGCGGATAACGGGCGCGTATGCCGCTAGGCAGGCAGCTCACATCTCAGAGCTGCGGCGGGTATCAGTCCTCGTAGATCGCCGTTTCGGTGACGATGACGTTCATGGGAATGTCGTGCGGCTGGGGCACGAATCCTTCGAGGCGACTGAACTCGAACCCGACACCGATGGCGAACGGCCGTTTCTTCATCGAAGCCAGTGTCCGGTCGAAGTAACCGCCGCCGTAGCCCAGTCGGTATTTGCCGAAAAAACCAACAAGCGGAGCAATAACCGCCTCCGGCTCGACCACCTGGCGCTGCTTGGGGACGGGAATGTTCCAGAACCCGCGCTCGACAGGATCGCCCATCTGCCATTTCCAGTATTCGAGCGGCGTGCCCTTCTGCACCACCACCGGCAGCGCAAGGATCGCCCCCTTTTGTCTGCACAGCTCGTCCGCCAGCGGACGCACATCGACCTCACGCTGGATGGGCCAGTAAATGCCGAGGGAGTTGAAGGAGAGTTTCTCCAGAAGCCCACGCAGGTTGGTGAGCAGTGGTTCAATAAGCTTCGCCCGATCAGCCAATGGCAGGTTGCGGCGGAGCTCAAGGAGCCTACTGCGTTCGGCCTTGCGCCATGCGACGACCTCAGGCGGCACCATGGCCCGCCTCGAACGGCTCGCCGCGGACGAAAGCAATGGCGTTCTGAAGCGATTGCGCGATCCGCTGAGATCGGTCGATGAAGAGTTCCGCCGCCTCGGGCGGGCAGACGTCCCGCGCCGTCTGGGCGAAGAGGGCCAGCCAGTGGGCGAAATGCTGGCCCGTAATGCCGGGCAGCTTGGCATGAGCGGGAACAGGCCGGCCCTTGTACCGGCCAGTCATCAGCGTGACCGAGGACCAGAAGGCGCACAACCTGTCCAGATGCTCCGGCCAATCCTGAACATGCGTATTGAAGATTGGCCCGAGCAGTTCGTCCTGCCGGACCCGCGTGTAGAACGTATGCACGAGCTCCCGGATCATCGGCTCGGTGATGCCGACTTCCAGGCCGGGAGCTTTCGGATGGGGTGCAACCGTCACAGTGCGGCCCTCCTATGACCGACCTGTACCACCATTCTCTCCGAGGCAACAAGGAAAGGGAGCAGGGTGCGTCGTCACGCGGCGTGAGGTCGCCGTTCGGCTCGTCGTGACAAAAAGTGATCGAACGCTTCGCGAGGGCGGAAATGACGGACGTCAATGACGTCGTGAGGCGCTTCCTTTGAACTTCAGGGTGCCCCTCGTGCGTTAATAGATTTGGCAGGCGAAGCCATCGCTGCCTGCACGGGAGCACACACTTCTTATCGGCTGATCTGCGTTCCCAGTCCAAATGAGCCTGCACGGCAACCCAGGAGGAGACCATGCAAGCAGCCCAGGTCATGACGTTCGGCGCGGCGACCATAAAGCCCGATGCCTCCATCCGGGAAGCGGCGCGGATGATGCTGGATCATCGTATCAGTGGGCTGCCTGTGGTGGATGATAACGGCAATCTCGTCGGTATCGTCACCGAAGGGGATCTTCTCAGCGCGATTACGGGCGACCGCCATCGCCGACGCTGGCTCGAATTCATCCTTGATCCGGCAAAATCAGACGTTGTCCGTCCGGTGCAGCCGGCGCAGAAGGTTGCCGATGTCATGACCACGCAAGTGATTACGGCGACCGAGGACACGCCGGTTCACGAGATCGTCAAGAAAATGAAGACGAACGGGATCAAGCGCATTCCCGTCGTGAAAGACAATAAGGTCGTCGGCATTGTCAGCAGGGCGGATTTACTGCGCGGCCTAGCGCTTGAGGCGAAAATGATGCCCAATGCGACGGCTGAGGATTTCTCATTGCGGGATCGCGTGATCGAGGCCTTATCGCGCGAAGGCTGCGGCACCAAGGTTGCGGTCAACGTGCTTGTCCAAAATGGCATCGTCGAATTAAGGGGCGCGATGCCGAACGCTGATCTTGCTCGCAGGCTCGTGGAAACGGCGCGCAACGTTCCAGGCGTAAAGGAGATCGTTGATCGCCTCGTCGTGGTCGAGGCGGAAACGGCGAGAACATAATTCCGTTTCCGCCTTTCTCGCGTGGCACCAATCACTGGACGGCTTGGGCGAGCATTTCCTGATAAAGTTGCTCCGTATCTTCCCGCCGGCTGAGCTCTGTGCCTTCAGTCATCAGAGCTGCGGCGCCAGCCGCCATGCCCATCAAGACAGCATCGCGAAGCGGCTTGCCTTGCGCGAGCGCATAAACGATGCCACCCAGCATACTGTCGCCTGCGCCAACAGCGCTGCGGAGAGGCACTTCCAGCGCAGGGAAATATTCGGCCATATTGGCGGTAATAAGCAGCGCACCTTCAGCTCCGAGAGATAATACGACCACTTCGGCCCGCCCTTCGGAAATCATCTGGCGACCAGCTTCAATTCTCTCCTGCTCGGTCGCAAGCTCTCGGCCGACAAATTCGGACAATTCCCGCAAATTCGGCTTGATCAAATAAACGCCTTTCCGCCCGGCATTTCTCAGGGCGTCGCCAGAGGTGTCGAGAAAGAATTTCGCTCCGAGCTCTATTGCGAGCTCGGCAACCCGCGCATAGAAATCCGTCGGCACGCCAGGGGGCAGGCTACCGCTCGCTACAAGGAAGTTCGGGCGCGGATCAAGAGATTTGATTGCTTCCAGGCATTGTTCCTGCTCTTCGATCGTCAAGGTCGGGCCCGGGAAGACGAATCGATATTGTTCATTGCTCACTCGCTCATCCACGGTGAAGCTGACTCGGGTGTGGCCCGCGATAGGAATGACGCGCTGGGGAATTCCCGCGGCATCGAGCAGCTTTCGCAGGGAATCGCCGACAGGTCCGCCTGCTGTGTAGATAGCGGTTGCTTGGCCGCCGAGCGTGTAGATGACTCGAGCAACGTTGACTCCACCGCCACCGGGATCATAGCGGGCTTGCGAACAGCGAAGCTTATGGGTGGCTGTCACCCGGTCGGTCGACGTCGCAATGTCGAGGGCCGGATTGAGTGTCAAAGTGCAGATTGTTGGTGCCTCGGCCACCATCGCGCTTCACCAATCGCCTTAGCAGAAGCCAATTCTTCCAAATCAGAAACGCGCCAGATCGGCTTTTATCGCCTTTCCAGCGCATAGTTCACAAAGGAACGCGCGGATGATCCTGCAAGGGGGCTTCCGACTTGGCGTCGATGGTGCCCTTGGCAATCATCAGTACTTGGATGCCTTTCTCTCGACCGCGCCGGTTTGCCGTCCCGAGGGAGGCTGGAGGCGCAACTCGGCCAGATCGGCCACAACGACATCAGCACCACTGTCGCGCAAGGCTCCTGCCTGGTTCGCGCGGTCGACGCCGATGACCAAGCCATAGCCGGCAGCCTTGAGGGCCTGAACGCCAGACAGGGCATCCTCGACGCCAAACGCTCTGGCCGGCGCAACGCCGAGCAGTTTAGCCGCATGGAGGAATGTGTCGGGATGCGGCTTGCCTTTGAGGGAGAGACGAGCCGCCTCGACACCATCCACGTAGGCATCGAACAGGGTTTCCAGGCCGGCAATGTTCAGAACTGTCCTCGTGTTCTTGCTCGATGAGACAAGTCCGATCCGAATTCCATAGCTGCGCAGCTCATGAACGAGGCGCACGGAGCTTTCGTAGACTTCGACACCATCAGTGGTGAGGCGCTGATTGAAGATGAGGTTCTTTCGGTTTCCGAGGCCACAAATCGTTTGGGCCTCGGGCGGATCGTCAGGGTGGCCAAACGGCAGGTCGATCCCCCGGGACTCAAGGAAGCTCTTCACTCCTTCGGAGCGCGGTTTCCCGTCGACATATCGCAGATAGTCTTGTTCGGCATCGAACGGGCGAAAAGGCTCTCCGCTGCGCTCTGCGCGCGCGCGCAGATAGTCGTCGAACAGCTCCTTCCAAGCGGCCGCATGGATTGAGGCCGTCTTCGTGATGACGCCGTCGAGGTCGAAAACGGCGGCGTCGAAAGCCTCAAGCGTTATAACGACCGGGCCGGGCAAGGCCAGCTCCTCCCACACAGCTGGCGTCTTCAGTTTTCGAACCGAGACGGCTTGCGTCAGGGATATTTGATGAGCCTTCTCTTGGAACGACGCCTTGAAGCAGCAGTTCCACCGCTCACGAAAGAGATAATCGTTCCTCGGGAGTTTGAAGAGATGGCGACGTGTCGGCGCGAGCGTCAGCGCTCGTGCATCCCAGACTTGCGCTGGAAATCTCGGGCGACGAAGGCCGCGCACTGATTGTTTATGTCAGCCCGCCACTTTCGTTTCCTCGGCGTCGAGCCATTCGCTTATCACCTCCTGTGTGTGGGCACCGAGTTCGGGTGGAGGGTGGCGGATCTCGAAATTGAAGCCCGAAATCCCGATAGGGAATGCGGTTGTGCGTGTCTCAACCCCATTTGGGAGCGTCAAGGGCAACACCAGCCCCATGCTCTTCACGTGGGGATCACTCAGAATCTCGGCGTAGGAATTGATCGGTGCGCAGGGCACGCCGCGACGATCCATTTCCTCGAGCCACTCTCGCGCGGTGCGCGTTGCGAATCTTTCCTCGAGGATCGCCGCAAGCTCTTTCTGGTTGCGCGCCCGGTCGAGCTGGGTCGTGAAGCGTGGATCGGATGGCAGGTCCGGCAGGCCAACGGCTTCGGCAACCTGCCGCCAAAGGGCATCGTTCCCTGCGGCGATGATGAAATAGTCGTCCTTGGCCTTGAACGCCTGGTAGGGCGCATTCCGCGGATGCGCCGAGCCAAGGCGGGGACCAGACTTGCCCGTGCCGAAGTATTCACTCGTCTGTAGTGCTGCAACGCCGATCAGGGCACCCAGCATCGAGCAGTCGATATAGGCGCCTTCGCCGGTTTGCCGGGTCTGCATAAGCATCGCGGTGATGGTGTAGGCGGCGTAGAGGCCTGCGCAGAAATCGGCCACCGGGACACCGCACTTGACTGGCGGGCGACCCTCCTCGCCGGTGACGCTCATCAGCCCGCTCATGCCCTGGACGGTCACGTCGAAGGCACCCTTCGTTGCGTAAGGGCCCGTTTGGCCGTAGCCGGAGATGGAGCAGTAGACGAGGCGCGGATTAAGCGGCTTGAGGTCTTCGTAGCCAAAGCCGAGCCGCTTGAGCACCCCTGGCCGAAAGTTCTCGAGCACGACATCGGCGACAGCGATGAGACGCTTCAAAGTCGCCGCTTCCTCCGGGTTCTTGAGGTCGATGGCAATGGAACGTTTGTTGCGATTGACCGACGCGAAGTTTTCGCTGAACGGGGGGCCATCGCCGGTGCTCGAGAGGGGCGGCCAGCCGCGCAATCCATCGCCACCCTGCGGATTCTCTACCTTCACCACATCGGCGCCGAGGTCTGCCAGGAGGGAGCCGGCGAACGGCCCAGCTGCGATCTGGCCGAACTCAAGCACGCGCACTCCGGCGAGCGGGCCTTGGGCAGTCATGCTGTGTTATCCCCCCTCATCGTCCGATTGGCTTCAGCAGAAGCGGCGCATGACGGTAGGCAAGGCCGCACACCATTTCAATCGTCTAGGTTGATGTTGCAGACGGCCAGCAACATCGGGCCAGATGGCGCTTTCGCGTGGGCGGTCGGGGATCACTTGGCGTGCGACCCCAGATCGAGTATTTAGGGCTTGACGTCGGCCGCGGTCTGTCGCTTTTTGGCGGCGCGCGATTGCCATGCCGCCTTAGCTCAGTTGGTTAGAGCACCAGATTGTGGATCTGGGGGTCCCTGGTTCGAATCCAGGAGGCGGTACCAACTGAAGGCTTGTGCCGCCGGGCTTTCCTAGCTGCTTCCCTACATTATCACTTGTTTCTTTTGCGCGACCACAATGCGCGCAAGTGGGTGTCAAGAGCTTCCGCCGGGACTGCTAATTGGGGCGCGCTCCGTGGACAGCTAACGCCATAGAACCGGCGACCAGGCCGCTATCGCCAGCGGCACTGGCGACCTTGACCGAGTTTGCGCGGCGTAGTCATGGTCGAATGTCATGCAGGATCGAGCCCCAACGTCGCTGCGACCGCCCTCCTTACAGGAAGTCATTCGCAGTATGACCGGCGTGCCGCGCGCCATCGCAAGCTGGCGCGCGCGACAGCGCGTGTCGCCAAGCTGGACGGCCCTTGTGGCGCTGATCCTTGCCCTGATGATGCTGCCCGTCATCACCATCAGCGTGCTGGCGCTGGCGCCCACAGAGAACATCTGGCCACATCTGGCCAGCACGGTGCTCCCGCGGTCGGTTAAGGAAACTGTCCTGCTGATGCTAGGCGTCGGGGTGCTTACGCTCGTGATTGGCACGGCGACGGCCTGGTTCGTGACCATGTATCGCTTTCCGGGGCGGGTCATCGTCGATCGTCTGTTAGTGATCCCCCTGGCGATGCCGACGTACATCGTCGCCTATTGTTACGGCGACCTGTTCGATTATGCGGGGCCGATACAGACCTGGCTGCGAGCCGTGTTTGGCTGGACCAGTGCGCGCGATTACTGGTTCCCCGAGATCCGATCGCTGACCGGGGGCATCTTCGTCCTCTCGATGGTGCTTTACCCTTACGTCTACCTCACCGCGCGGGCGAGCTTCGTGCAGCAATCCGTGTGCGTTCTGGAGGTTGCGCGGACGTTGGGACGCACAGCACTCGGCACGTTCTGGTCAGTAGCTCTGCCCCTTGCGCGGCCGGCGCTCGCAGCCGGCGTGGCTCTTGCGCTGATGGAATGCCTGAATGATCTCGGGGCCGTGCAGTACCTCGGAATCGAGACGCTTACGATCAGCGTCTATACGACGTGGCTGCATCGCTCCAATCTCGGGGGCGCCGCCCAGCTGGCAGCAGTGATACTGTTCTTTGTGGTTGTGCTTTTCGCGGCCGAGCGAATCGCACGTGGCAGCGGCCGCTTCCATCATACAACCGGTCGCTATCGCTCCATTCCGTTCTCGGATGTCGAAGGGTGGCGCGGATATGTGGCTGCGCTGATCTGCCTACTGCCGTTCGTTCTCGGCTTCCTGGTGCCATTTGGCGTGCTGCTGTCGCCGACTTTGCGTTACGCCTCGGAGGCTATCGATAGTGGCTTCTGGCAAACGGCCTGGAACAGCGTGATGCTATCGGCGATTGCGGCGTTGCTCGCAGTCCTCTGCGCTCTGCTGCTCGCTTACGCGCAACGCGTGACATCCAACAAGTTCACGCGCACGGCAGTGCAAATCGCGGGGCTGGGTTATGCCATCCCGGGGACCGTGCTTGCGCTGGGTCTTCTGATCCCGTTGGCGACCTTCGACAATATGGTCGATGCGCTGGCGCGAGGGACCTTTGGTGTTTCAACGGGCCTCTTGTTGTCAGGTTCGGTGGCCGCGCTCGTGCTCGCCTATACAATTCGCTTTCTCGCGGTTTCGCTCGGTTCTGTCGAGGCGGGCCTCCAGCGCATTTCGCCAAACCTGGATGCGGCTGCGCGGACGCTGGGCCAAAGCTCGCTGTCAACGCTCTGGCGAGTTCACATGCCGCTGCTTGTGCCGGCTCTCGGCGCGGGTGGATTGCTCGTCTTTGTCGACTCGATGAAGGAGCTTCCTGCAACCCTGCTGCTGCGCCCCTTCAACTTCGAGACGCTTGCGACGCAGGTCTACAATTTCGCTGTTCTCGAGCAGTTTGAGCACGCCGCACCGGGAGCCCTGACGATCGTAGCCGTCGGTCTCATCCCGGTGCTGCTGTTGCACAGAGCTGTCGCGGGAGGTCGCGCCGGTACCGGAAGCGGGCCCTAAGTTGGCCCGCTTCGTCCACTTCTAGGTTTGCAACTCCGGCAGGTTCCGGAACAGCTCGAGCGCCTCCGGATTGGCGAGGGCTTCCTTGTTCTTCACCTCGCGTCCGTGCACCACGTCGCGCACGGCGAGCTCGGTGATCTTGCCGGATTTCGTGCGGGGAATGTCGGCTACCTGAATGACCTTTGCCGGCACATGGCGCGGGCTCGCGCCCGTGCGGATCTGGGTCTTGATGCGGTCGATGAGTGCGTCGTCGAGCTTCAAGCCGGGTTTCAGCACTACGAACAGGACGACGCGAACATCGCCCTCCCACTCCTGGCCGATAACGATCGACTCCTGGACCTCTGGCAGTTTCTCAACCTGACGGTAAATCTCCGCCGTGCCGATGCGCACGCCGCCCGGATTGAGCGTGGCATCTGAGCGCCCGTGGATGATCATGCCGCCGTGTTCGGTCCACTCGGCGAAGTCACCGTGGTGCCAGACGTTCTCAAAGCGCGAGAAGTAGGCGCCGGTGTACTTCTGTCCGTCAGGGTCGTTCCAGAAGCAGATTGGCATCGACGGGAAGGGTCGCACGCAGACGAGCTCGCCCTTGCCGCGCCTCAGCGGCTTGCCCTCGTCATCGAACACGTCGACGGCCATGCCGAGGCCGGGCCCCTGAATTTCCCCGCGCCAGACCGGCTCGGTGGGAATGCCCAGCACGAAGCAGCCCACGATGTCCGTCCCTCCTGAGATCGAGGCGAGGTGCACGTCAGGTTTGATGTGTTCGTAGACGTAATCGAAGCTCTCAGGCGCAAGCGGCGAACCTGTCGAGAGAACAACGCGTACCGTGTCGAGCTTGTGGGACGTGCGCGGCTCGAGCCCAGACTTCTTGAGCGCGTCGATGTACTTCGCCGATGTTCCGAAGTGGGTGCAGCCTTCCTCCGCGGCGTAATCCCAGAGGATGCGGTTTGACGGATAGAACGGCGAGCCATCGTAGAGCAGCAACGTCGCGCCGGACCCGAGGCAGGTCACGAGCCAGTTCCACATCATCCAGCCCAGTGTCGTGAAGTAGAACACGCGGTCGCCAGGCTTGATGTCGGAGTGCAGATGCTGCTCGCAAATGTGCTTGAGCAGCGTGCCGCCGGCCGAATGGACGATGCACTTCGGCACGCCGGTCGTGCCCGATGAGAAGAGAATGTAGAGCGGGTGCGCGAAGGGCAGACGGTTGAAGGTGGGCGTTTCCGCCTCTTGAGACAGCACCGCTTCAGCCCACGTCTCCGCGATCTTGCCGCGCCCCAACACCGCGTTGAGCTTGTCGACCACCGAAGCGGCCTGGCCCAGGTAGGACACGATGACCACCTTCTCGACGGAAGGCAGCTTCGAGACGATCTCAGTGAGGCGCTCTGTGAGCTCTATGGTCTTGCCCGCGTAGTAGTAGCCGTCGCAGGCAATCAACACCTTCGGCTCGATCTGGCCGAATCGGTCGAGCACACCCTGCACGCCGAAATCCGGTGAGCATGATGACCACACTGCACCCTCGGCTGTGGCGCCGAGGACAGCGGTGATAGCCTCCGGCATATTGGGAAGGATTGCCGCGACCCGATCGCCTGCCGTCACACCGGCCGCGCGCAGCATGGATTGAACCTGCGCCGCCTGCCGCCGCAGCTCGGTGCTCGACATGCGACGTTTGACCTTGTCCTCGCCCCAGAAGACTAGCGCGTCGCCTTCCAGAAGCCGCGCTAAGACATTCTCGGCGAAGTTGAGACGTGCTTCCGGGAAGAACTTCGCCCCCGGCATCTTGTGAGCGTCTACGAGATAGGGAGGAACGCCCTTTTCGCCGATGACACTGGCGTAATCCCAAAGGCTGCTCCAGAACCAGGCTGGATCCTCGATCGAGGCCGCGTGCAATGCCCTGTAGTCCGATAGGTCGCGGCCGAGCTTCGCGCTTGCCCACTGGCTGAATCGCGCCATGTTCGTGTCAGCTTTACGGGCGTCTCCCGGCGACCAGAGCGGCTGGTTCATTCGTGTTCTCCTTCACACCCACGCGACTTCGATATACCCGGGTGGGCCGCAAATCAAATATGGTGCAGTGACTGATTCGAGGCAGCGTGAATACACGCAAGCGTTCTCTTGCCTAGCCCAGGGCGACCAGTTAAGAAGGCTATGGGCTGATGACCAAGGGACACGCTTGCTTGCGCTCGGCGTTCGCCGGTTCGACCCAGGCACGAGAATAGCGTCGGATACGACGAGGGAGCCCGCATAATATGCAGAACATCAGGCCCGGCAGGCTCTTCTTGGCCGTTGCGCTTGTTGTCTCGTGCGTTGCGCTGGGTATCTCCGCCCCTCTGGTCTTCAACTTCGATGCGCGTGAGATCAGGCTCTCCAACGTCGCCGTCTTCGCGGCGGCGCGCGAGGCGGAGCAGATCCTCGTGCCAACGGAGATCACTCCTGCGCTGCGCGTCAGCGTCGAAGGTGGCACGATTGACCTCGATCCGCAGCAAAAAGCCCGCGTACGTCCCGATGCTGCCATCCTACAGGATGGAACCGCGCGCCTCATCATTGACGGCGGTAACTTCAGGATCGGCAGTAAAGAGAAATTGCAGACTGCTGGCGCTGTTGGTGGGGCTGCGCTGTTCACGGATGCAATTCGCGCTCTCAATTTCCAATCGCTGGCAATCCGCAACAGCAGCGTCGAGATCACCCTCCCGGATGGGCACAGCCAAAAGTTAGAGAACGTTACGGCGGAGGTTCTCGCCAGTCGCAGAAACAACGTGACAATCCGCGGAACCGGCAACCTGCGCGGTCAGGAAGTCGCGTTCGACATATCTGCGCCTTCCGTGCTTGGCGGAGAGGCTACTGCCTCCCTTCCTATGAAGCTGCGCCTCAAATCACCTCTCATCGACATGTTTTTCGAGGGCCAAGTCGCCATTGCGGGTACGCTTGGCCTGCAGGGGCGGATCGAGGTTCTCACGAGTAATCTGCGCGATCTGGCGCGTTGGTTCGGGGCGGAGTGGGCTTCTGGTCCAGGCCTGAAGAACGCCGACATCCGTGGCGATCTCAGCTGGCAAGGCCCGTCAATGGCCTTTGACAAAGCCACTTTCCGGATGGATGGGAACGACGCGACGGGCACGCTCACCTTGAACATGACCGGCGACAGGCCCGCGGTCACCGGCACGCTTGCAATGAAGTCGCTGGACCTGACCCCGTACTTTGCGGACGCGGGGCAGGGCGACCTGCTCTCCAATTTTCTCGATTGGGCCCGCACCGACCAAACCGACATCTCGAATTATCTGTCCGCGCCCATCAATGCGGACCTCCGCCTTTCGGCTGCGCAGCTTTCCGTGGGTCAATGGAAGCTGGGGCGGTTTGCGGCTTCGCTCTCCATAAAAAATGGGCGGATTCTCGCTGATGTTGCTGAGTTAGGCGTCGACAACGGGAGGGCGAGTGGTCAGCTGACAGCGGATCTTTCGGGTTCGTTGCCCCACGTGGGCATTCGTGTGAAGCTTGAGGACTTCGACGCGGCGAATGCCTCCATGGTGTTGCTTGGCCGTACTGCCGTGCACGGACTGTCAAACATCGCCATCGATCTCACAGGTGACGGGCAATCCGTTTCGGAACTTGTGAATGGTGCGCGCGGCAAGGTGACGTTCCACCTCAATGAGGGTGGCCGGCTTGGGATCGACGTGAAGGAGTTGCTGGCAGCAGCCCAAGAAGGTGGCGTCGAGGGCTGGAACAACGCGCTTCAGGGCCAAACGTCTGTGGAGGGACTTGAGGCCAAGTTCCGTATCGATAAGGGGATCATGGCCAGCGAGCAGGTCGAGGTAAGATCTGGTGGAAACCTGCTCAAGGCTATGGGAACCATCAGCCTGCAATCACAACAACTGGACCTGCGGCTGCTGATGGATGCTCTGCCGGAGGCCGCTGCGAAGAAAACAGAGCCCGACGTCCTGGTGCTTCGCGGGCCGTGGACAGCGCCGAGCATTTTCGTCGAGCGCTGACAATTCGACTCGTGAGTGTCGAGCCGGCGCTCTGATCGCCGGCCCGTCTCTGTTACGTCACCACCGCCGGCGCGGACCTGTATCGATGTGGAACAGGCCGCCGCCGTAGTGCTTCAATCCGCCGACCGCGGTCTTGAGATAAGCGTACACAGCCCGGACATTGCCGAAGACCCGAATGTCCGCTGCGTTGCCCGTCAGGTGATACGAGCGCGGAGCACCGCCCACACGACGGTTGTGCGCTCGGCTGCGGCACGTCGAGTTCACACGGACTGATCCGTAATTTGCAGCAATGTGATTGATGACGCTCCGCAGACTGGGTGTCAGGCAGTTGGCATTCGCCACCCAACGAACCTTGCCACCACCCGTGACGGGCTCCGAGGGCGCGGAGGGAATGGGCGTGGGCCCGAGACTGGCTGTCCTTACGTGGTTCGATTTTTTCCGCCGAGGACGTTCTTTTTCCGGCAGATAAGCGCCGAGTTTACTTGGCTTTGCAAACTTGCGGGAGGGTTTTCTGTAGTATCTCTCAGAGTCGAACCTTTGTGCCGACGATCTAGCGAAAGTCTCCCGCAACCATTCGTTTCCACTGTCTGCGCGGCTTACTTCTGGTGCCACCATCAGCGCCGCTGAGCCAAATGCCAAAGCAAGGACGAATTGTCTGGCGCGCACACGAACGGCGTCACCGGCTCCGCACGCGAAGCCGCGCATAGAACTCACGGTACTCATACTGAGATGTTCCCCCGGATTGCCCGACTGGCGTCTGAACAGCGAGGTCTGCTGCCCGCCTGAGGGCCTATCTGCTCATCCCAAGGAGCAAGAGCGGCGAACAAGCAGGGGCTGGACGCAGTTTACGGGCTTTGGCGTCATCCGTTTCTGTCTAGGGTTGCTGCTTGCACCGGATCAGTGCGCGAACCTTCCATCTACAACAGTTCGCATCATGCACTGACGTAGTCCGGCCCGCGAGAGGTGCGAGGCGGAGCTACAGGGGATGGAATCGGCATGAGTGCCACGCTGCAGAAATCAGCGTCCCCCCGGGCGGAACAAAGGGGTAGCCCCCAGTTGTGGCCGGAATTTGACCGACAACTGAGAGAAAAAAGAAACAAATTCGGACGGTTAAATTAAGCCGTGGCCAGACGAAGTGAGCCTGATCCTCTACATCGCGGCTTTACTTGGGAAGAGGCCCCATAACAAGGCCATCGAGAGCAGTGCCAGGGCGAGCCACGCGGAGCGAAGGGCGAATTCCAGAAGCGCCTCTTGCCGCGCAGCACTGATGATGTCTTGCGCAACGGTGGGCTGAGGGCGCTCGGTGGGCTCGAGCATCAACCAGAGTTCGGTCTGCTTGTAGGGTGTGGTGGCGGCACGCCAGCTCATGCCAATCAGAACGAAGCACATGAGCAAGCAACTCAGCCCTCCGGCACGCAACGCAACGTCGAACTGCGCGGATAAGCCGATCATTAGAATGGCAATGGCCAGCATGGCAAAGCCGCAGCCGCGGGCCACCGACGCGTGGGCGAGCTGTTCGATCTTTTCCATTGGACACTCTCGCGCTCAAGGCATGTGCCTGCACTCGCGACATATACGACTTTAGTCGTATTTCGTTCCTCAGGCGAGAGACGCTTCGGCGCAGACGCAGAAATGTGATCGGCGGCTCACCAATCTGAGATGGCCTCCTCGGGACTGGATTAGGTGCGGATGTCGTAGAACGTGCGGGTGACTACGCGCCGGCCATGGCTAGGAACGACGGAATAGCCAGCAAGAGCGTGCAGGCGAGCCAGATGCCGAGCGATGATGCGTTGCTGTCCTCCAGCCCGCGGTAGCGCTCATAAAGAGCTGCCGGAATGCCCGCGATGAGCAGCGTCATCAGCGAGGTGAAGATGGAAGTAAGATAAAAAAGGACGAGCGGCGTTGAGAGAAGCGTGCCCGCGATGAAGGGCTTGAGCAGGATGAAGACGGGGTCGAAGTAGGGCGAAAAGTGCATTCCGTTGAGCACTGAAACGCCCGCCGTCGCCAGGAGCAGGATGTCTCGTTTCAGCAGGTCTTCTCTGTTCTCAAGCTCGGTCATGACCAACTAGACCCCCACCGACGGAGACATGCCCGCGGCGACGCATGTTAGAAACCAGAACATGCGTGCGGCCATCAGCCAGGCCACCGCGAAGACGAGAACCAGTCCGTTTGGGACGACTGCGGGCGTGATGAACCGCACCACCTTCAAGATTGGGTCCGTGATGGACTCGAACACGCGCAGGATGACGGCTTCTGGCTTCTTGCTGAAGAGGAGGCCCAGCAGATAGCGGCCGATGAGCGTGTAAATCAGTGCGGCGAGGATGAAATTCGGGATGTGGAAGTACCAGTACGTGAAAAAGTTTTCGGCTACCGACATCGCGAATTCCTGAACACGGGTGCGGCGATCCTTGCGGAAAAAGAGGGCGGGTGCAAGACCCGCCCTCCAACTTGCCGTTATGCCAGAGGCCCTTAATGAGCCGCTGCTGGGGCATCCTTGTCGCGCATGATGGGCTGGCCGCGGGGACGCCGTGTGGCGTCGACCATCTCCTGGACCTCCTTGGACGGCGGAGCCGTAAGGAGCGATACGATCCAGATGGCGAGGAACCCAACGGGCAGGCCGAACAGGGCCGCCGAGATGTTCCTGACACCCCACCAGTTGGCGATTGTCTGCGCGTGCTTGTCGAGCGCCGCCCAGGCTGCCTGCTTGGCCGCTTCGTCCGCCGCGTTCATCCAAGCCGCCTTGAGCTCGTTGAACTTCTCGATAGCCGCAGGCGAAGCGTTCGACAGCCAGCTCCATGTCTCGTAGAAGCTGACGGCGAAGTAGCGCGTGCCGACCAGGTAGTACAGGCAGATCCCGAAGCCGAGGATCATTCCCGCAATACACCCTGGCGTGTTGGCGCGCTTCCACCAGATGCCGAGCACCAACCCTGGGAAGATGCCCGCCGCTGCCAGCGAGAACGCCCAGGCCACCATCGACAGAATGTCGGCCGGTTTTGTGGAAGCCGTATAGGCAGCGCCAACGGCCACCGACAACAGCAGGATACGGGCAATGATCAGACGGCGCGCCGTCGGGGCGTTGGGGTCGAGCATCTTGTAGTAGATGTCGTGCGACAACGCGTTGGCGATGGCGAGCAGAAGACCGTCGGCAGTCGACAGAGCCGCAGCCAAGCCACCGGCGGCGACAAGACCGGCGATCACGTAGGGCATGCCCGCGATTTCCGGTGTGGAGAGCACGATCACGTCAGTGTCGATCGAGAAGTCCTGCAACCGGATGACGCCGGGGTGTCCAGCAACCTGACTGCAAGCCTCCTTGATCGCCTCGACGCTCGTTGCGTTCACGCCGCAAATTTTCACCAGCCCGAGGTTCCCGTAGGTAAAGAGCCACGGCCGGATCGAGTCGAAATCGCGACCAATGACGGTCGAGTAGACTTCGAGCTTCGAGAAGGCCGCGTAGGCTGGCGCGGTGAAGTACAGTAGGAAGATGAAGAACAGCGACCAAGCCACCGACTTGCGCGCTTCACGCACCGATGGCGTGGTGAAGTAGCGCATCAAAATGTGCGGCAGCGAGGCCGTGCCCACCATCAAGCACAGGATCAGCGCAAAGTAGTTGAGCGGGTCGTAAGTCGTGAAAGGCTGCACGTGCGGTTTGAGCGTTTGAGCGGTGGCCAAACCATTGCTCAACATGCCCTGTTCCAGCGCAGCAATATCACGGAGAGCCTGCCCGTACGTGAGCTGAGGCACCGGGATGCCGTACTTTTGCGTCGACAGGATGATAACCGGAATCAGGTAGGCCACGATCAGCACAATGTATTGCGCCACCTGGGTCCAGGTCACCGCTTTCATACCGCCAAGCATCGAGCAGAGCAGGATGCCCACAAGGCCGACATAGACGGCTACCGTGAAGTCCATGCCGAGGAAGCGAGA